>JAPXRP010000030.1:0-29572 GCA_033813475.1 Candidatus Hydrogenedentota bacterium
TCCTTACGTCCCGGTAACCCAGGGCAGGCCTGGCCCTTCGGGCGGCGGCCTGGCCTGGGCTATATTCGGCAACGCTTTCAGCGTTGAAGAGGGCGTGCCACGGGCAATTACCAGACTTCATCCAACAAGTACCCACGGATTTTGATGCGATTGCCCTGCCGCGCGGACTCAGCCGTACCAGGGGCGCTGACGCTCCCTGGTGGCGGCGAGGGCGTCAATGGCGATGTTCACGTCCTCCACGATCTGGAAGTCGAAGATGCCGACGCACAGGAAGTCCGCGCCGTTCTGGAAGGCGAAATTGAAGCCGTCGCGCGGGTGGATCGCCCCGGCGGCCAGCACCTTGAAGGCGATCCACGGCGCCTTCACCTTTCCCATGACCTCCTGCGTCTGGTCGGGGAAGAGGTCAAACATGTTGTCGTGCCAGTCGTTGTGCCCCGGCTGGGGATGCCCGTCCACGGTGAACTCGCGCCGGTTCTCGCGCGGGATGGCGGACCAGTAGTTCTCGTGGTGGAAGGTCTTGACGTAGTAGTCCGGCACGATGCCGGCGGCCTCGCAGGCCATGGGCACCTGCACCGAATGCGCGCCGATCCCCGCCGGATACCCCTGCTTGCGGATGTGCTCGACGGCCGCCGCGATGACGTCCAGCCGGTTCGTCCGGGTCAGCCGGTCACCCACCGCGCCGTTGATGTATATGGTGGTGAACCCGTTGTCTATGGCGAGGTCAATGTCCCCCGTGACGTCGTCGGGCTTGGGGTACGTCTGGCAGATGGTCTGGATTTTCCCGCCGTTCTCGCGGTACTTCCGGTAGAGGTCCGCCTGCGCGTTGATGACGCACATGGTGTCAATGCCCGCGGCCTCGGCCATGTGCAGGGTCTCGAACACCTTCGGGTCCGTGTGGTAGGCCTTCAGCAGATCGGGCACATAGATCAGGTCGCGCGAATGGGCCCACCCGCCGATCAGGTTGTTTCCGATGATGATCCGGCTCAGGGTCATGGAGCCGATCTTCCCCTTCGGCAGCTCCCCCTTGAGCTTGTCCAGCCCCGCCGCCTCCCGGTATTTCTGCGTCGCCCCCGACATCCCGTCCACCTTCGCCTCGTCGCCGTGCGCCCCCGCGGCCGCCGCCACCGGCCCCGCCGCCGCGATTTTCAGAAAGTCCCGACGTGATGATTCCATGCAGCGCGCCTTTCCTTGGGCCGTGCCCGGCCGGCCCCATTGTGCGGCAATCCCCGCGCGGCGGTCAACCCGGCGGGGTCCGCCGCGCGCGTCCAAGCTGCCGGATAAGACAGCCGCAGACCGAAGCATTGGCGGGCACGAGATTGCGTCAGTTGCTGGCGCTCCTTCGCAATGACGGGTGAGACGGCGGTCTTGTAATAAGACTGCGTTCCCCGCGTCATGGCGAGCGTAGCGAAGCCATCTCGTGCCCGCCAAATCTCTGGGTGACGCGGCAATCCCTCGTCGGAACACCCCCGGCAACCGCGCGCTCATGGCAACCACCCTGCGGCTTGGGGTACCATGCCGCAGGCCAGAGAGGGTCCGGTGCCATGAAACGGTGGGCAAAGCGTCTTCTTGTGCTTGGGGTGTGCGCGGCCGTGCTGCTGGCCGCGCTGGGCGGGGGCGCGGCGGTGTGGCTGAACCGCGCCGCGGAACGGGACATCCCCCCCATGGACGGGGAACTCCGCGCGGGGGTGGCGGCCCCGGTGGAGATCGTCCGCGACGAATGGGGGGTGCCGCACATCCGCGCGGAAAGCGAAGGGGACGCCCATTTCGCCCTGGGCTACGTCATGGCGCAGGACCGCCTTTTCCAGATGGAGCTGATGCGCCGCGCGGCCTCGGGCGAGCTGGCGGCGCTGCTGGGACCGCCGCTGGTGAAGATAGACCGGCTGGCGCGCATGTTCCTTCTGCGCGACAAGGCCGAGGAGACGGCCCGCCGCATCCATGCGGAAAGCCCCGAAGTCGCGGCGGTGGCGGACGCCTTCTGCGCGGGGGTCAACGCCTTCCAGGAGGACGGGCCCCTCCCCTTCGAGTTTGGCGTGCTGGGTATCGCGCCGCGCCCCTTCACCCTTGCGGACAGCCTGACCGTGGCGGCGATCCTGCCGATCACCTTCGCGGACGCCCTGCGCGTGGACGTGTTCTCCTCGGTCCTCCGCGAGCGCCACCCGGACCTGCCGGTGGACCTGCTCTTCCCGGGCTACGCCCTGGAGGAGGCGCCGGAGACGATCATGGAGACGCCGGAGGAGGCCGCCGCCTGGGTGCGGGATCATCCCCTGCCCCTGCCGGAGCGGGAACGGGCCGGCGCCGCGCCGCAGGACGCGGCCAAGGCGCTGCTGGACGCCCTGTTCGCCGTGAACGCCCTGTGGGGCGGGGCGCTCGGGAGCAACTCGTGGGTCCTCGGCCCGTCGCGCACCACGACGGGGAAACCCCTGCTGGCCAACGACCCGCACATCGGCTTCACCAACCCCAGCATCTGGTACGAGGCGCACCTCACCTTCGGGGACGTGGACAACCACGGGCTGTACCTCCCCCCGATCCCGCTGGCCCTCATCGCGCACACGCCGCGGCTTGCCTGGGGCCTGACCATGTTCTGCAACGACGACATAGACCTCTTCCGCGAGCAGTTCGACCCGGCGGACCCCGGACGGGTCATGCACAAGGGCGAATGGACGGAGGCAAAGACGGTCCCGCAGACCATCGCGGTGCGTTTTGGCCCCGATGCCCATTTCGACGTGCGCGTCACGCCGCACGGCCCGGTCGTGACGGATCTCTTCCGCCTGGCGAACGGATACACCGGCCCGGACATCAGCATGAGCTGGGTCTGGCAGCGGGTGCCCTACACGGATTTGGAGGCGCTGCACGCGCTGAACCGCGCGAAAACCCTGGACGAGTTCGAGCGGGGCGTGGCCCTTGTCACCTCGCCCGGCCTGAACATCTCCTACGCCGACACGGAGGGGAACATCGCCTGGTGGGCGGCGGGAAAGATCGTGGTCCGGCCGGAGCATGTCAACCACAAGTCCCTGCTCGACGGGGCGTCGGGCCGCGACGAGCCGCGGGGCTTCCTGCCCTTTGCGCAGAACCCCCAGCTCAAGAACCCCGCATGCGGCTTCATCGTCACGGCGAACAACCTGAGCACCGTGAAGCCCGTCGGCCCGCTGCCGCATCTCCAGGGCAACTGGGAGCCGCCGGACCGCGCCGCCCTCATCCGGGAGGAGCTCCAGAAGCGGGAGAAGTGGGACGCGGCGGGCGCGCTCGCCCTGCAGATGGGCGACCGGAGTCACACCGCGCCGCCGGTGCTGGCAGCCGTGCTGCCCGTGCTGCGGGAGCGGCGGGACACCCTGGGCCGCGTGGAGGCGGAGGCGCTGGCGCTGCTGGAGGCGTGGGACCTGCGGCACGACGCCGCGTCCCCGGGCGCCCCCCTCTTCGCCTACCTCTCCGAGCACATCATCCGCGCGGCCCTGGCCGACGAGGTGACCGACGGCAAGTCCCTGGACTACTACATCGCCCTGCCCGAGTGCTGGATGTTCCTGCGGTATCTGGTCACCCGGGAGGACACGCCCTTCTGGGACGACCGCCGGACGGCGGCGGTGGAGACGCGGGAGGACATGCTGCACCGGGCCTTCCGCGCCGCCGTGTCCGCTCTGGAGCGGCGGCTCGGGGCGGACCCCCGCGCATGGAAATGGGGTGACATCCACACCATGACCTTCCGCCACCCCTTCGGGTATGTGCCCGTGCTGGGAGCACCCTTCAACATCGGCCCGTTCCCCGCCTCCGGCGCGCGCAACACCATCAACAACATGGCCAGCCTCGGCTCCGGCGGCAACTATGAGGTGATCGGCGGCCCCTCCACCCGGCGCGTGGTGGATTTTGCGGGGGACGGCGCCCCCAAGGTGGACCTGGTGCTGCCCACGGGCAACTCCGGCCACTGGAAGAGCCCCCACTACGGCGACCAGGCCCCGCTCTTCATGGCGGGACAGACCCGGCGGGCGCGCTTCACGCGCGGGGAGGTGGACGCGGGACGGCGCCACACCCTGCGGCTGCTGCCGAAATAGGCGCGGACGGGGCTATTCCTCCGCGCCTCCGCCGTAGATGTCGGCGATGATCTGCTCGACAATGGTTTCCGCCGCGAGGGGATGGGCCAGGGACACGGCGGCCGCGCCCATTTTTTCGCGGCGGTCCGGATCGGCCAGCAGTTCCCGGAGCAGCGCCTCCAGCCGGTCCGCCGTGCAGTCGGCGTCCCTCACCAGCACCGCCGCCCCGGCCTCCTCGAAGGCCCGGGCGTTGTGCTCCTGGTGGTTGTCCGTGGCGAAGGGGTAGGGCACGAGGATGGACGGCTTGCCCAGCACGGCGATCTCCGCGGTGCTCGACGCGCCCGCCCGGCTCACGATGACATCGGCCGCGGCGCAGGCCGCCGGCATGTCCTCAATGAACGGAAACACATGCACGTGCGGCCCCGCCTTGGCCGCCGTCTCGCGCGCCGCCGGGGCGTCGGACTTGCCGGTCATCCACAAAAACTGAAGCTCGTCCGGCGCGAAGCGCCCGACCACCTCCGACAGGGCGCGGTTCAGCGTGCGCGCGCCCTGGCTCCCGCCGCAGGAAAGCACCACCGGCACCCCCGGCGCGAGGCCGAAACGTTCCAGCGCCTCCCCGTGCGGCGGCACGTTGATGAACCCCGAGCGGACGGGGTTGCCCACGACCCGCGCGCGGTCGGCGGGGAAGTTGCCGATGGTGTCAGGATAGCTGAGGAACAGGCGCGTGGCGCGGGCGGCGCAGAGCCGGTTGGCCATGCCCAGCCGCTTGTTCTGCTCGTGGAGAAACGTGGGGATGCCCATGCGCTGGGCGGCCCACACCAACGGCAGGGAGACATAGCCCCCCACGCCGACGACGGCCCGGGGCCGGAACGCGCGCAGCAGGAGGGCGCAGCGGAACACGCACCAGGCGAGCTTCGCCAGCGTCCACGCCATGCGCGGCGTCTTCCGCCGGGACCACCCCTCCACGGGCACGCCGCGGAACGGCACGTCCGCGTTGCGGCTGACCGTCTCCTCCATGCCCCCGGAACGGCCCACCCACCGGATGAGCAGCCGGGGGTCGCGGCGGCGCAACTCCTCCACAATGGCCACGGCGGGCGAGGTGTGGCCCCCCGTGCCCCCGCCGGTGATCATCACGCGCATGGCCGCGCCTCCTTTCCGGGGGCGCTCACGCGCCCGCCTTAAGCGCCCCGCCGCCGCGCAGCGCCGCGGGGCGCCGGTGCGCGGCCGGCGCCCCCTGCTCCGCGACGGCCTGGGATCCGACGTTCGCGACGACCCCCGCCGCCGCAAGACACACCATGATCGAGGTGCCGCCGTAGCTGACAAAGGGAAGCGGCAGGCCCTTGGTGGGCAGCAGGCACAGGGTGACGGCGATGATGAAGAAGGCCTGGGCGCAGATCATCACGCAGAAGCCCGCCGCCAGCAGGGAGCCGAACATGTCGGGGGCGTTCATGGAGATGCGCAGCATGGCCCAGGCGAGCACGACAAAAGCCAGCACGGTCAGCAGGGTGCCCGCAAACCCAAGCTCCTCCCCGATCATCGCAAAGATGAAGTCCGTGTGCGCCGCCGGCAGGTAGCCGAGCTTCTGCTCGCCCGCCCCCGGCCCCTTCCCGAACATGCCCCCCTGCGCGAACGCGGACATGGACTGGATGAGCTGCCACCCCCCGTCCTTGCGGTGGGACCACGGGTCGAGGAAGACCATCACGCGCTCCAGCCGGTGGGGGGCAAACTTGACCAGCGCAAAAACAAAGCCGGCCCCGGCCACCCCCGCCGCCGACAGGTAGCCCCAGTGCGCCCCCGCGACAAAGACCATGGCGCCCGCCGTCAGGAGCATCATGACCGGAATGCCCGCGTCGCGCTGGGCCACTACCGGCAGGCAGAAGAGAAAGGCGGTCAGCATGGGGATGACGCAGCCGACCCAGAACTGCTTGATCCGGGCCTGATGCTGGGTGAGTTTCACGGAAAGCAGCACGATCAGGGCAAACCGCGCCAGCTCGGAAGGCTGGAGGCTGAACCCGGCCACCTTGATCCAGCGCGTGGCCCCGTCGGTGACCCGCCCCACCAGCAGCACCAGGACCAGCAGGGCGATGGAAACCACGATCATGCCGCGGAACACCCGCTCCTCGCCGAGCCGGTGATAGTCCGTGTTCAGCGCCGCGAGGAACAGCAGGAGCCCGATGACGAGGGCAATGAGGTGCTTGCCAAAGGTCCACAGGCCCCCCGTCTGGACCGCGCTCACGCTGAAGACCATGAGCATCCCCAGGGCGCACAGGCTGAGCACGGTCAGGACCAGGATGGTTGTCTCGCGTTTCATGGGGTTCTCTCCAGAGTCTCTTCCGCGGGAAGGCCGCACACCGCGCGCACCGCGCGCTTAAAGTCCCGGCCCCGCTCCTCAAAGTTGTTGTACAGGTCAAAGCTGGCGCAGGCGGGCGACAACAGCACCGCCCAGCCCGGCGCGGCCAGCGCGCGCGCGCGCCGCACCGCGTCGTCCATGCCGTCCGCGCGCTCCGCGGGGACAACGTCCCCGAAGGCCGCCTCAAGGGCCGGGGCGTCCTCGCCCATCGTCACCAGCCGGACCGCATGGCGGCGCACGGTCTCCCGCAGGGGCCGGTAGTCGTCGCCCTTGCCCCGTCCGCCCGCGATCAGCACCACGGGGCGGTCGAAACTCTCCAGGGCCACGCGCAGGCTGTCCACGTTGGTGGACTTCGAGTCGTTGTAGTAGTCGCAGCCCCGCTCCGGGTCGCGCAGCACGAACTCGATCCGGTGCTCCACCCCCCGGAAGGCGCGCAGCGCCGCCACGGCGCGGTCCAGCGGCAGGCCCGCCCCCGCCATCACCGCCAGCGCCGCCATCACGTTCTCCAGGTTGTGCACCCCGGGAAGCGGGTTGTCGGCGGGGTCCATGATCCTGTCCGCCCCCAGAAACACCGCGCCCCCCTCCGTCCACACCCCGTCGGCAAGCCGACCCGCCGCGCTGAACGGCACCCGCCGCACCCCCTCCGGCACGGGCAGGGCCGCCACACGCGGGTCGGCGGCGTTGAGCACCGCCGCGTCGCCCGCGCCCTGGCGCGCGAAGACGCGCGCCTTCATGGCCGCGTAGGCCTCCAGGGTGCCGTGGCGCTTGAGGTGGTCCGGCGTGACATTGAGCACCGCCGCCACGCGCGGATGAAAGCGGTCCGCCGTCTCCATCTGGTAACTGCTGACCTCGACCACCACCCAGTCGGGCGTTTCGGGCAGCAGCACCGCCTCCGAGAGGGGCGTGTCGTTGTTGCCCGCGAGCGCGGCGCGCGCTCCGCAGGCCTCCACCATGGACCGGAGCAGCTCCGTCACCGTCGTCTTGCCGTTGGTGCCGGTGACGGCAAGCATCGGCGCGGCGCAGAAGCGCGACGCCAGCTCCAGCTCGCCCGCCACGGGCACCCCGCGGCGGCGGGCCTCCTCCAACGGAGGCAGGGCTGCGGGCACGCCGGGACTCGGCACGATCAGGTCGGCCGACGCGAAGACGCCGTCGCCGTGGCCGCCGGTCTCATAGGGCACGCCGAGGGCGTCGCAGGCCGCCTTCCACGGCGCGAGACGGTCCCCGTCCGCGTTGTCCGTGATGAAGGGCGCCGCCCCCTCGCGCAGCAACAGGCGCGCCGCGCCCACGGAGGACCTCCCCAGGCCCACCAGCACGGCGCGTTTTCCTTTCAGTCCTGTTTCCATCCAGTCCACGTCCCGCCGCCTTTCACCGCAGTTTCAGGGTTCCGAGGCTCATCAGCGCGAACAGCAGCGCGACGATCCAGAATCGCATGGTCACCTTGGTCTCCACCCAGCCCAGCAGCTCGAAATGATGGTGCAGCGGGGCCATCCGGAACACCCGCTTCCCGGTCGTCTTGAAGGAGGCGACCTGGATCACCACGCTCAGGGCCTCCAGGGCGAACATGCCGGCCACGATGGGCAGCAGCAGCTCCTGCTTGGTGAGCAGCGCCAGGGCGGCGATGGCCCCGCCCAGGGAGAGGGAGCCCGTGTCGCCCATGAACACCTCGGCGGGATGGCTGTTGAACCAGAGGAACCCCAGCCCCGCGCCCAGCAGCGCGCCGCCGAACACAAACAGCTCGCTCGCCTCGGGCACATAGGTCAGGAAGAGGTAGTGCGACCAGTCGGCCCGGCTGACGATGTACGCGATGGCGGCGTAGGTCATGATGGAGATCACCGAGACCCCCGCGGCCAGGCCGTCCAGCCCGTCTGTCAGGTTGACCCCGTTGGACATGCTGACCACGACCAGCACCACGAAGAGGACGTAGAGAAATCCGAGGGGGATGAACAGGTCCTTGAACCCCGGCACGCCCAGCTTGGTGTGCAGGTCGGGCCGGCTCTGGGCCACGGCGTCGGGGAACGCCGCCTCCAGCAGGAGCCGGTTCGCCCGCACCACCTCCTTCTCCGACAGGGCGGGGAACCCGCGCGCCAGCAGGTCGGTTAGCTCCCGCGTGGGAGTCTCGGGCGTCCACGCCCCGGCGTCGTGTAGGCCCCGGTCGCGCAGCACGCCGTTCAGCCCGAGCAGCACCGCGCGGCGGTCCTCCTCGTCGAGCGAGGCGTGCCCGCGGGCGGCGAGCAGGCGCTCCCGCACCTTTTCGGGGAAGCGCTCCCACATCCGGGCGGCGAGGCCCCCGCCACCCTCCGCGGCGCCAGTGAACACCGTCTCCAGCCGCTCCCAGCCGATGATGTCGCGCGGGTACACGGCGGAGGCGCTCACGGTGACGGGGTTGAAGTACAGGTAGGTTCCCAGCAGCAGGCCGACAAGAATCTGCCCCGCAAACTTCGCGCGCGCGCTCAGGCCGTCGTTGTGCTTCCGTTTCAGCTTGATGTAGTCGTCCAGGAACCCGACCACGCCCAGGCCGAGAAACACCAGCGTGGAGGCGAGCAGCAGCCGGTTGGTCAGCCGCCCCCAGAGCACCAGGGCGAACACGGTGGCCAGAATGACCATGATGCCGCCCATGGTGGGGGTGCCGCCCTTGCCCTTGTGCAGGGCGTGCAGGTCGGCGACGTGGTCCTTCTTGATGATCTGGCCGATTTTCATCTCGCGCAGGCGGCGGATGATCGCCGGGCCGAAAAGCAGCGTGAGGGCGAACGCGGTGAACGCCGCCCCGCCCGCGCGCACCGTGTGGTAGGTGAGCACGTTCAGCACGCTGAAGCGGGACATCAGCATGTCCGCCAGATAATAGAACACCGCGCCGTCCTTTCCAGCCCGCCGGGGCGGGCGTCACTCCACGCCGTAAAGCCTTTTCAACGCCTCTGTGAACAACTCCATGCGGATGCCCCGCGACCCCTTCACCAGCACCACGTCGCCGGGGGCCGCGGCGCCAAACACCGCCGCCGCCGCCGCCGCATGGTCCGCGAAGGTCTCCGCCAGGGGAACCCCCGCCGCGCGCGCGCCGTCCACGATGTCCGCCGCGTGCTCGCCCAGGGCGAGCACCCGGGCCGCCCCCCGCGCCCCCGCCGCCGCGCCCAGTTCCCGGTGTAATGCCGGGGAGGCCTCCCCCAGTTCCCGCATTTCCCCCAGCACCGCGATCCGCGCGCCGCCGCCGGGGTGGTCGCGCAGCGCGTCCAGCGCGGCGGCCATGCTCGCGGGGTTCGCGTTGTACACGTCGCTGAGCACCGTCAGCGGCCCCACGCGCAGTTCCTGGAACCGGCCCAGGCGGGCGCAGGCTGCCCGCAGGGGCGCCTCGATGTCCGTCACGCCGTGGCGCAGGGCGACGGCCACCGCCAGCAGCACGTTGGTCGCGTAGGCGCGCACGCGCAGCGGCAGGACCAGCCGGCCCACGGGGTCAATCTCAAGCACAAGCTCTCCGGAGGCGTCAAACGCCGCCGAAAGGAGCCGCACGTCGCCCCGGCTGCCATACACCACCCTGGGCCCCCGGTGCCGCTCTCCCATGGCCGCGCAGCGCGGGTCGTCCGCGTTCACGTAGAAGACGCCGTCCGGCGGCAGCCCCTCCATGATCTCCGCCTTCGCGCGGGCCACGTCCTCAATGGTCCCGAAACCCTCCAGATGCGCCGGGGCCACCAGGGTCACGGCGGCCTCGTCGGGCCGCGCGATCCGGCAGAGTTGCGCGATTTCGCCGGGGTGGTTTGCGCCCATCTCGATGACGGCGAAGTCTGTGTCCAACCCGATCTCCAGCAGGGAGAGGGGGCATCCGATGTCGTTGTTCAGGTTGCCCCGCGTGCGCGTCACCTGGAACCGGGTTTCCAGCAGGCCCGCAATGAGCTCCTTGGTGGTCGTCTTGCCGCAGGAGCCCGTGAGGGCGAAGACCCGGGCGCGGCGGCGCGCGCGGTGCCATGATGCGTACTGCTGAAGCGCCGCCAGCGGCGACGCGACGGTCAGACAGGGGCCGCCCTCCGAGGGGACGGAGCACACCGCGGCGGCGGCCCCGGCGGCAAAGGCCGCGGGGACGAAACGGTTGCCGTCGAAGTTCTCGCCGCTGAGGGCGAAGAAGACCTGCCCGGGCGCAAGGGCCCGCGTGTCGGTGGACACGCCGGACAGGGCCACGGCGGCCGCGCCTTCCGGCGCGGGAACGCCCAGCGCGCCCGCCAAATCCGCCAGTGTCCTCCGGTCATCCATGGCCGAGCGCCTTCAGCGCCGCCAGGGCGCATTCGCGGTCGTCGAAGTGACGCCGTTCCGTGCCAATGATCTGGTAGTTCTCGTGGCCCTTGCCCGCGATCATCACCAGGTCCCCGGGCCGCGCCAGCGAGACGGCCGTGGGAATGGCCTCCTCGCGGGACTCGATGACCAGATAGTCGTCGCCCTTGGTTTTCCCCGCGCGCTGAAGCCCGACCTCCACGTCCAGGAGGATGCGGTGCGGGTCCTCGGTGCGCGGGTTGTCCGACGTGAGCACACAGAAGTCGGACAGCTGCGCGGCCACGGCGCCCATCTTCGGACGCTTGCCCCGGTCGCGGTCGCCGCCGCAGCCGAACACGGTGATGACGCGCTTCCCGCAGAGCGCCCGCGCCGCCCGCAGCACGTTGGCCAGGCCGTCGTCGGTGTGCGCGTAGTCCACAATCACATGGAACGGCTGGCCCGCGTGGACAGCCTCAAAGCGCCCGTCCACCTTGTCGAGGGACTCCAGCCCCGCCGCCACCTCCGCCGCGTCCAAGCCCAGCCCCAGGCACAGCGTGGCGGCGCAAAGGGCGTTGGACACGTTGTGCATGCCCGCGAGGCGGATGGACAGGTCCGCCGCGCCCCAGGGGGAAACCAGCCGGAACGCCGTGCCCGAGAACAGCATGCGCACCCCCTCGGCGCGCACGTCGCCCCCCGCGCCGTAGGCGTGGCAGGGAACAGCGCTGAGCCCGTGGAAATACGGGGCCGCCGGGTCCTCCGCATTCACCACGGTGAAGCGGGGCCATTCGGCGGCCGGGTCGGGCGTGACCGCGGAGAAAAGGCGGCCCTTTGCCGCCCGGTAGCGGTCCATGTCGCCGTGGTAGTCGAGGTGGTCCTGGGTGAGATTGGTGAAGGCCGCCGCCGTGAAGCTCACCCCGGCGACCCGTTCCTGGTCGAGGGCGTGGGAGCTGGCCTCCATGACCACATGGCGGTCGCCGGCGGCCAGGGCACGGGCGAACATGGCCGCCAGGTCCTCGGGAAAGGGCGTCGTGTGCGGGGCGCTCAGGGTCTCCCCGCCGATGTGGTAGGCGATGGTGCCGAAATTGGCGCAGGGCCGGCCGGAGCGGGCCAGCACGGCCCGCACGAGGTGCGCGGTGCTGGTTTTTCCGTTGGTGCCCGTGATCCCGAGCACGCACTGGCGCCGGGTCGGGTCGCCCGCAAAGGCCTGGGCGAGAAGCGCTGTCGCGCGGCGCGGTTCCGGCGCGCGCAGATAGGGAATGCCGTGCAGCTCGCCGACCCCCTCACGCCCGCCGAGCACGGCGGCCGCCCCGGCCTCCGCCGCGCGCGCGGCATAGTCATGGCCGTCCGCATGGACACCCGCGAGCGCGGCGAAGACATGGCCGGGCATCACCCTGCGGGAGTCCTCCGTGACGCCCGTGGCGCTGATGTCCGGCCCTTCCTGGAAGGGAATGCCGGCCGCCTCACATAGCTGGCTGCGGTTCATTTTCCTGCTTTGCCGTGTCCTCCGCCGGAAGGGGCGCGCCCCTCCGCGCGAATTCAAGCCTGCACACAAGATCCTCGCCGAGCGCGGTGCCCGGCGGCGGGTTCTGCGCCACCACCCACCCCTCGCCCTGCGCGTCCATGGGAACGCCCAGCCGCTGCAGCCGCTCGCGCGCCTGGCGCTTGGTCAGTCCCGCCAGGTCCGGCAGCGAGGTTTCCAGCCGGTCGCCCATGTTCCGGGCCACCAGCTCCAGACCGTCCAGCGGAGTAATCATCGCGGACAGGGACTCGTCTAGCGGGACAAAGGCGGCCGTGTCGGGATCCCCGGCCTCGTCCGTTTCCTGGGGTTCTTCGGCGGGCTTGGCGGGTGCGGTCTTTTCCTTCGGATTCTTCGCCAGCCTCTCCTTTTCCGCCTTCTCCTTCTCCTTTTCATGCTTGGCGACGAGTTCCGGGTCCGTGACCGGGTCGCCGGGCACGTTCATGGAGGCCAGCGCCTCGCCGACCACCTTCTTGAAGACCGGGCCGCACACATACCCTCCATACCTCAGGCGGATTTTGGGTTCCTGCACGACAATCGCGGCAACGATCTGGGGGTCCCGCACCGGGGCGAACCCGGCAAAGACCGCCGTGTAGCGGTTGGCGTCGTAGCCGCCGCCGCCCGCCTTGGCCATCTGCGCCGTTCCCGTCTTGCCGCCCGCCCGGTATTCCATCATGTTTGCGGCGCTCCCGGTGCCGTGAAGCACCACCTGGTGGCACAGCATGCGCATCGTCTCCACCGTGCGCGGGGAGAGGATGCGCTCGGAGACCACGGGCTCGTGCTGGTAGGTGACCTGGCCGTCGCGCGCCACGGCGCGCTCCACAAAGTAAGGCTCCACCACGCGCCCGTCGTTGGCCAGCACGGCGAAGGCGCGGGCAAGCTGGAGTGTCGTGACCGAGATTTCCTGCCCCATGGGCAGGGCGCCCATGCTCAGTTTGGACCATTTGCTCCGGGGACGGAAGAGGCCGATGCTCTCTCCGGGGAAATCGCGGGACGTGGGCGCGGCGAATCCGAAACGCCGGATCCACTCCTCCATGCGCTCCTCGCCAAGCATGGCGGCCACCTTGATCATGGCGATGTTGCTCGACTCCTCGAAACACTTCCAGAACGGCTCCACCCCGAGCTTGTGGAAGTCGCCGATGGAGTGCCCGTAGGGGTTGAAGCGGCCCCCCTCGCAGTTGATCATGGTGTTGGGGGTGACCAGGCCATGCTCCAGCGCGGCCGCCGCCGTCACAATCTTGAAGGCGGACCCGGGCTCGAACACGTCCACCAGCGCGCGGTTCTTGCGCAGTTCGGCGGGGTATTTGTCGTACTCGTTCGGGTTGAACGCCGGACGGCTGGCCAGGGCGTAGATTTCGCCCGTCTTCGGGTTCATCACGACGCCCATCGCCTCCTTCGCCTCTGTCTCCGCCATGCGCGCGTCGAGGGCCGATTCCAGATTGTGCTGGATGTTCAGGTCTATGGTGAGCTGAAGCAGCTCGCCCCCCGCGGCCTCCCGGTAGTCCAGGGTCTCCGAGGACAGCGGGCGGCGGCGCGTGTCCGCGCGCGCGCGCAGCATCCCCGCGCGGCTCTTGAGGTGGGCGTTGTACGCCTTCTCCACCCCCTCGCACAGCTCCCCCGACCGGTTTACATAGCCCAGCAGATGCGCCGCCGCGTCCTTGTGGGGGTAATGCCGGATGGTCTCCCTGACCATCCGCACCGCGCCGCCGGTCTCCTCCTGAAGGCGCTTCACCTCCTCCTCGGACAGGTCCGTGATCCAGCGTTTAAGCATGGCGAACTTCCGGACCCCGCCGTCCTTCCCGGTCTTGGCGAGCGCGGCCAGGGCGTCCTCGGGGGACAGGCCGAGCCGTTCGGAAAGCAGCGCCGCCACCTCATCCCGCCGGTCGTCCGGCACCTCCCGCGGGTCCACCCACAGCGAGGGGGCCTCCTGGTTCGTGGCCAGAATCACGCCGTTCCGGTCGAAAATCTCCCCCCGCGGCTCCGTGATCGGAATCTCCACCACATGGAACTGCTGCTCCCCGAGCAGCTTCTCCCCCGGCGTGAAGTGGAGCAGATGCAGCCGGAGCACCAGCACAAACGCCACGGCGGCGAAACCGAAGAAGACGGCCCAGGCCGCCCGCTGCTGGGGCTTTCCCGGCGGCAGGTTGTCGAGTCCAAGCAGCATCGGCGACTTGAAGGAGAATTTTTTATAGCCCATGTTCAGGCCTCCCCCGGATGGTTTTCAGTTAGAGGTCCGCCATCAGCGCGTCCAGGGACTTGTCCAGCGGCGACGGAGCCGCCGGCGTTGGCGGAACGGCGGCCGCAGGCGCCGCGTCGGGCGCCTGGGCAGTGGGAGCGGACGGGCCGGGCGCCGCGGCCAGCAGCGCACCGGGGATGCCCTCCGCCGTGTGCGCCGGGGAGGGCAACGCCGGGGCGGGCGGCGCCGCGAAGGGCGGCAGCACCTCCGGGGCGTCCAGCAGCAGGGGAAGCTCGAAGAGGGTGTCCATCCGGACCACCTGCACCTGCTCCAGCGCCGGCGTGCGGAGCCCCAGCGCCGCGGCCTGCGCCGACAGCCATTCCATGCTCTTCATCTGCGCCTCAAGGGAAAGGGTCTCGTCCAGGCGGCGCACGGTGTTTCTGCGCTCCGTGTCGGCCTTGTGGAACTCATAGTCCGTGCGGCGCAGCCGGAGGTTCAGGGCCGCGTCCCAGGTCATCATGCCGAAGAGGCACACCACCAGGGGCGCCCAGGCCACCCACCCGTAGCGCGCCTGCCGCACCTGCGTGCTGTTGCATCCCTTGTACATCCGCTCAGGCCTCCTTTTCGTCGCCGCCGGCGAGCCGCTCCGCCACACGCAGCCGCGCGCTCTTCGCGCGCGGGTTGGCCCGCGCCTCTTCGGCCCCCGGAACCACGGGCCGCGCCACCGGCAGGCGGAACCGCGCCGGAAACGCCGCCCCCCGGCGCCCGTCGCGCAGCAGCTCCACCACCGGCCTCGAGGCCTCCCGAAACAGGGTCTTCACAATCCGGTCCTCGCCCGAGTGGAACGTGATCACCACCACCCGCCCTCCGGGCGCCACCGCCTCCAGCGCCTGCCCCACGCCCGCGCGCAGGGCCGAAAGCTCGTCGTTCACCGCGATGCGGACCGCCTGAAACACGGTGCGCGTCTCGGCGGGGTCGCCCTTCACAAAGGGAAGCGCCTCGCGCACCGCCGCCGCCAGGTCCTCCGTCGTCTCCATGCGCCCCGCGCGCGCCCGCGCGAGCACGGCCCGCGCGATCCGGCCCGCGGGGCCCACGTCGCCGTATTCACGCAGCACCCGCGCCAGCTCCGCCTCCGTCGTCCCCGCCAGCCACGACGCCGCGGTGACCGGGGAGGTGGTGTCCATGCGCATGTCCAGCGGCCCCGGCGCCTGAAAGGAGAACCCGCGCCCCGGCGTGTCTATCTGCATGCTCGAAACGCCCGCGTCAATCAGCACGCCGTCCACGGGACCCCAGCCCAGGCCCGAAAGCACCTCTTTCAACTCTCCGTAATTGGCGCGCACCACCCCGGCGGCCCCGTGGGGCGCCAGCCGGCGGCGCGCCGTCTCCACCGCGGCCGGGTCGCGGTCCAGCGCCAGCAGGCGGCCCGTGGTGAGCCGCTCCGCGATCGCCGCGGAATGCCCCCCGGCCCCCGCCGTGCAGTCCACATACCGGCCGTCCGGCCGAACCGCCAGCCACTCCAGCGCCTCCCGCAGCATCACGGGGACATGGGGCGCGGCGCCGCCGTTCGTGTCGGCCATGGTCCCTCCGGAACGGGTGTTCAGGCCGCCACGGGGGCGGAGAACCCTGCAACCGCCTGCACCTCGGTCTCGTGGCAGTCAAACTGGTGCGTCAGCGCCATCTGCCGGAGCAGCATGCGCATGTACAGGCTCAGGCAGGCCAGCTTGAGGTCGCCCTTCGCCGCCCGGAACTGGCCGAGCCGCTCCAGAATCACCGCCATGCTCAGATAACTCACAAACCCCACCCCCGCGAGGTTCAGCACCACCTTGTGCCGACCGTCGCGCAGGCACCCGGAAAGCGCCAGCCGCAGCACGGCGACACCCTCCTCGTCAATCACGCCGCGAAGACGCAGCACCGTCACAGCCCCGTTCTCCAGCCGATCCACGTTCAGCATCCCGTGCTCCCTTCATCCGTTGTCTGCCCGCAGTCCCTCGTCCGGCGGCCAAACAGCCCGGCCGCCACAGCCTTGTAGTTGTCTTTCTGGCCCTGCTGGTACGCCTTCCAGCCGGCGACACTCCACAGCTCCAGCGTCTCCCCCACCCCGATCAAAATCGCCTCGCGCAGGAAACCCGCGTAGTCCTTCAGCGGCGCGCCCACCAGCAGCCGGCCCTGGCCGTCGAGCTGCGTGAAAGAGGCCGCCCCAAAGTGGCGCAGAAACGCCAGCACCTCGGGGTCCATGCCGCCGTCCTTCAGGCGGCCCATCACTTCGCGGTACTTGGGCTCGGGATAAACGAAGAGCGCGTCGTCGAACCCGCGGGTGATCGCCCAGGACACATCGCCGCGGTCCTGCATGAGCTTGCGGATGTCCATGGGCACGGGAAACCGGCCGCGCTCATCCAAAGAGATGTGATATTCGCCAAAGTAGACGCTCATGACTCAACCCGCTGATTCCGCAAACAGTCCCAAATAAGCCGCAGAACATCCCTAATCTATCACGTTCAAACCCAAATGTCAACCCCCGTTTTTGCGTAACCAGCACTGTATGAAGAGGATAGGAAAGAACGAAAACGCACAGGAAGCGCGATATGTTGTGGGTTTGCCAAAGAATCAAACCACATATTGTGTTTTGGGCGAAAAAGGGCAGGCAGGACAAAAAAATCGGACCGGTCAGACAGGTCTGACGGGTCCGACAACGCGGAATCTGAGCAAAGAAAAGGCGGGATTATTGGGCGGGCGGCGTCTCCGCAGGCGCGGGCGTCTCCGCAGGGGCCGGGCTGTCCGCACCGGACGTCTCCGGCGGGGTGTAGCCGGGCAGGAGTTCCTCCTCATCGCCGTCGCGCAGTTTGCGGAAACCCTCCTGGAGATGCACGCGGTGATCCTCAGCGATCACCTTGTCCGTCTGCTCCTCGTCCTTGACGGCCTCGTTCCAGCGGGCCTCCTCGATGGTGTAGAAGAACATCTGCTTGGGCCCCTCGTGCAGGCGGAGGCGGCCGCCGATGAGCACGGGCTCGTTCACCATGTCGGCGGGCTTGGAGAGCTTCACCTCGATGATGTCGCGCATGGGGGGCGCCTCGCAGAAGTAGCAGGTCATGGGCACGGGCAGGAGCATGAACTCGGTGACGTTTTTGAACTGGTCAATGGGGCTCATGAACCCGCAGATGTTGACGAGGCGGCCGTCCTTCTTCTTGAGGCTTTCTGGGAAGCCCGCGCCGGTGACGCGCTTGCCCGTGACCTTGCGCAGCTCCTCCCAGTCCACGACCTCGACACCGTCGCTGCGGTGCTTCTCCTCGAAGGCGGCGCGCATCTGCTCGTAGCGCTCGCGCAGGGCGTCGCGGCGGCTGTAGCCGTTTACCAGGACGATGCCCGCGAGCACGGCAACCACGCCAATGAGGGTCAGGAGGTCGCGTTTGGCTTTGCGTCTCATGCGCTTCCTTTCTTGCGCGGGGCGCGCGCCCTAGAGTTCCGCCAGGTCGCGCGCGATGTCGGTCCGGTAGGCCTGCCACGCGGGAAGAATGCCCGCCACCAGCCCCATGAGGAGGACGGCGGAATACGCGGTGATGAGGTCCGGCCCCAGGGCCACGGCGGAGACGTGGAACCCGAGCTTCGCCACCAGGTACAAGCCCAGCCCGTAGCATACCACGGCGCCGAGGAGCCAGCCCACCCCGATGCCCAGCACGGTCACCCAGAAGGCCTCGATGAGGACGGCGCCGAATATCTCGCCGCGGGTGGCGCCCAGGGCGCGCATGACCGCGAGGTCGCGCTTGCGCTGCAGGATGGCCATGTACAGGCCGATGAGGATGGACATGGAGGAGATGACGACGACCAGGTAGCCGATGGCCAGCAGCACCGCCTTCGCCGTGCCCAGAAGCTGCTCGTACAGCTTCTGGATCTCGTTCACCGGCACCGCCGCCATGACGTTGTACTGCTTGTTGATCCTGTCCTTGTACTCAAAGCGCAGGGCGGGCGAGGCGAGCTTGATCAGGCCCGCGGTGATCTCCGCATCCGCCCCCCCATGATCATGGGCATGGTCATGGCCGCACTCCTCCGTGTGTTCGTGCCCCTCCTCCTCCTCGGCGTCCCCGTGGTCATGCACGTCCCACACGGACTCCATGCTGCAGAAAATGGCCCGGTCATTGGGGGTGCCGGAGCGGCGCATCACGCCGACCACGGTGTAGGGCTTGTCCTCATGGGCGTGCGCCCCCGGCATGTCCACAAAGCCGTGGGTGCTGATGAACGACGACCCGACCCGGAGCCCCGTGTCCTGCGCCACCGCCGCGCCGATGACCGCCTCGTAGGCCTTGTCGAAATACACGCCCTCCTCCAGCTCGTAGGGACGCCGGTCGCCCCAGGTGAAGTCCATGAGCGCGCGGTCCGTGCCGATGATCCGGTACCCCTTGAACGTGTCGCCCATGCCCAGGGGGAACGCCGCCTCCACGTCCTCCAGCTTCGCGATCTCCTCGAAGTCCGCCCGGCTCATGTTGCCCGTGGGCGCGTCCAGGAAGTACACCGTGCTGAGCACGAGCTGCAGGGGGTTGCCCTTGGCGCCGATGACCAGGTCGAAGGCCTGCCCCTCCTCCTCGAACCGCTTCTGCGTCTGCTCGCGCAGCGTCAGCACCGCGGAGATCAGGGCCACGCCCAGGGCCACCGAAATGATGGTCATCGCCGTGGTCAGTTTCCGGTTCCACAGATAGTTCCACGCGACATGCCACAGGCTCATGACACTGTCTCCTTCACGAGGTCCGTGCAGTCGTGCATCCGCGGGAGCCGTTCGGCGATGGCCCGGTCGTGCGTCACCAGCAGCAGGGTCACGCCCTCCTCGGCGCACAGCTCAAGCAGCAGCGCCATGACCGACTCCGCCGTCTTCGGGTCCAGGCTGCCCGTCGGCTCGTCGGCCACAATCAGCTTCGGCTTGTTCACCAGCGCCCGCGCAATGGCCACCCGCTGCCGCTCGCCCACGCTGAGCGTGCCGGGGCGGCTGTGAAGCCTGTGCCCCAGGCGCACGCGCTCCAGCATGGCCGTCGCCCGCGTTCTCCACTCTTTCTCCGGCACCACGTCGGCGAAGCGCATGCCCAGCACCACGTTCTGCAGCGTCGTGAACGGCGCCAGCAGGTTGAAGGTCTGAAAGATGAACCCGTACCGCTCGCCGCGGAACGCGTCGAGCCGGCTGCCCGACAGCGCCGTGATGTCCACGCCGTCCACCCGGATCACCCCCGCGTGGGGGCGCAGCAGGCCCGACACCAGATTGAGCATCGTGGACTTGCCGCAGCCGCTCGGGCCCCACAGGGCCACCCGGTCGCCGGGCGCCGCGTGAAACGCGTCGCACTGGAACGCAACGCCCGGCCCCAGCGTCCGCCGCACGCCTTCCATTGTCACCATGTGCCGATCTCCAGCATTGCCTCCCCCCATACAACGCCTGCATGCTACCACGTCATTTCCCCGCCGCGCGCTCTTCGTGCCGCAACGGACCTTTCCACATGATAATCCATTATCATGTGGAAAGGCAAGGCGCCCGCGCTTCCCTTGGGGGGCGGGGGGCGGATATGATGGAAACCCCGGCGGACGGGCGGGACAGGAGCGCGAATCCATGCGGCACCAATTGAGAATGGGGGTTCTGGGCATGCTTGCGGCTTCCACGCTGATGACGACTGCGGCGGGGGGTGGGGAACTTTCGGAGTCCTTTGCGGCTCTGGACAAGGAGACCGTCTGGACAGAGGTTTCGGCGTGCGCACTCGATTTCCCCTCCTTTCACCCGCAGGGCATGACCGCCGTCGGCGACCGGCTCTTTCTTTCCTCGGTGGAAGTGCTGGACCGGGAGGCGGGCAGGGGAACCGGCCACCTGTTCGAGATGGACCGGAACGGGAGGAGGCTCCGGGAGACCACGCTGGGCGAGGGGGCCATGTACCATCCCGGCGGCATTGACTTTGACGGCGCGCGCCTGTGGGTGTCCGTGGGCGAGTACCGCCCCGACAGCCGGTCCATCGTCTGCACGGTGGACCCGGAAACGCTGGCGGCGCGGGAGCAGTTCCGGTTTGCGGACCACCTGGGCGCGGTCGCCCATCTGCCGGAGGAGGGAATGCTGGTGGGGGTGAGCTGGGGGGCGCGCCGCTGGTACCGGTGGAAGACGGAGACCCGGGACGGCGCCGTGACGGTGCCGGACCCGGACCACCCGGAGTCGCGGCCCAACGGCAACCACTACATAGACTATCAGGACATGCAGCGCGTTCCCGGGACGTCCCTCCTCCTCTGCGCCGGTCTGCAGCAATACACCCTTCCAGGCGGCAGGCTGCCCGCCTTGCGTCTCGGGGGGATAGACCTGGTGGACGCAGGCGTCCCCGTTGCCGTCCACCAGATTCCGGTGCCCCTGCGGCCGCCCGGCGCCCCCGCCTGGACCCAGAACCCCTTTCTGGCAGAGACGGTCGAGGGCGGCATCCGCTTCCTCTTCGTCAGCGGTGATGACCGGTCCACGCTGCACACCCTTGAGGCCACACCCCGGAAAAAAATCCGATAAAAACCCTTGACATTTTTCGTGGTTTGCCCTAAAATGGCAGGGCGGCGGACGGACAGTCCGAAAAACCGCTCTTGGGAACAGCAGGCTTTTATCGTTCTGGTTCCGGCGTTGTCTGCCGGCCAGGGCGCGGTGGTGACTCCGGCCGGGTTGCGGCCGGAAAAACGGGCCCAGAGGGCCAAAGGAGATCATACCCATGCGACGTAGAGGATTTACCCTGATCGAGTTGTTGGTAGTCATTGCCATTATCGGCATTCTGGCGGCGATTCTGCTGCCCGCGCTGGCGCGGGCGCGCGAGGCGGCCCGCCGCTCCTCCTGCCAGAACAACCTGAAGCAGATGGGCATCGTGTTCAAAATGTACTCAAACGAGGCCAAGGGCAGCTTCCCGACCATCCAGGCCGGCTACCTGCCATGGCGCAGCACCACGGGCCGCGCGCCGTCCATTGACCTGTCGCCGAACATCTTCGCCATGTACCCCGAGTATCTGACGGACGCCAATGTGCTGGTGTGCCCCTCCGACCCCGAGGCGGGCGAGGCGGCGGACCTGTTCACGAATCCGAACAACGGCGAACTGTGCGTGGGCAGTTACCTGTGGCCGGCCACGGGGACGGGCGCGGGCAAGCAGCGCTGCGCGAGCGCCGCGGACATCAGCTATTCGTACATCGGCTGGACGCTGGACTGCTACACCGACCGCTGCGGTGTGACGTCCTTCGCGTCCCTGGCCAGCATCATCGCCCTCATGGCCTCGCCGCCCCCCATCCCTGCCGACAGCAACGGCCCGGCCCAGCTGGTGGCCGCGGTGACCAATCTCTTCAGCCAGGAGGTCATCTCGGCCATGATCGCCGGGGCGAACAATGTCTCCCCCGCCCAGGCCGCCGCGCTTGCGGCGAAGTTTGACAGCGACATTGAGAACCTGCCCATCGGCGTCGGCAACGGCCAGGGCACCACCATTTACCGCCTTCGCGAGGGCATTGAGCGCTTCCTGATCACGGACATCAACAACCCCGGCGCCTCGGCCCTCGCCCAGAGCGGCCTGCCGGTCATGTTCGACCAGGTGGCCGCCGTCGCCGAAGCGTACAACCATGTGCCCGGCGGCTCGAACATCCTTTTCATGGACGGCCATGTGGAGTTCCAACGGTATGACCGGTACGGCGACGGGCTGCCCAACGAGCTCGTGGCGAACTCCCTGGCGATCCTGTCCGGCGTGTTTACCGAGTAGCCCCCTGCCCCTTGTCCGTCAGTTTCAGGGCGGCGGCACTTCCCGTGCCGCCGCCCTTTCCGCCTCCCCGGCCGGAAAGACGGGCTTGTTTCCCCGCGGGGTTCTGCTACAATGGGTCCATGAACGCTCAGGAATTCTGGAACACCTATCTCGGGGCCATGACGCCGGCGGAGTTTATGTCCGCCTTTGACGACCCGGAGCCGGAGCACTGCGTCGCCGTCTATGTGCGCCAGCGGCCCGCCTTTTTCGGCATCGTCCGCCGTAAAAGCTGGCGGGAGACCTTCCGCGCGGAGCGCCAGTACAACCGCGCCGAGGTGGCCGCCGGACTCACGGTCTGGCTGGAGGAAACCCGGGGCGAATGGGAGGAGGCCGCCGCCGCCGCCCGCGGGGAGCGCGCCGCGCGACGCGCCGCGCTGGAGGCCCGGATGGCCGCTGAGGCCGCCGCGCCGCCGGCTCCGCAGGAAACGCCCCCGCCTTTTGCCGGGGAATGCGCTGAACCGGCGGGGCTTCCCCCGTCCGTGGAGGCTGCACCGCCCTCCCCCGCACCCGCGCCTGAACCGCTTCCGGATTTGCCCGATCCCGCGCCGGGACAGGCCTGACCCGCCGCCATGCGGTGCGCCGACGCCCCGGAACATCTCCTTGCCCTCGCCCCGAACTGGGTGGGCGACGCCGTCATGTGCACCCCCGCCCTGCGCGCGCTCAAGAACGCCTTTCCGCAGGCCCGGCTCACCGTTGCGGGGCGCGCCGCCGTCTGCGCCCTGCTGGAGGGGTTGCCCTGGGTGGACGCCCTGCACCCCCTGCCCGCCCAGCCCAGGGCGGCGGAACTGTTCCGCCACGCCCGCGCGCTGGCCCCCGCCGCGCGCGACCTGGCCGTGGTGTTTCCCCACTCTTTCCGCGCCGCCCTGCTGGCGCGCCTGGCCGGGGTCCGGCGCCGCGTCGGGCAGGACCGCAACGGCCGCGGCTTCCTGCTCACGGAGCGCGTGGCCCCGCACCGGGTGGACGGCCGCATCACCCCGGTCTACATGGCTTTTGAATACCTGGACGTGGCGGAGGCGGCCGGGGGAAAACGGGACGGTCTCGGCCTGGAACTTGCCGCCCCGGCGGACCTGCGCGCGGAGCTCGCGGAACGGTTCGCTGGAGAGGGCCCCCTGGTGGCGCTCGCGCCCGGCGCGGCCTTCGGCCCGAGCAAGCAGTGGCCCGCCGACCGGTTCGCCGCCCTGGCGGACCATCTGCATGACCGTTGCGGCGCCCGCTGCGTCCTGCTGACGGGACCCGGCGAGGAGGAGACCCGCCGGGCGGTGCTGGCCGCCGCGCGGCATCCCCTGTTCGAATGCCCCCGGCAGGGCCTCGACATGCTCAAGGCGGCGGTGTCGCTTTCGGACCTGCTGGTCGGCAACGACAGCGGGCCGCGCCATGTCGCCGTGGCCTTCGGAAAACCCGTTGTGTGCGTCATGGGCCCCACCTCCCCCGCCTACACCGACGGCCCCTGGGAACGGGGCCGCGTGCTGCGGATTGACGTGGACTGCGGCCCCTGCCAGAAGTCCGTGTGCGCCACGGACCACCGCTGCATGACCGGCATCTCCGTGGCCGCGGTTTCGGAGGCCGCATTGGCGGCCCTGGACCTTCAACCCGCGTGCGGCCGGGCCGCGCGCGACGAGGAGCCCGCATGAAAGGCATCTATGTGATCACCATGTGGTCCGGCGGCAAGCCCGCCAAGAAGTGGCAGAGCGAGGGCGCCCCGGAGAGACTGCCCACGGGCACCGGCGTGAGTTTCGTGAGCCTGGAGACCAAACTCCGCGTGGAGGTCATCGGCAGCATCTCCGTGGAGGAATACGAGTCCGGCCGCGCAGAACTGGAGATGGCGCTGCGAAACGGGGACACCCCCGGCCCCGGCGCGGAATCGGAGCGGCTGTACTGACGCGGCAACCGGTGACCGGGCGGGGAAGGGAAGTGCGGGCGGCCCGGATGGTACACTACGCGCACCACCACTGAAACCGTATCATGATCCGGCGGTGCCGGACGGAAGGCGTGCGCATGGCCAGAAATGTTCGATCGGAGAAATCCCCGAGGCAGGGCAAACCGGCGGCCCCCCGCAGACCGGGCCGGCCCGCCGCCCCCCGCCCGAAGACTGCGGACGCCAAGCCCTTCCGTGCGGAAAAACCCGCCCGGCCAGGCGCGCCGGGCAGGCCTTCCTCCCGCCCGAAGACCACAGACGCCAAACCCTTCCGCGCAGACAGGCCAGCCCGGCCGGGCGCACCGGACCGGCCTTCCCCCCGTCCGAAGGCCTCCGCCTCCAAGCCCTTTCGCGCGGGCAGGCCGTCCCCCCACACAGAGGGCGGCGACGCCGCCCCGCGTCCCCCCCGTCCCGCGCACGCCCCGCGTCCGCTGCGACCGGGACGTCCCCCGCGTCCGGCGGTGAAGGCCGCGCGCGCCGCGGCTGCGGACCGCGGGCCCGCGGCGAACGTTGTGCATGTGAAGTGGACCAAGACCCGGAGCCTCCAGTTGCCCGGCATCGCCGAGGCGAAAGAGTTTTTCCGCCATGAGACGCTGGAGCACGCGGTGGAAAAGCTGCTGGCCGGGCGCGACCCGCTCCTGCAGCCCGCCCTGCGCAAACTGCTGGGGGACGCGCCGCTGTTCTCCCTCACCCTCGACCTGGCCTGGGAGGAGACGCACCGCTTCTGCTACCTCGTGACGGCGTCGAACCGGAACCGGGACAAGGGGACGGCGGTCCTGATGCTGGCGCGCAACCACCAGGAGTACGGCGTCGCCCTGCGCGCGGAGTGCGAGAACGCCCGGGCACTGTACGAGGCGGACCCGAAGCATGTGGCCCCCTTTCTCGGGGCGGGCTTCGTCTACCTGCCCGACCGCTACCGGCGGGCGGAGATGGGCCGCGAACTGCCCGCGTGGCTGGCCGCGTGGCCGGCCGACGCCGCGCCCATGGCCCCGGGAAACCCCGCCCAGCTCGCGGCGGGCGGCGCGGGCGGCGTCCGCCTCCTCACGCGGCGGGACACGGACAAAATCCGCGCGGGCATCGTCACCCTGCTGTTCCGCGTGTGGCGGGCGCAGACGGGGAGGTCGCTGAACCTCTCCGCCCTGCGGCCGCAGGATTTCCTGGTGGCGCGCGAGGGCGACGCGGGGCTGCGGCCCGTGCTGCTGGGCACGCGCGCCCGGCTCATGGCGCTGCCCGCCGAGAAGTTCGTGCGGCGGGTGCTTGCCGCCGCGTGGGACTCGCCGTCGGGGCCCTTCGCCCTGGCGCCCTCAGACCCGGTGCTGTTCCTGGAGGCCGTCACCGCCGCCTGCGGGGAGGAGGAGGGGCGCGCGCTGGTCGCCGGGGCCCTTGCGCCGCCGGCCGGCGGGGGCGCGCCGCGCCAGGTGAAGAACACCGCGCTTTCGCGCGACTACGTTGAAAACCTGCGCCAACTCATGCTGAAATGACCCACACATTCCCGCCCCCGGGGCGCGCTGTTGGAAGGACACCCGAATGAGCGCCAGACTTCTTTTTGCGGCCGTTCTGCTGTGCGCGGGCCTCTGCGCCGCCGCGCCGATGCCCGTGTTCCATGTCGCCGTCCACGGCGACGACGCGTGGTCGGGCACCCTGCCCGAACCGAACGCGGAGGGGACCGACGGCCCCTTCCTGACCCTCGGCCGGGCGCGGAACGCCCTGCGCGCGGCGGGCACGGCGGAGGGCGGCATGGTCTACGTCCACGCGGGCGCGTATTACCTGACGGAGCCCCTTGTGCTGGAGAAGGAGGATTCGGGCTCCGAGACCTTCCCCGTGGTCTGGCAGGCCGTGCCGGGGGAGACGGTGCGCATCGTCGGCGGCCGGCCCATAACGGTGTTCACCCCGCACGCGGGCGACATCCTCAAGGCGGACATGACGCCCTTCGCCCTGCCCAAGGGCGCGCCGCGCCAGCTCTTCTTCAACGGTGGGCGCCAGATCCCCGCGCGCTGGCCGAACAAGGGGGAGGACGACATGCCCGGCGGCAAGTGGGCCTTCGTCCAGACCCGCGTGGACGCCGCCCCCGAGACCTCCTTTGTGACCGCGTCGGACCGGCCCGCGGGCTGGAAGAGCCTCGCGGGGGTCGAGGTCTCGATCTGGCCAAACTACAACTGGTGGCAGACCGTCGCCCCGCTCAAGGCCTTCGACGCGGCGACGCGCACGGTGGGGCTGGGCGAGAAGCTGCCCTACACCATCGAGCCCGGCCGCCGCTTCTTCTTCCAGAACGTGCTGGAGGAGCTGGACGCCCCCGGCGAGTTCTGCCTCGACGACGCGTCGAACACGCTGTACTTCCTGCCCCCGGCGTCCATGGAGGCCGCCGAGGTGGTTGTGCCCGCCGTGGAAAACCTCGTGCGCATGAAGGGCGCCGCCCATGTGGCGTGGATGGGCTTCACGATGGAGGCCTGCACCGCCGAGGCGGTCCGCATCGAGGACTGCGTGTCCGTGCTCGCCGCGCGCTGCGTGATCCGCAACACGGGCGGCTACGGCGCCGTGGTCAGCGGCGGCAAACAGTGCAGGGTCGCGGGCTGCGACATTTACGCCACGGGCCGCGGCGGCGTCTCCCTTGACGGCGGGGACCGCAAGACCCTCACGCCGGCGTCGCACGAGGCGGTAAACAACCACATCCACCATTTCGGCGCGATCTTCCAGACCTACCAGACCGGCGTGACCGTCGCGGGCGTGGGCAGCCGCGTCGCCAACAACCTCATCCACGACGCGCCGCACATCGGCATCCTGCTCAACGGCAACGACCACACGATCGAGTACAACGACATCCACCATGTGTGCCTGGAGGGCAGCGACAACGGCGGGTTCTACATGGGCCGCGACTGGACCCAGCGCGGAAACGTGCTCCGGTTCAACAAGTTCCACGACATTTACGGCTTCGGCCTCTCCGGGCTCGCCGCGGGCGCCGACGGCAAGTACCACTACGAGGCCCCGCACCAGGCCTGGGGCGTGTACCTCGACGACTGCTCCAGCGGGGTGACGGTGCAGGCGAACATTTTCTACCGCGTGCCCCTGTGCGGCGTCATGATCGGCGGCGGGCGCGACAACCTGGTGGACAACAACGTCTTCGTGGACTGCGTGCCCGCGCTCCACATTGACGACCGGTGGGACGCCTACTGCTGGGACCTCATGCGGGAGCGGCTGGAGGCCATGGACTACAAGAACCCGCCGTTCAGCACGCGCTACCCCGAGCTGCTGAAGATGGGCGACGACCCGCGCAGGCCCGCGAACAACAGCTTCACGAACAACGTGGTGGCCTACACCCGAGACGACTACCGCGGCCTCAGCACGGCGAAGCCGGGATCGTCCACGGCGGTCGTCTACAATCTGAGCCCCTACGACCCCGAAACCACCACCTTCGACAACAACCTCATCTTCCACACCGCAACCCCGCAGGTCGCCGCGCGGTCCTACAAGAAGGACGACGCGGCGGACGTGCCGTGGACGGAGTGGCAGGCGCGCGGGCATGACAAGAACAGCCGCCTCGCGGACCCGAAGTTCTTCCGGCCGGAGGAGGACAACTACATGATGCGCCACGACTCCCCGGCCTTCGAGATGGGGATCAGGGACATTCCGGACTACCGGATCGGCCTGTACCGGGACGAGTTCCGCGCGTCGTGGCCGCCGCCCGCCCAGGAGCGGCGCGACGGCGGCGACCACCGCGAGTGGGTTGTGGAGCCGTAACCAGAGGGAGAGCGGAAAATGGGCATCGTCATCGGACTCGACGTCGGCACCAGCGGGACCAAGGCCATCGCCATGGACGAAACCGGACGCCTGATGGCGTCCGCGCTCGTGGAATACCCCCTGCACAGCCCCAGGCCGGGCTGGGCGGAGCAGGACCCCGCGGACTGGCGCGCCGCCGCGCTGTCGGCGCTGTCGCAGCTCGCCGCGCGGGTGAACCCCGCCGACGTCAGGGGCATCGGCCTCACGGGCCAGATGCACGGGTCGGTCTTCCTCGACGCGGAAAACAACGTGCTGCGCAACGCCCTGCTGTGGTGCGACCAGCGCACGGCCGCCCAGTGCGACGCCATCACGGAGAAGGTCGGCGCGGCGCGCCTGATCGAAATGGTGTCGAACCCCGCGCTCACGGGCTTCACGGCCCCGAAGATTCTCTGGCTGCGGGACAACGAGCCGCAGCTCTTTGAGAAAGTGCGCCGCGTGCTCCTGCCCAAGGACTACATCCGCTGGGTCCTCACGGGCGAGTACGCCACCGATGTGGCCGACGCCTCGGGCACCCTCCTCTTCGACGTCAAGAACCGGTGCTGGCACCGCGAACTGCTGTCCCTGCTGGACATTGACCCCGCGCTGCTGCCCGCGTCCTTCGAGGGGCCGGAAGTCACGGGCACCCTCACCGCCGAGGCGGCCGCGCAGACCGGCCTGCCCGCGGGCATCCCCGTGGTGGCGGGCGGCGGCGACCAGGCCGCCAACGGCGTCGGCTGCGGCATCGTGCGCCGGGGCGTGGTCTCCGCGTCCCTCGGCACGAGCGGCGTCCTGTTCGCCTTCGCGGACACCGTCAGCACGGACCCGGAGGGCCGGGTGCACACCTTCTGCCACTCCGTGCCGGGCTGCTGGCACACCATGGGCGTGGTCCTCAGCGCGGCGGGCTCGCTCCAGTGGTTCCGCAACCAGCTCTGGACCAACGAGTGGGTGCGCGCAAAGGCCGAGGGCCGCGAGGTCTACGAGGAGATCACCACGGCGGCGGGCACGGCCCCGGCGGGCAGCGAGGGGCTCCTCTTCCTGCCCTACCTCACGGGCGAGCGCACGCCCCACAAGGACCCCTTCGCCCGCGCGGCGTTCATCGGCCTGTCCCTGCGGCACACGCGGGCGCACATGGCCCGCGCCGTCCTCGAGGGCGTGGCCTACGCCATGAACGACAGCACGGAGATCATGCGCGGCATGGGCGTCGCGGTGGACGAGGTCCGCTGCTCCGGCGGCGGCGCGCGCAGCGCCCTGTGGCGCCAGATCATGGCCGACGTCAACGCCGCCCCCATGGTCACCATCAACGTGGACGAGGGCCCCGCCTACGGCGCGGCGATCCTCGCCTCCGTCGCCGCGGGCATGCACGCCCGCGTGGACGCGGCCTGCGACGCCGTCATCCGCGAGGTGGACCGCGTGTCCCCCGACCCGGCGGCCTCGGCCGGCTACGGCCGCTGGTTCCGCGAGTACCAGGCGGCCTACCGCGCCCTCGCCCCCGGTTTCCGGCGCGCCGCCGACATCCTCGGGTGACCGCCATGCCCTTCGAGCATGACGTGGACCTGCGCCGCACGCTGCCGGAGCTGGACCCCGCCTGCTTCGACGGCGCGGACGCCAGCGACGACGTCGCCGCCGTCGCGCGGCGGGTCGGGCACAGGCCCCTGCGCAAGTACAGCCCGGCGGACCTGCTGGCCGTCGTGCGGCTGGGCGTGGCCCCGGCGCACACCGTTCCGCCCGCCGTCGCGCTGCTCGACGCCGACCCCCTGCTGGAGGCGGCGGAGCATCCCGGCGACCTGCTCACCGCCGTGCTGGAGCTGGACTCCCGGTTCTGGCTGGAGCGCCACGGGCTGTGGACG
>JAPXRP010000031.1:0-29427 GCA_033813475.1 Candidatus Hydrogenedentota bacterium
GCAGGCCGGGCTCCAAGTCAATCGGCGCCCGCGCGCCGTTCCAGCTGAGGAAATGGGTCGGCGGGAAGAACACCGCCGCCGCCGCGATGCGCGTGCTGAAGCGGAGCAGCGGGTCCTCCGCCTTCGGATCGGCGGGCATTTCCCGCACCATTGAAAGCAGCGCGAGGTGCCCGCCCGCCGACGCGCCCACCATGCCGATGCGGTCGGGGTTGATCCCGTACTCCGCCGCGTGGGCCTTCACCCAGCGCACGCCGCGCTGGAGGTTCTCCGTTATTTCGAGGCCGTCGAACTCCGGCACCGACCCCACGCGCACGGCGAAGACGGTGTAGCCGCGCGCGCACACCACGTCGAACATGCCGGCGGCCGCGTGCTCGTTCTCCCGCGCGGGGCTGCTGTTCCACCCGCCGCTGATCACGTCAATGACGGCGAGCCCCTTTCCCGTTTCGCCGGGCTTGTAGAGGGGGTTGCGGTTCTGCCCTGTCGGTTTGTAGACGTTCAGCAGCAGGGGGACGCCCTTGGCCTCGCCGTACTGCACGTCCTTGACCAGTTCGTAGGGCTTTGCCTGGGCGGCGGCGAACCCCGCCGCCAGCAGCGCGGCGGCCGCCGTGAACACCTGGAAAAGACGCGTGGGGACGTTCATGTCGCCGGTCTCCGTGGTTGTCGGGCGGTCAGAGACGGTAAACCGCCGCGGTCTTCTCAAAGGCGCGCACCTGCGCGGCCTGCCAGGCGGCGTCGCGGCCCAGCTCCCCCGCGAGGATTGCCGCCACGCGCGGGGCCGCCTCCACGCTCGCCGCCGCGTTGAACAGCAGGCAGCGCGTCCGGCGCGAGAGGACGTCCTCGACCGTGCGGGCCATCTCGCGGCGGGCGGCCCAGATGACCTCGGCCTCGATGGCCTCGAGGTCCGGGTGGAGCTGCCCGGCGTTCCGCGGCGACTCCCGCACGAGGTTGAGGACCGACAGCGCGTCGGCGCCGTAGACGGCGAGCTCGCCGAACTCCTCCGCGCGCTCGACATGGCCGTGGATGCGCAGGGTCTTCGTGACGCAGGGGGGCGGGTCGAGGCGGGCGATGGTCGCCGCCTGGTCCACCGTGTCCTCCGCCATCTTCCGGTAGGTGGTCCACTTGCCGCCGGTGATGGTCACGAGCCCGCTGCGCGAGATGTGCAGCGTGTGGTCGCGCGAGAGCGCCGCCGTGGTGGCCGCGTCGCCCGCCGCCAGCGGGCGGATGCCCGCGAAGACGCTCAGCACGTCGTCGCGCCCGGGGTCGCGGGTGAGGTAGCGCGCCGCGTGGGTGAGCAGGAACTCCACCTCCTGCTCCTGGGCGCGCGGCTCGTCGGGCAGGCTGTCAATGGGCGTGTCCGTCGTGCCGACCAGCGTGCGGCCGCGCCAGGGGATGGCGAAGAGCACGCGCCCGTCGTCGGTGTGCGGCACCATGATGGCGCTGTCGCCGGGGAGGAAGGACCGGTCCAGGATGATGTGCACGCCCTGGCTCGGGCGGATCATGGGCGCCGCGTCCGGCTCGTCGAGGCGGCGCACGCCGTCCACGAAGGGCCCCGCCGCGTTGATGACCGCGCGCGCGCGCACCGTGTGCTCCTCGCCGGTCTCGCGGTCGCGCAGCACGGCGCCGCAGACGAGGTCGTCCCGCCGCAGGATGCGCACGGCCTCCATGTAATTCACCGCCGCGGCGCCGTGCTCCGCGGCCGTCTGCACGAGGTTGATGAGGAGCCGGGAGTCGTCGAACTGGCCGTCGTAGTAGACCACGCCGCCGCGCAGGCCCTCGGTCTCAATGGTGGGGATGCGCTCCAGGGTCTTCTCCACCGAAAGGTTCCGCGACGGCCCGAAGCCGTGCTTCCCCGCGAGGAGGTCGTAGACGCGCAGGCCGATGCCGTAGAAGGGCGCCTCCCACCAGGTGTAGTTGGGCACGACGAAGGGCAGGTCGTGCACGAGGTGCGGCGCGTTGTCCCGCAGGATGCCCCGCTCCTTGAGCGCCTCCATCACCAGGGCGATGTTGCCCTGCTGGAGGTAGCGCACCCCGCCGTGCACCAGCTTCGTGCTGCGGCTCGACGTGCCCTTGCCGAAGTCGTCGCGGTCCACCAGCAGCACGCTGAGCCCGCGCGAGGCCGCGTCCACCGCCACCCCGGCGCCCGTCGCGCCGCCGCCGATGACGAGGAAGTCCCACTCGGTCCCGGTGTCGGCCGCGCGCGCGGCCATCTCTTCCCTGGTAAAGCTCATGGTGCGTTGCCCTCCCCGGAGAGCCGCGCCGCCAGCGCGCGCGCCGCCGACCGGCCCGAGAGCACGGTGCCCTCGAGGCGGCGGCCGCCGAACGCGTCCCCGGCGAAGCACAGGGGGGCGCGGCAGTCCAGATAGTAATGCATGGTCGGCAGCACGGCGCCCGGCGCGCTGTAGCGCCAGCGGTATCCCTGCACCTGCGCGGCGCGGGAGGCCAGATGGGGCTGCACGGCCTCCAGAAGCGCCTGGGCGGCCTCCTGCGGCGAAAGGTCCAGATGGTCCTCCGACCAGTCGTGCGTCGCGTGGATGGTCACCGCGTGGGCCTTCGAGACGCCCTTGATCCGGTTGTCGGCCACCCACGCGGCGGGGCCCCCGTCCATCCGCAGCGCGCCGGGGGCCGGCAGGCCGCTGGGGCCCTCCAGCACCGCCATGGCGGCGAAGCAGGGGAAATAGCGCACCCCGGCGACGGGCGCGAGGAGCGCGCCGAAACGCCAGGTGTTCTCGTCGTTGATCAGGCGCAGCGCCAGCGGCAGCGGCATCGTCAGCAGCAGCGCGTCCGCGCGCACCGCCGGGCCCTCCTCCATCTCCATGTCCCAGTAGCCGCGCGCCTCCGTGATCCGCTTGATCCGCCGCTCAAAGCGCACGTCCACCCCCTCCGCCAGCGCCTCCGCCACCCCCGACATGCCGTCCGCCCCGATGTAGCGGGGAAAGCCCGGCTGCTCGGCCACGCCGTCCAAAGAGGGGAAGCTGCGCGTCCATTCGCGCACCACGCCGCGCGCCGTCCACTCGCCCACGAGCTGCTGAAACTCGGGGTGGCGCGCCGTGAAGAACTGCGCGCCGTAGTCGAACACGGCGTCGCCCGCCGCGCGCGTGGCGCAGCGCCCGCCCACGCGGGCGCCCTTCTCGAACACGACGCACTCCACCCCGAGGGAGGGGAGCAGGCGCGCCGCCGCGAGGCCGGTCACGCCGGCCCCCGCCACCACGACGGGATACTGCTCGTCAAAGCGCTTTTCGGGGCGCCTGCCGTATGCGCGGGAAATGACCACGGCTCAGTTGCACTCCGGCTCAAGCGGCCCCGCCAGCTCCTGAAGGAAGAAGAGCCGCCCGGGCAGGGTCGGCATGAACGTGCTGGGGATCCACGGCGTCGGCTCGTGGTGCAGCGTCGCCCACAGCGACATGCCCTGCCACATCATGCCGCGGCCCAGCGCGCCGTCCGCCCCGCCGATGCACCGGTCGGACTGGAGGAAGAGGCCGGGGCCGATGGTGTTCGCCGTCGCGGGCACCAGCGTGGTCCGGCTCTTGAAGCTTGTGATCGCGTTCTGCTCGATGGTCAGCGGGCAGAGCTGCGCGCCCAGCCGGTGCGTCGCCTTCTTCCACGCCGCCACCGAGGCGTACTCCTTCGCGAAGTGCGGCTCCCAGAAGGCGATGTGGCACGCGCGCCCGATGCCGTACACCGTCACCAGCCGCGCGCCCTTCGCGCGCAGCGCGCCGATGGCGTCCGCGAACTTCGGCAGCGAGGTCTTCGTTGCGAAATGCCGCTGGTTCTTGGGCACCGAGAGCTTGCCCAGGGGGCCGTAGAAGGCCTGCTCCATGGCGTTCTGGAACGCCCCGGGGTCCTTCGCCGGCAGCGTGTTGCCCTTCGCGTCGCTCCACTCGTCCATGTTGAACCCGTGGACATGGCGGCAGTCCACGTTCCACTCCTTCAGGAAATACACCGCCCAGCGGTACATGCCCATGGGGCCCACGGGGAGGATGAAGAGAATCTGCTTTTTCGCCTCCTTCGCCTGCGCGATCTCCCACGCGATCTCGTGGCCCATCATCATGTCAAAGTCCGCCAGGGACGCGCACGGCACCGCCTCGAACTTCCTGTTCCACCACTTCTCCGCCTTCACCAGGGTCTCCGGCTTGCGCCCGCACAGGGCGTCCAGCTTCGCCAGGTCCCACCCCTCCGGGAAAAACCCCTCCAGCAGCGAACCCTTGATCGTGCTCATCAGCGTGATGGACATGCCCTGTCTCTCCTGTCATGTTGCGGGGCGGCCGCCCCATGGTTTCCCGGGAAAAGCCCTGGCCGTCCGTGTATGGTACCCCCGCCGCGCGGGGAAAGTCACCTCCGCCCCCGGTTCAGGCGTCCGGGCCGCCCAGCATCGCCGCGAGGTCCGGCAGGGCGGCGTGGGCGGTAATGTCGCGTTGCAGCGGGGTCACGCTCACCATGCCGCGCCCGACGGCCTCGAAATCCGTGCCCGCTTCCGGGTAGTGGTCGGGCTGCGCGCCGCCGATCCAGTAGTAGCGGCCGCCGCGCGGGTCCTCGCGCTCGACGATCTCGTCCTGGTAGTTGCGGCGGCCCATGCGCGTGGCGGCGACGCCGGCGATCTGGTCTTCGGGGAGGTCGGGGATGTTCACGTTGAGCATGACCCCGGCGGGCAGTCCCCGCTCCAGCACCCGCGCCGCGAGCCGCGCCGCCACGGCGGCGGACGCGCCGTAGTGTGCCGGCGCGTGGGCGATGTTGGAGACCGCCAGCGAGGGAATCCCCAGCAGCATGCCCTCGTAGGCCCCCGCCACGGTGCCGGAATAGGTCACGTCGTCGCCCAGGTTCGCCCCCGAGTTGATCCCGCTCACCACCAGCGACGGCCGCCGGGGCAGCAGCCCGCGCACGGCGAGCATGACGCAGTCCGTGGGGGTGCCGTCCACCATGCGCCGCCGCTCCCCCGTGTCCGTCACCCGCAGGGGCGTGTGCAGCGACACGCCGTGGCCCACGGCGCTGCGCTGCCGGTCCGGGGCGTAGACATGCACCTCGCCCAGGGGCTCCAGCGCGGCGGCCAGCGCCGCCAGGCCCGGCGCGCCGATACCGTCGTCGTTTGTCACCAGAATAAGCGGGGGAGTCATGGGAAAACCTCGGGAAAAGGGCCTTTGGGAACGGGGTCCCAGTGTAGCCGCCGCGCCCCGTCCCGCGCAACCGCTGCGGAATCAGACAACGACGCCGGAGTCCCCGCCCCCCTGTTATTACGTCGTCTTTCTCTGGGGACGGGGCGCGGGGGGCACCACCAGCACGGGGCAGGCGGCCTTGCGGACCACCTTTTCCGTCACGTTGCCGAAGAGCACGGACTCCAGGGCGCTGTGTCCGTGGCGGCCCATGACGATGAGGTCGGCGCTGTTTTCGGCGGCGAACGCCAGGATCTTCTGGTAGTCCCTGCCCACGCACATCTCCACGCGGAAGTCCACGCTTTCGGGGACGCGCGGCAGGTAGGTTTCCGCGACCCGGGCGTCAATGTCACGCTTGGCCTTGTCGTCCACCCCCTCCACCTCGTACAGGTAGGTCTTCCAGAACTGCGCGTCCGGCTCGGGCACCACATGCAGCAGGAAGAGCGCGCAGCCGGGCCGCCGGAGCGCGGCGTCGAGGGCGTAGGTGAAGGCGTGGTCGGCGTTTTCCGAAAAGTCCGTGCAGAAGAGGATGCGCCGGTAGGGGCTTTCGGGAAGCGGCTCGGTGCTCATGGGCGGGCCTCCTTGGTCAGTTCATCAGTCCCGGGAGGAACAGGGAAATCTGGGGGAAGGCCACCAGAATGGCCGCGGCGAGGACCAGTGTCCACAGGAAAGGCATCGCGCCGCGGAAGACGGTGGAGAGGGGAATGTCGCGCTCGATGCCGCTGACCACATAGACATTGACGCCCACGGGGGGCGAGATGACGCCCATCTGCGTGACCACCACGATGATGACGCCGAACCACACCGGGTCGTAGCCCAGCTTCGTGATGACCGGGTAGAAGATCGGCACGGTCAGCAGGACCAGCGCCAGGGCGTCCACGAAACACCCGGCCAGGAGAAAGAAGAGGATGATGGAGCCGATGATGGTCCATCCGGGAAGGGGAAGCGCGCCCAGCCACTCGGCGAAGAGATAGGGAATGCGGGTGCGCGCCAGGAAGTGGCCGAACATGACGGCGCCCGCCACGATGACCATGACCATGCACGAGGTGCGGACGGTCTCCAGCAGGGCGGTGCGCAGCATTTTGAACGTGAGCTCGCGCCGCACCGCCGCGATCGCCAGACTGCCCGCCGCGCCGATGGCCGCCGCCTCGGTCGCCGTGAAGTAGCCCAGGAACATGCCGCCCATGACCACCACAAACAGGATGAGGGTCTCGGAAACCCCCGCCAGCGATGCCAGCTTCGCGCGCATGGTTGTGCGCGGGCCGGCGGGGCCCAGCTCCGGGCGGCGGCGGCAGTTGAGGTAGATGGTCCCGCAGAACATCGCGGCGATGAGGAGGCCGGGCAGCACCCCCGCCATGAAGAGCTTCCCGATGGACTGCTCGGTCATGATGGCATAGACGATGAACACCACGCTGGGGGGGATCAGCATGCCGAGGCTGCCGCCGGCCGCCACGGCGCCCGCGCCCAGCTCCATGCTGTAGCGGTAGCGCCGCATCTCGGGCAGGGCCACCGAGGCCATGGTCGCCGCCGTGGCCGGGCCGGAGCCGCAGATGGCGCCGAAAGCCGTGCACGCCCCCACCGTCGCCATGGCGAGCCCGCCCGGCAGCGCGCCGAGCCACTGGTAGGCCGCGTTGAACAGCCGCCGGCTGATCCCCACATGGAAGCACACCTGCCCCATCAGCACGAACAGGGGGATCACGGTCAGGCTGTAGGACGAGAAGGTCTCGAAGAGGTCCGCCGTCACCATGGAGAAGGCCGCGGCCGGGTTCACCATGAAGGCGAAGGCCGCCAGGCCCACGACCGCCATGGCAAAGGCCACCGGCATGCTCGCCGCCAGCAGGACGAAGAGCATGACGCAGCCCAGGATGCCGATCTGCACCGCCGTCATGGCTTGATCATCTCCCGGCCCGGATGCAGCAGGTTGTGGATTTTCACCAGCACGGTGACGGCGCAGGCGCCCGCGATCACATAGGCCACCCAGAACATGGGGATCTGGAGGGTGAGCGACACCTCGCCGGTGCGCCGCAGGGAGTTGCCGTACATGACGCACTGCCAGGCGAACACGCTGAACAGCCCCGCCACCAGCAGGCGGCAGACTGTGTCCACCACGATGCGCCCGGGCCGGTTCAGTTTCTGGAAGAAGTACTCGATGGCCACATGGCCCTTGACCGCCGTGGTGTACGGCAGGGCGCAGGCGATGGCGACGGCGCCGCCCACGCGGACGATGTCAAAGGCCCCCGTCAGCGGGCGGCCGAAGGCCCGGAGAACCACGTCGGCGCAGGTGACGGCGATCATGGCGAGAATCGCCAGGCCCGACACCGCGGCCAGCGCCAGCACCACCGCGCGCAGCGCGCGCAGGTAGGCGCGGTCCGCGCGTTTCACCAGGTCAGAGAAGCCGGCGCCGCCTTCGGACATGGGCTCAGCCCGCCGCCGTGTACTGCGCGATGAGCGCCTGAAGGTCGGCGAGGAAGGCCTCGCCCGGGAGCTCCTTGTCGGCGCAGCCCTTCACATATTCGTCCAGGATCGGCTTCACGGCCTCCTTCCAGCGGGCCTTCTCCTCGTCGGACAGGGGAATGGTCTCGTGGCCGAGCCCGGCCACAAATTGGCGGCCCTCCTCGTCGGCCTGGTCCCACGCCGCGCCCTGCTTTGCCACCCACTCGGCGCTCACCTCTGTGAGCACCGCCTGGAGATCGGCGGGCAGGCTGTCCCACTTCGCCTTGTTCATCACGACGAACATGGAGGTGGTGTAGCCGATGACGGAGCTGTCCGTCACCGTGGAGATGACCTCGCCCTGCTTCCAGCCCTTGAGCGTCTCCACGGGGCACAGCGTCGCGTCCACCACGCCCTTCTGGAGCGCCTCATAGGTCTCGGGCTGGCTCATGCCCACCGGCGTGCCGCCGAGGCTGGTGACGATCTTCGCGGACAGGCCGGTGGCCCGAACCTTCAGCCCCTTCATGTCGTCCATCGTCCGCACGGGCTTCTTGCTCGCCAGGATGCCCGGGCCGTGGGCGTGGACATAGAGCACATGCGTGTCCGCCGTCTCTGCGGGCTGGTACTTCGCCGTCATCTCCGTCGCCACCCGCGTGGCCACCCAGCCGTCCGGATAGCCCAGGGGAAGATCCAGCCCCTCCAGCAGGGGGAAGCGGCCGCGCGTGTAGGCGAAGCAGCTCATGCCCAGGTCGGAGATGCCGTTCACCACGCCCTCATAGCACTGGGGGGCCTGCGTGAGCGCGCCGCCGGGGAACACATGTATCTTGATGCGCCCGCCGCTGCGTTGCTCCACCTCGCGCGACCACTCCTCCGCCATCTGGCACTGGATGTGCGTCGGCGGGAAGAACACACTGTACGAAAGCTCGACCGGCTTCCCGGCCTTCGCGGGGGCCTGGGCGCCGGCGCCCGGCGCGGGGGCGGAGGGCCCGCCGCATCCGCAGAGTGCCAGGGCGGCGGCCGCGGTGATCGTCAGGGCAACAAGCGCGGTGTGGCGGTTTCCAGACATGACCTTCTCCCTCCGGGACGGCGCGCGCCGGCCTGTTGGATGTCCTCTCCACAACGTCCGGAGGACGGCCCCGGGCGCGTAACCGTCAGTATAGACCATCCCCTCCGCCCGGGGAAAGCCCCCAAAGCCGCAGGCCGGCGGGGTTGCATCGGCGGAGGGGAGGGGTTCAGAGTAGGGGGCGGGGACGGGCGAACGCCGCCGCCGGGAAGGGCGCGGCGAACACAGGAAAGGAATGGGTCATGCGAAAGACACGGAACATTTTGAGTGCGGCCATGCTGCTGGCGGGCCTGCTTGCGGCGGGCCTGCTGTGCGCGCCCTCCGCGGGCGCACTGGAGATCATCGTGCAGCCGTATCTCCAGTACCCCACGCAGACGGGCATCACGGTCTGCTGGGAGACGGACCAGCCGGCGGCTTCGGAGGCCGCGTGCGGCGCCTCCGCGGCGAAGCTGGAGTGGGTGCCCGCCACGGGCGACGCCACGGTGCACCAGGCCGTCTTCACGGGCCTGGAGACGGACCAGTGCTATTTCTACCAGGTGCGCTCGACGGCGGCGGACGGCGCCAAGGCGGAGAGCGCCGTGCTCACCTTTCAGACCGCCGTGGGCGACGAGGCGCCCTTCTCCTTCATCGTGATGTGCGACACGCAGTCGAGCCCGAACGAACTGTCCACGCTGGCGAATCTGGCGTGGGGGCAGCGCCCGCATTTCGTGCTTCTCGGCGGCGACCTGGTGAGCGACGGCACGCAGAAGGACCACTGGACCGGCCACTTCTTCCCGAACATGCACCCGCTCATCAGCCGGGCGGCGCTCATCCCCACCTTGGGCAACCATGACAAGGACTCGCCGCACTATTACGAGTACTTCGCCCTGCCGGACCCGGAATACCGCTACAGTTTCCGCTACGGGAACCTGGAGGTTTTCCTGCTCGACTCGCAGCGGTTCATGCGCGAGGGCTCCGAGCAGTACCTTTGGGCCGAGGGCGCGCTGAAGGCGTCCAGGGCGCAGTGGAAGATCGTGTGCTTCCACAAAGTGCCCTACTCCTCCGACTTCGACGATTACGGGGCCACGGACAAGGTGCGGACCGCGGCCGGCGACGCCAGCCTGCGCCGCATCCTGCCGCTCTTTGAGAAGCACGGCGTGGACATCGTCTGGGGCGGCCACATCCACTCCTACGAGCGGACCCACCCGCTCAAGGAGGGAAAGCCCGTCCTTTCCGGCGGCATCCTTTACATGGTCACCGGCGGCGGCGGCGGCGGGCTGGAGCAGTTCGCCCCGTGGCGGCTTCCCTTCTCCGCCAAGGTCTACAGCGGCCACCACTACTGCCTGGTCTCGGTTCACGGCCCCACGATGCGCATTGAGGCCCGCGACCTCCAGGACCGCATCTTCGACCAGGTGGAGCTCACGAAGACAAACAGGCGGCGGTAGCCGGGAGGTCGGGCATGCGCCTTGTGCGGTTCCTTTCAACGGTTGCGCCGGCGGCGCTGCTCCTTTTGGGCGGTCTTGCCGCGTTTGCGGCGGACCCGCCCGCGGAGGCGGCCCTTCGCCGCGCCCGCGTGCTGGAGGGCATGCAGCGCGTGATGGGGCCGCTGCCGGGCGCGGACCGCATCGTGCCGCCCGACGTCCGGGTGGAGGAGGAAACAGACTTCCCGGCGTACACGCAGCGGCGGATCACCCTCGCCGTGGAGGAATGGGACCGCCTGCCGGCGTGCCTGCTGATTCCCAAGGGGCTGAAGGGGCCCGCGCCGGCGGTGCTCTGCCTGCACCCCACCTCGTCCCTGGGCAAGGACGTGGTCACGGGGCGGGGCGAGGGCACGAACCGCAATTACGCGCAGGAGCTGGCGGAGCGCGGCTTTGTGACGCTGGCGCCGGACTACCCCGGATTTGGCGGCTATGCGGACGCGCGCCGGGAGCTGTACGCCCGGGGCTACAAGAGCGCGAGCATGAAGGGGATATGGAACCACATGCGCTGCGTGGACCTGCTCCGGTCGCTGCCCGAGGCGGACCCGGAGCGGATCGGCTGCATCGGGCACTCCCTCGGCGGCCACAACACCCTCTTTCTTGCCGTCTTCGACCCGCGCGTGCGGGCGGCCGTCACGAGCTGCGGCTTCACCTCCTTCGCCAAGTACTACGGCGGCGACCTCACCGGCTGGACCCACGACGGCTACATGCCCGCCATTGCGTCGGAGTTTGGAAAGGACCCCGCCCGCATGCCCTTTGACTTTCCGGAGCTGCTTGCCGCCGTCGCCCCGCGCCCGCTGTTCATCAACGCCCCCCTGCGCGACGAGAACTTCGACGTGTCCGGCGTGCGCGACTGCGTGGCGGCCGCGCGGCCCGTGTACACCCTCCTCGGCGCGCCGGAAGCGCTGCGCGCCGAGCATCCCGACGACGGGCACGACTTCCCCGACGCTGTCCGCGCGCGGGCCTACGCCTTTCTCGCGGAGCACCTGAACAGGCGCTGACGGGCGGCGAAACGCGCCCCGGGCGCGTGTGCTATGCTCTCCGGAGGACGGGAGCGCCAGGCCCATGACGGCTGAAAACACAGGCGGGAGACGCGCGCGGCGAAGGGCCGCGCTCCGCGCGGGACTGCTCGCGGCGGCGGCGCTTGCCGCCGTTGCGGGGGGCGGCCGCGTGTCCGCCGGCCGGGCGCTCGTGGAGACGGCGGCGCTGTCCGCGCTGGGGCAGTCGGCGGCAGTCTATCTGCATGTGGTGGACCCCGGCCCGCCGGAGGCGTTTTCCGCGCCGCTGCGTCTGCCGGGGGCGGTGTCCACGGGGCCGCCGAGACTGCTGCCGTCGGCGGGGCTGTGCCTGGCGGGAAGCGGTCCGGACACCGTTCCGCAGCACCCCGGGCCGGGCTTTCCGGACACAGCCGGATCGCTGGTGCGCCTGCCTGAGCTGGCCCCGGCGGACCTGCTGGCGTTCCGCGCCGAGGCGGGGTGGCGGGAATGGCCCGCGGCGGTGCACGAGCTGCCCGGCTACGGCCTGTGTTTCGCGGCGGTTGCGGGCGTGTTCGGGGAGTCGGGGCGCGGGCGGCTGCGCCTGCACACGCTGACGCCGGCGGGTTTCGCCCCCTACACCGAGGGCGAGTGGCCGCTTTCCGGGCAGCCCGCCGGGGTGGTCTTCACGGCGTCCGACCCCGAGGTGACGGGCACCCCGGCCCCCCTGCTGGCCGCGCTTTGCGCCCCGGCCCCCGGCGGGGTTCCCGAGCTGTCCCTGTGCGTTCCCGGCGTGCCTCAGGCCCAGCGGCATCCCCTGTCGGAGGCCCCCGGGTGGAATCCCGCCTGCGGTTCGGCGCGGGCGCTGGCCGTGTCACCCAGGGGGGGGCGGGTGGCGGCGGTGGTCTCCGGCACGGCACTGGACGGGCCCTCCGGGGAACCGTTCAGCCTGGTGTTCTTTTTTGACCTTTCCTCGCGGGCCTGGGCGCCCGCGCCCGCGCGCCTGCGGGGCGAGGCGGGGCCGGCCGCCCTGCACTTCCTGCGCGAGGACGCCTGCCGCGCGGGCACCACGGTGCCGGGCACGGATTTTGCCTATGTGGCGCGGCTTGACGCGGGCGCCGGGGACGAGGGCTGGACCAAGACCGGCGAGACGGCGCTCACCGGGGCGGCGGAGGGCTTTGTGCTGGCGTCCGCGCCCGACGGAGGCGACAGGGCGGCGGTCGCCCTGGGGCGGCGGCTGGAAATCTGGCCGGAGGGCCTGCGGGGAGCGGGCCCGTCCCGGTCCTTCGACGCGCCGGTGCGCGTCCTCGCGTGGGACGGAAACACCCTGCTCGCGGGGGAGGCCTCCCGGGTTCACCGGCTCGACCCCGCCACGGCGGAGGGGCCGGCGGTCACCCTGCAATCAGGACAGGTGACGGCGATTGCGCCGCTTCCCGGCATGGAGGCCCCGGCGGCCGCCCCGTCCGCCCCTGTTCCGCCGGCGCCCCAGGCGGTGGAGCTGCGGGGCGCGGCGGCGGGCCGCGAACTGCGCGCGCTGAACATCACGGCTGCGCCCGGGGCCGCGTGGACGGTGGACTACAGCGCGTCCGCGATGCCGTGGCTGGTGCTGCATCCTCGCGCGGGCACGGGGCCGGGCACGGTTTACGCGGGGGCGGACCCCGCAAGGCTGCCCGCCGGCGCCGCCGCCGAAGGTTTCATCCGCACGCAGGCGGCCGGCGGGGCCGCCGCGGACACGCTGGTGCGCGTGCGGGCGGCGGAGACCCGCGCGGCGCGGATGCTCTGGGTGTGCCCCGGCGGCGGCGCGGAGGACGGCTGGCCCGTTCTCCGGGCGCGGCTTTCCGGCCCCCCCGCGCACCTTTCCCACACGTCCGCCTCCGCGCCGCTTTCCGGGGGTCTGGGCGCGTGGCGCGTGGTGGCGGCAAACGCGCGCGCCCTGGCGTCGGGATACTTTGCGCGGCAGCAGCTCCAGGAGCATGTGTCCGGCGGCGGCGGCCTGCTGGTCATCGGGGGGGAGACGGACACGGCGCGCGCGCTGGCACTGTGGCTGGCCCCCTTCGGCTTCGCCGTGGGCGCGGCGCCCGCCGCCGCCGAAAGCACCGCCCCCGGGGAGCGCGGCGGCCCGCTGCGGTTTTGGCCGGACCTTCCTGCGGGCGGCGCGGTGGGGTTCTCCATGCTCGATCCGGGCCCCCGCCCGCCCGGCCGCCCCCTGGCCGATTTTCACCAGGCGCGCGGGTCCGGCGGCGGCCCGGCAGTGCTCATGGCCCGCGCCTTTGGTCACGGCCGCGTCGCGGCCCTGTCCTCGCCCGCGCTGCTCGACGCGGCGGAGCGGGGCGACGCGGCGGCGGCCCGCTTTGTGGAGCAGCTGGCGGTGTGGCTGGCGCGGGGCGCGGCGGAGACCGCCGACATGGACGGCGACGGGCTGGCGGACGACCTGGAGGACGTGAACGGGAACGGGGCGCGCGATCCCGGCGAGACCGACTGGCTGCGCGCCGACACCGACGGCGACGGGGTTCCCGACGGCATGGAGGACTGGAACCGCAACGGCGTGGTGGACCCCGGCGAAACGGACCCGCGCAACGCCGACTCCGACGGCGACGGCCTGTGGGACGGGGCGGACCCCGACCCCGCGCCGGTCTACGGCACCCCCTACATCGCCGCCGTGGAGCCCTCCTCCGGTCCGGCCGAGGGGGGAAGCATTGTCGTCGTGACCGGCCGCGGCCTGCCGCGGGACGCCGTGCTGTGGTTTGGGGACCGCCGCGCGGAGTGGAGCCCCGTGCCCGGCGGCGAGGGCGCCCTCGCGCGCGTGCCCGAGAGCGCCGCCGAGGAGGGAACCGTGGATGTGCGCGTTGAGGTGCCCGGATCGGGCCTGCGCGGCGTGCTGCCCGGCGGCTACCGCTACACGGGACGCACCGCCGTGTCGGGGCGGATCGCCCCGGAGTCCTTCCCGGACCATGCTCCGGACGGCGCCCAGGAGGGGCGCCTCCGCATTCTGCTGTCCTCCGAGGGGCGCGTGCGGCTCCGGGCTGTTCTTGTGGCGCTGCCCGCGCCCCGGGTGCCCGGATTTGCCTGGCTGCCCGAACGCACCGGCGGCGGCGCGCGCGCCGAGGTTAACGACGGCGGCGCCCTGCTGCTGCTGGCAACGCCGCCGGAGGGGCTGGTGCTGTCCCGCGGGGAGACGGTTCTGGCCACCGTCGCCTGGCGGCTGGACCCGGGGGTACGGGGCGCCGACGTTGCCCTTCCCGCCTGGGGGGGCACCGCCACGGCGGACCACGGCGGCCGCCTCCTGGTGCGCGGCGATGCGGCCCCGTGGATCACGCCATAGGGGGGGGCGCTTCGCGCGGCAGCCCCGGGGCAAACCCGCCCGCCCGCAAAGTTGTGTTTTGGGGCGGGGGTGTGTTACATCCTCCCCAGGGCCCGATTCAAGGAGACCAGCTCATGAGGCACGCGTTTCTTCCGCGCACCGTTTCCGTCCTTCTTGTCCTTCTTCTCGCCGCGGCCGCAGGGCACGCCGCCGCGCCGGTGCGCACGGCGCTGGACGATTATGTGGAGAAGCCGGATTCCTCCTACGGCTGGTCGCTGCGCAGCACGTCCCCGGTGTACGGGCTGGACGGGACGGGACCGCAGATAGGCACGCTGTACGTCCTCAACATGACGTCGCAGACGTGGCGGACGGCGGCGGACTTCGCGGCGGCGAGCCCGAACAAGGAGCTGTGGCGGCATTTCCTGCACATTGTGGTGCCGTTTAACGCGGACCCCGAAACCTGCATGCTGATCGTCGAGGGCGGCAGCAACAGCAGCACGCCGGACGACGTCAGCGAGTACGGGTTCCTGTCCGCGGTGGTGGGGTGCAGCATCGCCTATCTCCAGTTTGTCCCGAACGAGCCGGTCCGCTTCGCCGGGGAGTCCTCCAACCGCACCGAGGACGCGATCATCTCGTACACCTTCGACAAGTATCTGGACCTTTACACGGGCACGGGGGCGCACCCGGACCCGGAATGGCCGCTGCTGCTGCCCATGACCAAGGCGGCGGTGCGGGCCATGGACGCCGTGCAGGAGTTCACCCAGGAAAGCACAACGCTGGAGGTGGACCGGTTTGTTGTGGCCGGCGCCTCCAAGCGCGGCTGGACCACCTGGCTCACGGCGGCGGCGGACCCCCAGCGGCGGGTCGTGGGCATCGTGCCCATGGTGATAGACGTGCTGAACATGAACAAGCAGATGACCCACCACAAGAACGCCTACAGCGGCTACCCGCTGAACGACGCGGCGCACTACATCCAGGGGGGATACTCCACCGCGGTGCGCGACTACACCAACATGAACGTCTTTGACCGGCTCGACACGGACGCCGGCCGCGACCTGGCGCGGATTGTGGACCCGTTCACCTACCGCGACCGCCTCACCATGCCCAAGCTGATCATCAACAGCACGGGCGACCAGTTCTTCCTGCCCGACGGCGTCAAGTTCTACTTCGACTACCTGCCGGGGGTCAACCGGATCGTCTATGTGCCGAACACCGACCACGGCCTCGGCTTTGACTCCTCCAACCTCGACGCGCTCGGCCCCCTGATCGCGTTTGTCGGCACGCTCCTCCCCGGCAGCGAAAACAGCATTCCCGACTTCTCGTGGTCCTTCGAGGACGACGGATCCATTCGGCTGGAGGCGCGCACCCCGCCCACGCAGGTCAGGGTGTGGCAGGCGCACAACCCGGACCACCGGGACTTCCGCCTGCAGACCCTCGGGCCGCAGTGGACCTCCACCGTCCTCACGGACCCCGAGGGCGACGGCGTCTACGTCGCCCCGCCCGAAACCCCCGTCACCGGGTGGAGGGGATTCTTCATCGAGCTGGACTACGAGGGCATCAAACTCTGCTCCGGCCTGCGCGTCGTCCCCGACACCTACGCCCTCGGACAGGAGCCGCCGGACATCAAGGCCCCCTCCTTCGACAACCTGGCCGCCGTGCCCGCGTTTGCCAAGGCCGGACAGGAGGTCACCCTCTCCTTCGAGGCCTCGGAACCCCTCGCCACCCTTCCCGAAGTCACCGTCAACGGGCGCCCCGCGGCCTTCCTGGCCCAGGACGGGACCGCCTACACGTTCACCTTCACCGTCGCCCCGGAGGACCCCGAAGGGCCCGCGGACGTTGTTGTCGAGGGGACCGACCTGTCGGAGAACACCGGAGGCACCGCTTTTGACGGGCCCCCGACCGTGTACGGGAGCGAGCCCTACGACATCACGGGCGGGATTCTCATCAACAACAACCGGTCTGCGACGAACGACCGCGCGGTCACGCTGTCCCTGTGGGCGTCGGCCACCGGCGGTCCCGGCGTGTCGCGCATGCGGTTCAGCAACGACGGGGCCACCTGGTCCCCCTGGGAGCGCCTCGTGGACATCCGGGCATACACCCTCCCCGAGGGGCCCGACGGCCACCGCACCGTCCGTGTGCAGTACATTGACCGGGCCAACGAGCGGTCGCCGGTGTTCAGGGACTACATCCGCCTGGACACCACGCCCCCCTCGGGGACCATCGTCATTAACGACGGCGCCTTCGCCACCCGCTCCCCCGAGGTCACCCTTGGGCTGGCCTGGCAGGACGGGGAGGGCGTGGGCGTCACCCGCATGCGCTTCAGCAACAACGGGTCCACCTGGAGCCCCTGGGAGCCCCCGGCGGCGGTCAGGGCCTGGACCCTCGGCGGGGCGGCGCCGGGCTACTACACCGTCCGCGTGCAGTACCGTGACGGCGCAAACAACGTCTCCGAGCGTTTCAACGACTACATCCGCCTCGACCCCTGAAATAGGAAAGGTCGGACCGGTCGGACATGTCTGACCGGTCGGACGGGATGTTCTCCGCGCGCGCGGCTCCCTGGGATCGCCGGGCTTCCCCCCGGCCTCTTCCCGGATGCGCGTCGCGTTGACCTTGGAACAGCGGGGTGTCCTCCGGCATAATCTCTTGACGGCGGATGTTCCGCCGGGGTGTCCTGGAGGTGTCCGGGACGGAAAGGCGTGACCGGTGGATCTTCTGACCGACAGGCGCCGCCGCGGGGCGGTGTGTTTTCTGCTCTTCTGCGCCGGGGCGGTGTTTCTGGCCGGGTGCGGCGGCGGCGGCGGCCCCGAGACCATTGACCGGGTGGAGCGGGTGCCCGCCGAGGAGCGGATCGCGCCGCCCACGATGAAGGTGGCGGAGCGGATGGGCCTTGCAGCACCGGCATCCGGGGGGGCGGCCGCGTCGGCGGGGGCCGGGATGCCGGCGGAGCAGATTGCCGCGGGCATGGGGGGCGCGGAAGACCGGGGTTTCACTTGGGAACTGCCGGAGGGGTGGTCTCAGGGCCCCGACAGCCCGATGCGGCTGGCGACGTTCCTTATCCAGAGCGATCCCCGGGCGGAGTGCGTTTTGTCCACTCTTCATGGCGACGCCGGCGGGCTGGAGGCGAACGTGAACCGGTGGCGGGGGCAGCTCGGCCAGCCGCCGCTGACGCCGGAGGAGATCGCGGCGCTGCCGCTCTGGCCGGTGCTGGGGGCGGACGCGGCGGTGGTGGAGGCGGCGGGGCCGTACACCTCCATGGGCGGGGGAACGATTGACGACGCGCTGCTGCTTGGGGTGGTCTGCCCGATGGAGGGGAGCACCTTCTTCGTGAAGATGACAGGAACCCGCGCGGCGCTGGAGGCGGAGCGGGAGCGGTTCCGGGCCTTCTGCCTGTCCCTGCGGCCCGCCGGGGGGCTGGCCCCATGACGCCCCTGAAAAAGGCCTTCCGTTTCCTTGCCTCCTACGAACTGTCCATCGTGCTGCTTACGCTGCTCCTCGTGGTGGTGTTTCTGGGCACGGTGGAGCAGGCGCGGATCGGGCTCTACGCGGCGCAGGAGAACTACTTCTACTCCGTGGTCGCGTGGTTTCCCCACGGCGCGTGGATGGCCACGCCGCTGCCGGGGGGCTATCTTCTGTCCGTGCTGCTCTGCGTCAACCTCCTGTGCGGCGGCGTGCTCGCCGCGCCGAAAAGGTGGCGGCGCCCGGGACTGCTCATCGGCCACGCGGGCGTGCTGCTGCTCATGGGCGCGGGCTTTGTCTCCTTCCACCTGGCGGATGAGGGCCATGTGACGCTGTTCGAGGGGCAGTCGTCGGACCGCATGGTGTCGTACCACGAATGGCAGTTGCAGGTGACGGAGCTGGGGTCAGAGGGCCGGCGCTTCATCCTTCCCCAGGACCGCATCGAGGAGACGCCGCCCTACCAGTGGAAGGATTTCACGCACCCCGACCTGCCGTTCATCCTGCGGACGGGGCTGTACCTGTACAATGCGCGGCCCGTGATGGACGCGGGCGCCCCGGCGGACGGGGTGGCTCTGGCGCCGGAGCGCGAGGCGGCGAGCCGGGAAAGCAACCTGCCGGGGGTCACGCTGCGGCTGGAGGGCCCCGGCGCGTCGGTGGTGGACGGGATTGTGTGGGCCGGCGAGCAGGCGCCCTGGGTGGCGGAGGTGGCGGGGAAACAGTATGTCATCCAGTTGGCGCGGCGGTCGTGGCCCCTGCCGTTCACGCTGCGGCTGGACACCTTCACGCATGAGCGGCATCCGGGCACGAGCATTCCGGCCACCTTCTCCAGCGCCCTGACGGTGCGCGAGGCGGGCGCGGAGCGCCAGGTGGACATCCGCATGAACGCGCCGTTCCGCCACCGGCCCCACACCTTTTTCCAGGCGTCATGGGGGCCGCAGAACGCCCGCGAGGGCGAGCCCCTCTACTCCGTGCTGGCCGTGACGCGCAACCCGGCGGAGGACTGGCCCATGTACGCCTCGCTGGTGATTTCGGCGGGGCTGCTGCTGCACTTCGTGCAGGCGCTGCTGGCGCACCTGCGCGCCGAGGCGAAACGGAGGGCCGCGCCATGAGAACCTTTGCGCGCGCCCTGATCGTTTTGCTGGCCGCCGCCGTTGCCGCCCCCGCGCTTGCGGAAACCCCGCGCTGGCCGGAGGAGACCGTGCGGCTGTTCGCCACCCTGCCGGTGCAGGAGGGCGGGCGCGTGAAGCCGCTGGACACCCTGGCGCGGTTCACGCTCCTGCGGCTCAACGGCATGCGCGTGCTGAAGGCGGAGACGCCGGAGGGGCGCCTGCGCCTCAGCGCGACGGAGTGGCTGCTGGACGTGTTCTTCCGTCCGGAGCTGGCGGAGACCTACCGCTGCTTCTCCGTGGAGACGGGCGAGGTGGTGGCGGCGCTGGGCGGCGCGGCGCACACGAAGAAGCGCGACCGCTACTCCTACGCGGAGCTCGCGCCGCACCGCGAGAAACTGATGGAGCTGGCGCGGAAGTACGCCGAACTGCCCGCCGAAAAGCGCGGCTGGATGGAGGCCCAGATCGTCTCCCTCGGCGAGGCGGTGCTGCTGTTTGAGAACCTGACCGGCGCGTTTGCGGCGCTCCGCCGCCCGCACCGGTTCCCGGCGGACTCCGTGTTCGCCGCCGCCTTCCCCGAGGCCGGGGGCGTGCCGCTGAGCGTTGTGCTCACCCGGATGCCCGGCGTGCTCGGGGAGATGCAGGCGCGCCGCGCCGGCATGTCCGAGGAGGAGGCGCGGAGGACCGCCGTGGAGGCGGAGTCCTTCTTCACCGCCCTGGAGAGGGACCTGGCCGGGGCCTGGAGTCTTGCGCTGTTTCCCCCGCCTGGCAAGGAGGAGAGCGCGTGGCGCAGCCTGGCCGAGGTGGCCGCGTCGGCCTTCCAGCCGGACGGCCCGCCGTATGCGGAGGACCCGCTGCTGCTGATGCTTGAACAGCTCGCGGCGGCGCCCCCGGCGTCGGCGGCGTTCACGGAGGCGGCGCGGGCCTTTCATGGGATGTCCTCCGGGCGGGCAACGGCGCGCGGCGAATACCGCCGGGTGCCGCTGGAGCATTTCTTCTACCGGACGCAGTTTCTCTTCTACAGCCAGTGGCTTTTCGTGCTGGCGTTTCTGGCGTGGGCGCTGACGTGGGCCGCGCCGGGAAGCGTCTGGATGCGGCGCGGCGCGCTGCTTTCGCTGCTGCCGCCGCTGGCGCTGCTGGCCGCGGGCATCACGCTCCGCTGCGTGATCCGGGGCCGCCCCCCCGTGACGACGCTCTACGAGACCGTGCTGTTCACGGCGCTGGTGGCGGTGTGCACGGCCATCGTGGTGGAGCTGGTGAACCGCCAGCGCATCGCGGGCACGCTGGGCGCGCTCGCCGGGGCGGCGGGGCTCTTCTTCGCCTACCGCTACGAGGCGCGCGAGGCCGTGGACACCATGCCCGCCGTGGTGGCGGTGCTCGACACGAACTTCTGGCTGGCGACGCATGTCACGACCATCGTGGCGGGCTACGGCGCGGGGCTCTTCGCGGCCCTGCTGGCCCATGTGTGGATTCTGGGGAAGCTGCTGCGCCTGCGGCGCGGCGACGCCGCGTTCTACGCCGGCGTCTCGCGCGCGGTCTACGGCGTGCTGTGCTTCTGCCTGCTCTTCTCCGTCATCGGCACCGTGCTCGGCGGCGTGTGGGCCGCCCAGAGCTGGGGCCGCTTCTGGGGCTGGGACCCCAAGGAAAACGGCGCGCTCATGATCGTGCTGTGGGGGCTCGTGCTGCTCCACGCGCGGCGCGGCGGACACCTGCGCGACCGCGGCATGGCGGCCGGCGCCGTGCTCATGGGGGTGATCGTCGTGTTCTCCTGGTGGGGGGTGAACGCCCTCGGCGTGGGCCTGCACAGCTACGGGTTCACCCAGGGCATCTGGCGCAACCTGTTCCTCTTCTGGGGCGCCCAGGCCCTCGTGACGCTCGCCGCCTTCGCCCCGTGGACGGCGGATCCGGGACCGAAACAGCCCTGACCCGGGGTCGGCCACGACGACCTCCTTCGTCTTTCCCGCGAATGCGGGAACCCATCTTCGGTCGTCGGCTTGTCCTGCGCCCCAAGGCATGGACCCCCGCGTTCGCGGGGGTGACGGGGAAGGCGGGACGCTTCCGTACCGCCGCCGTCCCGGCGGCCTTGTCTTGGAGTCTCTCACGAGACCGGCGGTCGTGTTGAAGCAGCGTGCGCGGCTGCGGTACCCTGCCGTTGACGCGCCCGTCATGGCGACCGGAGCGTGTGGGAGGAACGCACGATGAGACACGACGCCCCTGTGATGCTGCTGGTCACAGAACACGCCCTGTACATTTTCGGGGTTCTTACGGTGCTGACGGGCGTGGTTGCCGCGGTGATCGGCCCAAAGCATCCCCTTGAGCTGCTGCTCACCGGGCTGGGGATGCTCGTCGCCGGATCCCTGCTCCATCTGGCCACGGTGCTGACTCTGGAAACGGTGGCGTATTTGCGGCGCAAGACGGCGTCCCTGGAAGGGGATGCCGCCGGACACTGAGCGGACGCCGGGGACGTCGGCGCTTGCCGTTACCCCCTTCGTTACCCCAGCGGACGGCGAATCCATCGTGTTCGGTGCGAGTTCTGGCAAGTCGCGCCCGCTTGAAACGCTCCGGGATGCAAGGGGTACAAAATGCGTTCCGTCCAGTGCTGGCAAGGGTATTCAGGACGTGGCGGGGAAAAAGAATGGTGGGCCGTGCAGGATTCGAACCTGCGACCTTGTGATTAAGAGTCACCTGCTCTACCAGCTGAGCTAACGGCCCCTAAAAAAAGAAATGGAGCGGGAGACGGGACTTGAACCCGCGACGTCAACCTTGGCAAGGTTGCACTCTACCACTGAGTTACTCCCGCTCAACGAGCACCCAAATCGTAACAGAGCCCCGCATCCCCTGTCAAGTTTGTACCCGGCCCGGATTGCCGGCGGGCGGGGAAGGGGGATTCCGTGTGCGCGCCCGGACGGGCGGGTTGGCCCGCCGCGCCGGACCGGGTCATCCGGCGAAGGCGGGATGGAACCGGACGGCGCCGACGGGGGATCCGCCTTCAAGAGACAGGGCCAGGAAGTATTCGGGCGGCACGCCCTCAAGAATGAGTGCCGGGTCCGGGCGGAATCCGAAACGGCGGTAGTATTCCGGGGCGCCGACAAGCACCGCGCCGCCCGCGCCCAAACCGCGCAGTTCGCCGAGCCCCTGGTTGATCAGGGCCGAACCGATTCCCCGCCCCTGGCAGGAAGGATGCGCGGCCACGGGGCCCACCCCGTGCCACCCCGCGTCTTTCCCGTTCACGGTGACGGGGGAAAACGCGATGTGGCCGACGATCCTGCCGTCGCCGTCCTCGGCCACGAGGGAAAGGGTCAGCGCGCCCGCGGCGCGCAGCGCATCCACCAGGGCCGGCTCGTGCGGCGGCGCGCCCGGCGCGTGCATGGGGTGGTTAAGAAACGCCGCATGCACCACCGCGCGGACCGCATCCGCGTCCTCGGCGCGCTCATGTCTCACATAAATGTCCATGCACACTCCTTGACGGTTGCTTCACGGCGTTCCGACGCCGTCGCAGGGGAGAGGGGGAGGTCTGCAAAGCCTCAGGATACCAGACCGGACGGCCCCATTTCAGGCCGTGCGGCGGCACATTTGGGAATCGTTGTCCGTTGGCTGCGGGGGGCGGCGGCAGCGGGGGGGCACGCCCCCGTTCATCCCAACGCCAAGGAATCCGCTATATTGTGTGTTTTTTCGGCGGCCGGCGGAAATAACCACAATATATATTGTGTCCCCGGCGCGCTTGTGCTAAAATCGGTGCCACGGAGGTATCTTGCGGTGCGCTTCGGAAAACAAAACAAGACATGGGCGGCGTTTGGACGGAAGCTCTTTGGGGAGAATTCCGCGTCCGCGCCCGAGCCCCTGGTGGAAGAGGAAACGGTGTGCGCCGTCGAGGCGCCCGTGCCGGAAATGGAGGAGCAGGTCATGCCCGAAGAGCCGTTCACGCCGCAGCCGGGCGCATCCAGCGACCCGTCGCAGGCGGTGCTGATTTCCCTGGGCCGGTTCAAGCGGCACATCCAGCATGCCACGGGCGCGCCGGAGCATGCGCAGTGGCCCGGCGAATGCCTCCAGGAGCTGCTGAAGATTCTCAACATCGCCGCCGAGAGCGGATGGGACACCCTGCGCGAGGCGGTCACGGACACGGCGCGCGTGCTGTGCAGCTACGAGCGCGCGCGGCGCACCGCGCAGTGCCTGCCCTTCCTGCGCGCGTGCGACGACGCCCTTTCCATGATGATCGGCGACATCATCATTGACAACGAGACGCCGACGGTGCGCATGGCCTGGCAGAAGCACTACCAGGGCGCGCTGGAGGTCATGCGCCGCGACGGCATCGCCCTCGTCGAGGACGACGTGGCCGACGACGAGCCGGTCGGCGAGAAAGGGGCCGGAACCCCTTCGCTGTCGCCCCCGCCCGCGCCGACTCCGCATTCCGAGCCGGCCCCCGCGCCGGTTGTTCAGCAGGAAGCCCCCGTCGCGGACATTCCCGAAGTGCCCTTCGGCGGCGTGCCCGAAGAGGCCGTTTCCGTCCCGCAGGAGAACCCGGCGGAGGACACCGGCGCGCCGGTGTCCCCCTGGGAAGAGGACGCGGACGCCGTCCCGGAAGAGGCGGCCCTTGAGGACGACGGGCCGCGGGAGGCGGACGACGACGCGCCCCTGGAGGAGGATCTGGGGGAGATAGACCTGCGGGGCGATGTCACGGACGAGGAATCCGCGCGGGAGGAGACGGACACCGGGTCCGACGCGACGGAGGAGGACGCGGACACCGGGGAGACGGAGGCGTCTTGTGAGACGCCCACCCCGGACAATTGCGACGAATCCGGGGCCGGGGAGGAGACGCAGGAGGAGGTGTCTGACGGGGGGGCGGCGGCGGCGCCCGCCGAAGAGCCGGCCCCCGCACCGGAGCCCCCGGCCCCGCCGACGGTGGACGAGATCAACAAGGCCATGCAGACGGCCATTCTGGCGGGCGACGTCGCGGGGGCGAAGGTTCTGGCGCTGCACCTGGCGGCGGCCCTGGCGCGGCAGGAGGCCGACCATGTGGCGGCGGCCCTGGACGGGGCGCGCAGCCGTCTCGAGCTGAACGGCCAGGCCGCGGAGGACGCGGCGCGGCGGGTGCGCGAGGCGGAGGAGCGCGTGCGCAGCGCCGAGGAGCAGATCGCCGCGCGCGAGGCGGACGCGCGGGACGCGCGGGCTCGCATGGGCGCGCTCGACGGCGAGATCGCCGAGACGCGCGGGGAGCTGGAGGACCTGGACGCGCGGATCGCCGCGCTGCAGGAGGAGCGCGCCGCCGCGGCGCAGCGCCTGCGCGAGCGGGAGATCGCGCGCACGGACACCGTCGCGGCGGAGAGCCTGGTCAGCTCGGAGATCGAGGCGCTCATGGAGGAGGAGGAGGCGGCCGGCGAGTTTCTGGAGAAGGCGCGCGGGCGCGTGGCGGACCTGGAGGAGGGGCGGCGCGGGATTCTCGGCGACATCCTGGCCCTGGAAACGGAACTTGAGGAGCGGCGGCGCGCCATCGGGGAGATCACCCGGCCCCTGGACGGGGGCGGCGCGGCGGCGGAGTCCGGACAGCAGGACGGCCTGCTGTTCTAGCGCGGCGCGCGAAAGGAGGGGCAACCCTTGGGCAAGAAAGGCGAACTGGTCGCGGCGGTGGACTTCGGGGCGAGGAACGTGCGCGTGCTCATCGTGGAGCGGACGCCCGACGGCTCCCTCCGGTACCGGGGCGACGGGTCCGGCCCGTCGCGCGGGTGCGTGCGCCACGGCCAGATTCAGAACCAGCATGACGCGCAGCGGGCGCTGCGCGCCGCCCTGGAGGAGGCGCGCAAGAAATCAGGCGCCCAGGCCCAGGCCCTTTTCTGCGGCATCACCTCCGAGGCCGTGCGCTCCGTCGTGCAGGAGGGATGCGTGCCCCTGACCAAGGGCATCGTCGAGCTGGAGCACCTGGAAAGCGCCCGCGGCAACGCCGCGCAGAACGCCCTGCACCCCGGATGCTACCCCATCACCTCCACTTCCTCCCAGGAGTGGCAGGTGGACGGCACCCGCGTCATCGAGCCGCTGGGCATGCGCGGCTCCGTGCTCAAGGCGAAGATTCACGTGGCGAACATCCCCTCGGTGGCCGCGGACAACCTGCGCGCCTGCATTGACTCGCAGGGCCGCATCCTGGAGGACTTCGTCTACCAGCCCATCGCGGCCGCCCTCGGCTGCCTCAGCGGCGAGGACACCCAGCTCGGCGCGGCCGTCGTGGACATCGGCCACTCCGGCATCGGCATCGCCGCCTACCATGACATGAGCATCCTCGGCACCGCCTACATCCCCCAGGGCACCGTCCTCATGGTCAACGACCTCAGCGCGGGGCTCAAGGTCCGGTTCGACGAGGCCGGCGAAATCCTCCAGGAGCTGGGCGTCAGCCGCCTTCTCCTCGACCAGATGCAGCAGGAGGGCGGCGCCGACGCCCCCCCCCCCGCGCCGTCCCCCGCCTCCGCCGACGCGCCCCGGATCAAGCTCAAGAGCCCCGTCAACGGCGCGCCCGACGTGGTCCCCCGCAAGTTCGTGGACGAGATCATCTTCGCGCGCGCCCTGGAGCTCGCCGAGGAGGTTGCCCGCTTCCTCAACCGCCACCGCATGAACCAGATGCTCGCCCGCGGCATCGTCCTCACCGGCGGCGGCGCCGAAATCCGCAATTTCGCCCCCCTCCTGGAGGCCGTGTGCAGGCTCCCCGTCCGCATCGGCACCCCCGAGGGCCTCGAGGGCATGCCCACCTACTACAACACCCCGGCCAACGCCCCCATCACCGGCATCGTCCGCCACGGCCTCGAATACTACGATGCCCTCCGCTCCGGCCGTGTCATCCCCCGGGGCGGATCCCCCCTCGCCGGGCGCATCCGCTATTACTGGGAAAAAATCCGCGAGCTCTTTTTCTAGGGCAGGAAAAGTAGAACGGTGGCCGATTGGTGCGCCCTTCGACGTCGCCAACGCGGTTTCGACGCCTATCCGCAAGACCTTTCAAAGCGAGTGTCCCCGAAGGGGACAAACGTGGGTAGCCGGAGGCGACCGAAGGGAACCTCCGGTGCGTGGGTCCCGGAAGAATCCAACCCCGGAGGGGTTGAATGTGAACGGGTTCGTCCCCCGGACGCGCCCGGTCAGCCCTTTTTCCAGAAGCGGAGTTTCCGGAGAATGCGGGCGAGGGCGCCCTCTTTCTTTTCCGGAGGCGGGCCGCCTGCGGGGATCGGACCGGCGGCCTGGGCGTCCCGGTAGACGGCGAGGAGGGCCTCCCGGAACTCGCGGGCGTCGGCGTAGCGCTCGTCGGGGTTGCGGGCGATGGCCTTGGCCACGAAGAGGTCGGCGCTGTCGGGAAGTCCGGGGATCACCTGGGTGATTTTCTGGCCGGGCAGGGGCGAGCGCCCCGTGAGCAGCTCGAAGAACATGACGCCCATGGAGAAGAGGTCGGCGCGGTGGTCCACGGCGGCGGCGTCGCGCTCCTGCTCGGGGGCCATGTAGCGCAGCTTGCCCAGGTTGGTGCCGACCACCGTGAGGCCGACATACTGGTCGTCAATCTTGGCGAGGCCGAAGTCGAGCAGGCGGACGGTGCCGTCGCGCAGGACCATGATGTTCTCGGGCGACAGGTCGCGGTGGATGGTGATGCGGTGGGCGTGCTCGAGCGCCTCCGCCACCAGGCACAGCACCCGCACCGCGGAGCCGAGGTCGAGGGCGCGGCGTTGCTGGAGCCATGCGCGCAGGCTCTTCCCCTCGATGTACTCCATCGTGTAGAAGAGGGTGTTCTCCCACTTCTGGGCGTCGAAAATCTTCACGATGCCCGGGTGGTTGAGCTGGCGGGCGAGGCGCACCTCGCGCCCGAAGCGGGCGATGGCGTGGCGGCTCTGGCTGTACTTTGCGTGGAGCGTCTTCAGGGCGACATCGCGGTCCGTCTGGAGGTCGTGGGCAAGAAACACCTCTCCCATGCCGCCCTTGCCGATGAGGCTGCGGATTTCATAGCGCCCCGCGACAACGCTGCCCACTGTGATCTTTTGCACTGCTTGTTCGTCTGTCATCCGCCGTCCCCGGGATATGCGCGCGGCCCCGCCGTAATGGGAGGGTTTCCCAATAACGGCCCGCAGTCGCTCTTCCCCTCACGTCACCCGTATCCCGCAGAATCATATCACAAAATGCGGCGGATTTCCGCAGAGGCAAGCACCCGGTCCTCCGCATCGTAGAAAACCGCCCACTGTCCGGGGGTTACGGCGCGCTGGGGCGCCGTGAGGTCCACCCGCGCGCCCAGCCGGGTCGGCGTGATGGTGGCCGGGCCGGGCCGGTGGCGCGACCGGAGCTGGGCGAGGGCGTCGAAGGGTGTCTCCGCCGGCGGCGCGCCGCCCCAGTGCAGGGGGCCGGTCTCAAAGGCGGCGCAGAAGGTTTCCTCCTCCGGGCCCACCACCAGGGTGTTCGTCCCGGGGCGCAACTCCAGCACATAGAGCGGATGCGCCGCGCCGATGCCGAGCCCCTTCCGCTGTCCGACCGTGTGGCGGATCAGGCCGCGGTGCGTGCCGAGGCGGCGGCCCGCGCGGTCCACGATGGGCCCCGGCGCGGCGGGCGCGCCGCGCCGCTCGATGAACGCCGCATGGTCGTTGCCGGGCACGAAGCAGAGCTCCTGGCTTTCGCGCTTGCCGCCGCTGCGGGCGTCCACCTGCCCGGCGAGCATCCGCGCGGCGGCCTTGTCCAGGCTGCCGAGGGGGAAGCAGGCGCGGCGGAGCTGGGGCTGCGTGAGCGGCGCGAGGACATACGACTGGTCCTTGGGGCGGTGAGCCGCGCGGCGCAGGCAGAGCCGGTCGCCGAGGGTCTCCAGGCGGACATAATGGCCCATGGCGACATGGGAGCAGCCCAGGACGTCGGCCCGGGCGTAAAGGGCGCCGAACTTGATCATGCGGTTGCAGCGCAGGCAGGGGTTGGGTGTGCGGCCCGCGCGGTAGACGGCGGTGAAATGCGAGATGATGTCGCGCTCAAAGCGCCCCGCGGCGTGGAACACCTCGTGGGGGATGCCGAGGCGGTCGCAGACGCGGCGGGCGTCCGCCGCCGCCTCCAGACCGCAGCAGGGCTCGAAGACCGGCTTGTCCTCCGGCTCGGGCACGAGCCGCAGCGTGACCCCCACGCAGTCGTAGCCCAGCGCGCGCAGGAGAACCGCCGCCGCCGCGCTGTCCACGCCCCCGCTCATGGCCACGAGCACGCGGCTTCCCGGCGGCGGCAGGCGCAGGGCGCGCGCCGCGTCCAGCACCTCCCCGGTCACGGACAGGTCGGCGGGCCGGGCGTTGTCATCGTGCAACGAAGAAGCCTCCGGCGCGGTCAGGGCCTGTGGGGCCAGAGGGCCATCAGCGCCGCCGTGAAAAACCAGACCAGCAGGTCGGCCGCCGAAAAGCCGCCGCCCTTCGCGCACCCCGCGGAGGCGCATCCCGCGACGTCGGAGGAGGGCAGGGTGAGTTCGGTGGACACCTCGTCCGATTCGCGGTCCTGGCCGTTCACCTTGCAGCGGATCAGTCCCGTGATCCGCTGCGTGTCCGTCACGTTGGTCTCGGGGATAACCTGGTATGTGAAGGATATGGGGAAGACGGGAATGGCGGCATAGCCGAAACGGACCACGTTGGTTTTCGGGTCCGTGACAAAAATGGTCGGGGCGCCCTCGCCCGAGGGGGCCACCACCTTCCACCCGGCGGGCAGGGTCTCGCGCACGAAATAGTCGGTGAGCACGCCCGTGCCCGTGTGGTCAAGCGTCACCGTGACGGGCATTGGCGTGCCCGGCGTGTAATTGGGCCCCGCCTCGCGCGTCATGGTCAGCGTGTCGTCCTGGGGCGCGCCGAAAAACAGTGCGGTGGTCACTTCAGCGGACCTCTGCTCGTTGCCCGACCCCACCCGGTAGCGCACGAATCCGGAGAGGGCGCGGTCCTGCGTGTCGCCCAGGGCGGCGCGCAGGGTGTATTTCAGCACGAGCGGATAGGTTTCAGGCAGGGCGATATAGGCGTACTCCAGGCGGCCGGTGGCGCTGTTCACCTCCATGACTTCGGGCCGGTTCGGCCCCGAGAAATTGGAGGCGCTCCAGCCCGTGGGAATGGTCTCTTCCCCACCCACCGCCGTCAGCTCCGTTGTGCCGGTGTAACCGATGGTCAGGGTAACCTCCACCAGCCCCCCCGACTGGAAGGTTTCGGGGGAAACGGAGCGGCTGAGGGTGACGGTGTCCTGCGCCCAGGCCGCCCCGCCCGTGATCGCCAGCAACGCCGCCGCGATGGCAAAGAAACGTCTCATGACACGCCCTCCGGTCCGGGGCAGCGGCGCGCGGACCCTCCGCAGGCCGGCACGGACCTCGCGTTATTATACCGGAACGGGGCGAAAACGTCTCCCCCCGGTGCAAACCGGGAAACGGGCGGAGTGGACGATGTGGACGGGGTGGACGATGTGGACGGGGTGGACGGGGTGGACGGGGTGGACGGGGTGGACGGGGTGGACGGGGTGGACCTGAAGACTGTCTCTTATACACATCTCCG
>JAPXRP010000032.1:0-29356 GCA_033813475.1 Candidatus Hydrogenedentota bacterium
GGAGTATGCGGTGTTCCAGGGCGCGCGGCACTGCGTGACGGCGAACAGCGGGACCACGGCCCTGGAGATCGTGCTGCAGGCGATGGGCATCGGCCCGGGGGACGAGGTGATCGTGCCGCCGTTCACGTTTGTGGCGACGGCGAGCGCGGTGCTGCGGGTGGGGGCGCGCCCGGTGTTCGCGGACCTGGATGCCACCTGGTGCCTGGACCCGGACCGGGTGGCGGAGGCGCTGACCCCGCGCACGAAGGCCATCATGCCGGTGCATTTCGGCGGGCGGTTCTGCGACATGGACCGGCTGTGCGACATCGCCGCGGACGCGGGCATCCCGATCATTGAGGACGCGTGCCATGCCTGGGGCGGCCACTGGAAAGGAAAGGGCGCCGGCACCGTCGGCAAGTGCGGCGTCTTCAGCTTCCAGCAGTCGAAGAACATCACGGCGGGGGAGGGCGGCGCGATTGTGACGGACGACGACGCCCTGGCGGCGATGTGCCGCTCCCTCACGAACTGCGGACGGGCGGCGGGGATGCCGTGGTACCACCACGAGAACCCGGGGACAAACGTCCGCCTGACGGAGTTTCAGGCGGCCCTGCTCTCGTGCCAGCTCGCGCGGCTGGAGGAGCAGACGCTCCGCCGGGAGCGCAACGCCATGATCCTGAACAACGGCCTCGGGGCCGTGGAGGGGCTGATCCCCCAGCCGAAGAGCAACCGCATCACGCGCCGGGCCTACCATCTGTTCTGCCTGCGCGTGGACGAGGAGGCCTTCGGCTGCACGCGGGCGCAGTTTATTGCGGCGGCGAACGCCGAGGGCTGGCCCGTCGCCGCCGTGTACCCCCTGCCGCTCTACGAGCAGCCGCTGTTCCAGAAACTGGCGGGCTATGGGGAGGTCCGGTGCCCCGTGGCCGAGGACCTGTGCCGCCGCAGCGGCACCTGGACCACCCACGAGAAGCTCCTCGGCACGGAGGAGGACATGGGGGACATCGTTCAAATCGCGGAAAAAATAAAGGCCAACGCCGCGGCCCTGCGCGCATCGGACCTGTGACGGGAGGAAAAAGCCATGTCGGACGAAACGGTGGTCAAGAGCAACGGGGACGAGCCCCAGAAGTCCAAACTCAAGAAGCTGCTCGGCTACGCCGTGAAGAACGGCGCGTCGGACCTGCACATCTCCGTGGGCAGCCCGCCCGCGGTGCGCATTGACGGCGAGATCCGTTTCCTGCCCGCCGAACCGCTGACTTTCGCGGACATGGAGGCTTTCCTCGGGGAGATGATGAACGAGTACCAGCGGGCGGACTTCGAGAAGCGGGGCGACGCCGACCTGGCGCACGGCGTGCCCGGGCTGGGGCGGTTCCGCGTGAACGTGCTCAAGCAGCGCGGGTCCACGGCGATGGTCCTGCGCCACGTCAAGGGCAAGATTCTGGACTTTGACACGCTGCACCTGCCGCCGGTGCTCGAGAAGATCGCCAGCATGCCGCGCGGGCTGGTGCTGATCACGGGCACGACGGGCAGCGGCAAGTCCACCACGCTGGCCTCGCTGGTGGACTGGATCAACCAGCGCAAGCGGCTGCACATTGTCACGCTGGAGGACCCGATCGAGTACCTGCACAGCAACAAGCGCAGCGTGGTGACCCAGCGCGAGGTGGCGATTGACACGCACGACTTCCTGTCGGCGCTGCGCGCGGTGATGCGCGAGGACCCGGACGTCATCCTGATCGGCGAGATGCGCGACGCGGAGACCTTCCAGGCGGCCATTTCGGCGGCGGAGACGGGGCACCTGGTCTTCTCCACCCTGCACACGACCAACGTGATGCTGACCATTGACCGCATCATGGACATGTTCCCCTCGAACATGCACGCGCAGATCCGGTCGCAGCTCGCACTCCAGCTCAAGGCCTGCATCTCCCAGCGCCTGCTTCAGGCGAAGGACGGCAAGGGCCGGGTGCCCGCCATCGAGGTCATGATCTCCAACCCCGGCATCGCGGGACTGATCCGCGACAACAACGTGAAGCAGATTCCGAACGCCGTGGCGGGCGGGGCCGAGGACGGCATGCAGACCTTCAACATGAGCCTGGCCCTTCTCATCAAGGAGGGGCTGATCCGGGAGGAGGACGCCATGATCGCCTCGGACAACCCGGACGAGCTGCGCATGAACCTCCAGGGCATCTACCTCAGCCAGGGCCGGGGCGGCATCCTCAAGCGGTAGGCGCGGTCAGCGGCCCACGCCGAGCAGCAGCAGGGCCATGTATCCCGCGTAGAGGGCCAGCAGCGCCGCGCCGTTCCAGCGCGTCAGGTTGTACCCCATCCGCAGCAGGATGACCATGGCCCCCACGAGCACCAGCGCCACGGGGAACATGAACCAGATCACGTTGATCTCCGCGGTGAGGGGGTTCGCCACGGCGGATGCCCCGGCGACCCAGCAGATGTTGAGGATGTCCGCGCCGATGATGTTCCCCACGCCGATCTGCGACTGCTTCTTGAGCGCCGAGGCGACGCAGGTGACGATTTCCGGCACGGAGGTGCCGATGGCGACCACGGTCAGTCCGATGACCTCCGGGGAGAGGCCGAAGGTGGAGGCCACGCCGACGGCGCCGTGGATGAGCAGCTCCGCGCCCACGAGCACGCCCGCGATCCCCCCCGCGAACAGCCCCACAATCCTCGGCAGGGACATGGAGGCCACAACCTGCTCGTGCTCCGCCAAAGCCGCCATGCGCTCGCGGACCGCCGGGTCCTTCTGCCGCCGCGCGTACTGCCGGTAGGCCACGGTCACATAGCCGGCATACGAGGCCAGAAGCACCGCGCCGTCCAGGCGGCCCAGGGTGCCGTCCATGCACAGGGCAAAGCCCAGTCCCAGCGCCAGGAGGACAAACACGCCGCTGGTGCGGAAAATGAGGGGGTCCGCCTGGAGCGGGGTGGACGCCAGGAGGGCGGCCAGCGCGAGGGCGACGCCGACGTCCACCGTGATGGAGCCGATGGCGTTTCCCAGGGCGATGACGGGCTGCCCCTGGAGGGTGGCGAGGAAGGAGCTCATGAACTCCGGGGCGGTGGTGCAGAAGCTCACGAGGACGATGCCGACCAGCATCTTGGGCGCACCCAGCCGCTCGGCCAGGCCCACCGCGCCGTCCACAAACCAGTCGGCGGCCTTCCAGAGCACAACGACCGCGGCCAGAATGCAGACTGTGTCAACCATCACAGCAGCCTCCACGGCTCCCCGGTGGGCCGCACCCGGCCGGGGGTGGTTCCAGTTTCCGATTCCAGGCTGGCGCGGATGCGCGCGTAGGAGGCGTAGCGGGGGGCGGGGATGCGCCCCTCGTCCACGGCCCGCAGCACCGCGCAGTCCGGCTCGTGGATGTGGGTGCAGTTTCTGTACTTGCAGTCCGGGGCCGCCGCCGCCAGCTCGGGGAAGTAGTAGGCCACCTCGGCGGGGGTGACGTCCCACAGGCCCAGATGCCGGATGCCGGGGGTGTCAATCACGCGGATGCCGCCGGCGATCATGAAGAGCCGGGCCAGCGTGGTGGCATGGCGCCCCTTCTCCGTCACGCGGCTCAGATCGAGGGTGTGCAGCTCCAGTTCGGGGTCCAGGGCGTTCAGCAGGGAGGTCTTTCCCACCCCGCTGTGTCCGGAAAAGACCGAGGTCTTCCCCTCCAGCAGCGCGCGGAGCGTTTCGATCCCCTCGCCGGTCACGCAGCTCGTGCGGACCACCGTCACGCCCAGGTCGAGGTAGATGGCCAGTTCCTCCACCTCCCCCTCCGCGAGGTCCGCCTTGTTCAGCACCAGCAGGGGTTGCACACCGCCGGTCTCCGCCGTGATCAGGTAGCGGTCCACCAGCCCCGGCCGGAACCGCGGATGGACCAGGGCCGCCACAATCACGAGCTGGTCCACGTTGGCCGCAAGCACCTGACGCTTGAGCCGGTCGTGCACACCCGCCGGACGCCCCAGCGCCGACGTTCTCGGGGCGACCCCGCGGACAAAGGCGTCCTCCTCCTCAAACTCCACATAGACCCGGTCCCCGGGGGCGATCAGGGAGTCCTCCCCCTCGTGCAGGCGCTCGTCAATGAGGCAGATGCGTTCCCGGGGCTGCCCCGGAACCTCCCCGGTAAGCTGGACAAAAACCCATTTCTTCGCGTGCGCGATGACCACGGCGTTCGGGGTGAAGTCCGCCGGCAGCGCGTCCTGTCCGGCGGAGATGGCGGTCTCCGAGAGCCTGGCCATGGCGCGGCGGTGGCGGGCCAGATCGTGGGAGAAGGCCGTGTCGCCGTGGCGCTCCCAGTCCTTCTCCCGCACCGCGGCGCGCTTTTTCTTGTCCAGGTTCTTGCGTTTCATGGGCCGGTCAGGGTTTCTTTTCCGCGCCGGACGCTTCCCGCGTCCAGGCGCGCACATAGTCTACGTCATACACGGCGGGGAGTTCGCCCCCCTTCGGCGGGCCGAACCACTCCTCCATGATTTCCACGTCGAGATTCAGGGTGAGCGGCTGGTGCCAGTGGGTGTTCGGCCCCTCCCGCACGAGCAGGCCATCCACATACCAGCGCAGGCGCTCCGGGGTCCAGTCGAGGGCGTAGACATGGAAGTCCGCCGCCGGGTCGAAGGGCGCCTCCAGCGCGTCCGACCACTGCCGGTGGGTCCGGCTTTCGGGCGTGTGGAAGACGTGGGCGGTGAGGTGGACCTTCCGTTCCTTGCCGGGCGCGCGCGCGCCGATCTCGTAGACGTCCATCTCCGTCCAGCGTTCGGGCGTGGTGTGGTAGAACCAGAAGGCGTTGCAGATGCAGGCGGACATCATTTTGGCCCGCACCTCGAAATGGCCATAGAGGACCGTTTCCCGGCTCTGGACGGCGGCGGTGGCATGGGTCCACGGTCTCCCGCCGGGGCCCGGTTCGGGCGCGGGCAGCGCGCGCGCGGCAAGGCGGAGCTGTCCGCCGGACACCGAGACATTGGCCGCGTCGAAGCGGCCGGGGGGGCGTCCCTCCCAGGTGGGGTTCTTGGGCCACCACTTCTTCGTGTCCAGGGTGTCGCCGTCAAACTCGTCCCAGAACGCTTCCAGCCGGGTCCAGCCCGCGCTGTTCTTCTGGTCGGCCAGGGGAAAGGCGTCGTTCTCCCGGAGCGGCGCCCCGGCGAAGTCTGCCGGGACCGAGGTGAATTCCACATCAGCGGGCGCGGCGGTTTCCACCTGCCCCAGGGCGGCGCATGCCCAGAGGCAAACCGACGCCGCCAGCCATCCGGCACGCGGCGGCATCAGTCCCGCTCGAAGGAGACCCGCTTTCCGATGTAGTCGGCGAGCTCGTCCATGGGGACGCGCGCCTGCTCCATCGTGTCGCGGTCGCGCACGGTGACCGTGCCGTTCTCCTTCGTCTCGAAGTCCACGCAGACGCAGTAGGGGGTGCCGATCTCGTCCTGGCGGCGGTAGCGGCGGCCGATGGCGCCGGCTTGGTCGTAGTAGGTGTTGAACTTGCGGCGCAGCTTCTTTTCCAGCTCCTCGGCGATCTCCGCGAGCCCGTCCTTTTTCACCAGCGGCAGGATGGCCGCCTTGATGGGGGCCAGCTTCGGCGCGAAGCGCATGACAACGCGGGTCTCGCCGGCGACCTCCTCCTCGTCGTAGGCGTCACAGAGGACGGCGAGGGTGGTGCGGTCGGCGCCCGCCGACGGCTCGATGACCGTCGGGACGAAGCGCTCGTTCTTCTCCGCGTCGAAGAAACTCAGGTCCTTGCCGGAGTGCTTGCCGTGGGCGGTCAGGTCGAAGGTGCCGCGGTTGGCCAGGCCCTGCAGCTCGCCCCAGCCGAAGGGGAACTCGTACTCCACGTCCACGGTGCGCTTGGAGTAGTGCGCCAGCGACTCCTTGGGGTGCTCGTACCAGCGGAGCCCGGCCTCCTTGATGCCCAGGTCCAGGTACCACTTCCAGATGTCGGCCTGCCACCGGTCGAACCACGCGTCCTCCTCCTCCAGCCGGCAGAAGAACTCGATCTCCATCTGCTCAAACTCGCGGCTGCGGAAGATGAAGTTGCGCGGGTTCACCTCGTTGCGGAAGCTCTTGCCGATCTGCGCGATGCCGAAGGGGACGCGCACGCGCGTGGAGGAATAGACCTCCTTGAAGTCCACGAAGATGGACTGGCAGGTCTCGGGGCGCAGGTAGGTCTCCACCGACGAGTCGTCGCTCACGCCAAGCCGGGTGCGCAGCATGCTGTTGAAGGCCTTGGGCTCCGTAAGCTCGCCGCCGCACTCGGGGCACCGCTCCGTCTCCACATGGTCCTGGCGGAACCGCTTGCGGCAGTCCTTGCAGTCCACCAGCATGTCGTGGAAGTTCTCCACATGCCCGCTGGCCACCCACACCTGCGGGTGCGTGATGATGCTCGCGTCCAGCCCCACCATGTCGTCCCGGGTCTGGACGAAGTTGTACCACCAGTCGTTCTTCAGGTTGCGCTTGAGCTCCACGCCGAGGGGACCGAAGTCCCAGCAGCCGTTGATGCCGCCGTAGATGCCGCTCGACTGGAAGATGAAGCCCTTCCGCTTGCAGAGACTGACGATTTTTTCCATGGAACACCACTCCAGCACCGGGGGGGGATTGCGGCGCGCCGGAACGTTTCCGGGGCGGCCTGGCAGGAAAACGGCCCCGCATGCCGGTGTGCACGGGGGCGGTTGTGGGCCTATTCTAGGGTGTTTTCCCGCCGAAAAGCAAACGGTTTTGCATTTCCCCGCCGGGTATTTGCTAAACTGTCCGCGACTGCCCGGTGCGTTGCCGGCGCACACCCCCAAGCAAGACAAGGAGAACCGAGATGAAGCGCGTTGCACTGACCCTGGCCGTTGTTCTATTCGCCGCCGCTGTGACCGGCTGCGCGACCACCAAGAAGCCGACGGACGACGAGATGATCCAGACGACCATCGCCGCCTGGTCCGCGGGCCTGACGGAGAAGAACGTCGAGAAGTTCCTCTCCTCCATCTCCGAGGACTTCGCGTCCGACCAGGCCGAGGACAAGGCGACCCTGGGCGACTTCATCAAGGACGCCATTGACGCCGGGTACCTGGAGGAGGGCGAAATCACCCTCACCGACGCCCAGTACAAGAAGGAAGGCGACACCTGCACCGTGTACCCGGTGGACCTGGCCAGCGCGGCCGGCTCGGTCAGCGTCGAGCTGGTCCTGACCAAGAAGGACGGCAACTGGCTGATCACCGGCATGTCGGTGGACGGGCTTTGATCGTCCCCACCGCCGGATTCCGGCGTTGTTAGAGGCATAGACAGGCGGGGCGCGGTCCGGACGCGGAGTCCGGGCCGCGCGCCCTTGTTGGGAAACTTCCCCGCGGGAGACTTGCCCCCATGAAAATCACCGTTGTCGGCACGGGCCACCAAGGACTCGTCACAGGCACCTGCCTGGCCGAGACCGGTCACCAGGTTGTCTGCATGGACCGGGACGCGGGGCGCGTGGCGCGCCTGCGCGCGGGGGACGTGCCCATCCACGAGCCGGGCCTGGAGGAGCTGCTGGTCCGCAACATCGAGGAGGAGCGCCTCTCCTTCACGACGGACCTGCGCCAGGCCGTGGCGGACTGCCTGATGATCTTCCTGTGCGTCGGCACGCCGGTGCGCGAGGACGGCGAGGCGGACATCTCGAACGTGCTGGTGGCGGCGCGCGAGGTCGGGGAGGCGATGACGGGGTACAAGATTCTGGTGAACAAGACCGCCAGCCCCCCCGGCACGGCGGAGGAGCTGGAGCGGCTGCTGCGGGAGACGAGCGGGCAGCCCTGCGACGTGGTGGCGAACCCCGACTTCATGAAGGAGGGCACCGCCATTGACGACTTCCTGCGGCCGGACCGGGTCATCATCGGCTGCGAGGACGTCCGGGTCCGCGAGATCATGCGCGAGCTGTACAGCCCCTTCGTGCGCACGGGCAAACCGGTGCTCATGATGGGCCGCCGCAGCGCCGAGATGGCGAAGTACGCCACCAACCTCATGCTCGCCGCCCGCATCTCCCTCATGAACCAGGTCGCCGACATCTGCGAGGCCTGGGACTGCGACATCGCCGAGGTCCGCGAGGCCGTCGGCTCTGACGGCCGCATCGGGCCGACCTTCCTCTTCGCGGGCATAGGCTACGGCGGCGCGGGGCTTCCCCGCGACGTGGCCGCGTGCATGCGCCTCGCCCGCGAGAAGGGCGTGCCCCACGAGCTGGTCGCCGCCGTGAAGGGGGTCAACGACCGCCGCCGCACCCAGTTCGTCGAGCGCATCCGCGCGCATTTCGGCGGCGACCTCGCCGGGAAGACCTTCGCCGTCTGGGGCGCCAGCTTCAAGCCCCGCACGGACGACCTGCGCGGCGCGCCCGCCCTCACGGTGATGGACGCGCTGCTGGACGGTGGCGCGGCGGTCCGCGTGTACGACCCCGTGGCGGGGGACAAGGTGAAGGCCCTCTACGGCGACAAGGTGGAGGTGGTGCCCAAGTACTACGCCGCCCTCGAGGGCGCCGACGCCCTCGTGATCACGGCGGAGTGGAACGAGTTCCGCCGTCCGGACTACGCCCGCATGGCGTCGCTCATGCGCTCCCCCGTCATCTTTGACGGGCGCAACCTCTACACGCCGTCCGTCATGCGTGAGAACGGCTTCGAGTACTACAGCATCGGCCGGCCGAAGGCCTGAGCGGAAAGGCGCGCCATGATCGTCTCCCCCGAGTATGTGGGCCGCACCTGCCGCCCTCTGGAGGTCCGCGTCACCCCCCGGCGCGCCATGAACTACGCCGCCGCCGTTGAGGACGACAACCCGCGCTATCTCGACGACACGCCCCCCGACGGCCTCCTCGCGCCGCCCATGCTCGCCGTGGCGCTCACCTGGCCCCTCTCCGCCAATTTCGCGGAGTACTGGGGCGACACCGGGTTTCCCGCCGAGATCCTCGCGCGGCAGGTCCACTACAGCGAGCACATCGCCTGGGCGCGCCCCCTGCGCGCCGAGGAGACGCTCCTGGTCACCGGACGCGTCGCCGCCATCCTGCCCCACCGCGCGGGCACCCATCTCGTCATCGAGTACACCGCCGCGGACGGGACGGGCGCGGCGGTCTTCACCGAGCGCATCGGCGGCCTGCTGCGCGGCGTGAAATGCGACGGCCCCGGACGCGGCGAGGAGGCCCTGCGCGGCGGCGGCGCCATACCGGACGACGCCCCGCCCCTGTGGGAGAAAACGCTGCCCGTCCCCCGGCTGGCCGCCCACTGGTACGACGCCGGGGCGGACATCCATTTCCCCATCCACACCTCCCCCGCCTTCGCCCGGTTCGTCGGTCTGCCCGGCATCCTGTACCAGGGCACGGCCACCCTCTCCCGCGCCGTCACCGCCCTCGTCAACGCCGAGGCCGGCGGCGACCCCGCCCGCGTCCGCGAAGTGTCCTGCCTCTTCACCGCCATGGTCTTCCCCGGCGACGACATCACCCTGCGCCTGCACGCGCGGCAGCCCGCTGACGGCGGGGCAACCCGGCTCGCCTTCACGGTGGAAAACGCCGAGGGGAAAACCGCCCTCCGCGCGGGAAGCCTGCTGATCGGGGGGTGAGCCGAAGACCGCACGCCGAAAACGTCTGACAGGTCCGACAAGTCTGACCTGTCCGACCCGTCCGACCCTCTTGATCGGACCGATCGGTCGGATCCGTCGGATCGGTCGGATTTCTCCCCTCCCGTACCGCGTTGCCGTGGGCCTTTCCCCCGGCTATAATCGCCGTGCGGCCCGCGGGGGGCCGCCGGTTCACAACCCCAGTCCTGGAGGGCGCGGTCATGCGGAAGGTGCGTGCTTGGTCGTTGGCGGGTGTGCTTGCGGGAATCTGCGTGTGCGCGGCGGCGCCGGGGTGGGCTGCGGAGCCCCTCTCCCTTGCGGGCGAGTGGCGGCTCCAACTGGACCCCGAGAACCGGGGTCTTGCGGAAAACTGGCCGGCCCAGTCCTTTGCCGAGACAGTGACCCTGCCGGGGTCGCTGGACCAGAACGGCAAGGGCACGCCGGACACGGAGCCGCACCGCTCCTACCTGAGCCGCAAGGTCACCTACACGGGCGCGGCGTGGTACCAGCGTTCCATTGAAATCCCCCAGGACTGGCAGTCCCAGCCCGTCGAGGTGTTTCTGGAGCGCTGCCACTGGGAGACGCGGCTGTGGGTGGACGGGGTGGAGGTGGGCATGCGCGACAGCCTCTGCGCGCCCCATGTGTACCCCCTCCCCCCCCTGACGCCCGGCACGCACATCCTCTGCCTGCGCGTGGACAACTCCATGAAGTACCCCGTGGGGGTCAACGCGCACTCCGTGACGGAGCACACGCAGACCAACTGGAACGGCGTGGTGGGCCGCATGGAGATGCGGACCCTGCGCCCGGTGGAGATCGCCTCCGTGCGCGTGTTCCCCGAGGCGGCCGCCCGGCGCGTCCGGGCCGAGGTGGTCCTGCGCAACCTGATGGAGCACCCCTTTGACGTGCGGCTCTCCGGTGAGGTGGGAGCGGCGCGCGGACAGGCCCAGGCGCGGGTCGCGCCCAAGAGCGACACGACCGTCGAGCTGGAAGTCCCGCTGGACGGCGCCCCCGCCCTCTGGGACGAGTTTCACCCGAACCTGCATGAGCTGGTCGTGCGGACGGTGGCCAACCACGGAAGCGCCGCCTGCGAGGACACACGGCGCGTTTCCTTCGGGTTTCGCGACATCGGTGCGGACGGCATGCAGCTCACCCTGAACGGCGCCCCCCATTTCCTGCGCGGCACGCTGGAATGCTGCATCTTCCCGCTCACGGGCTATCCCCCGACGGACGCCGCCTACTGGGACAAGATCATGTCCACCATGCGGCGTTGGGGGCTGAACCACCTCCGCTTCCATTCGTGGTGCCCGCCGGAGGCGGCCTTCACGGCGGCGGACGCCGCGGGGATCACCTTCCAGGTGGAGACGCCGGTGTGGACCGATCTCGGCAAGCTCCCCGACCTCGACCGGTTCATCCGCGACGAGAGCGACCGCATCCTGGAGGCCTACGGCAACCACCCGTCCTTCGTCATGCTCGCCGTGGGCAACGAGCCCAGCGGCCCGGACAAGGAGGTCTTCCTCAACGACATCGTGCCCTACTGGCAGAAGAAGGACCCGCGCCGCCTCTACACCACCTGCTCCGGATGGCCGGAGCTGCCGGTGAGCGACTACCATGTGCTGCCCGAGCGCAACCGCATCCCCTACCGCATCCACGGGCGGCCCGTCGTCCCCTCGACGGACACGGACTACGTCAAGGTGATGGAGGGGGCCACGGGCCCCGTCGTCTCGCATGAACTGGGCCAGTGGTGCGTCTACCCGAGCTACGAGGAGATCCCGAAGTACACCGGCGTCCTGGAGCCGCGCAATCTCATCGGGTTCCGCGAGAGCCTCCGCCGCAACGGCATGCTGGACCAGGCGGTGCCCTTCTCCCGCGCGTCGGGACGCCTCCAGCTCCTCATGTACAAGGCCGACATGGAGGCCGTCCTGCGCACCCCCGGCGCGGGGGGCTACCAGCTCCTCGCCCTGCACGACTTCCCCGGACAGGGCAGCGCGCTGGAGGGCTTCCTCGACGCGTTCTGGGATGACAAGGGCGCCGTGTCGGCGGGCGAGTTCCGCCGCTTCACCTGCGAGACCGTTCCCCTGCTGCGCGTCGGCAAGTTCGTGTGGACCGCCGGGGAGACCCTCACCGCCCGTGCAGAGATCGCCCACTTCGGGGAGAAGCCCCTGATGAACGCAAAGCCCGGCTGGATGATCCGCGACGCGCAGGGGCAGACCGTCGCCGAGGGCGGGTGGGAGCCGCGCGACATCTCCCTGGGCAACGGCACCGCCCTGGGCGACTTGTCGTGGCCCCTGGAGGGCGTCACCGCCCCCGGGCGGTACACGATCTCCGTGGTGCTGGAGGGCACGCCCTACCTGAACCAGTGGAGCGTGTGGGTCTACCCGCCCGCCGCGCCGGAGGAGGCCCCGAAGGGCGTCACCCTGGCCTCCGAATGGTCCCGCGACGTGGAGAAGAAACTGAAGCGCGGCGGCACGGTCCTGCTGTGCCCGGAGGTCATCGCGCCCATGCGGCGCGTCCGCAGCGCCTTCGAGCCCATCTTCTGGAACACCCAGTGGTTCCCCGGCCAGAACCGCCAGCTCGGCATCCTGTGCGATCCGGCGCATCCCGCCCTCGCCGCCTTCCCCACGGACGGCCACACGGACTGGCAGTGGTGGGAGCTGCTGGACGCCTCGCAGTTCGTCCGGCTGGACGATTTCCCCGGGGGCTATCTCCCCGTGGTGCAGGGCATAGACGACTGGAACAAGAACCGGAAGCTGGGCGCGGTCTTCGAGGCGAAGGTGGGGAAGGGGCGGCTGCTCGTCTGCACCCTCGACATTGCCAAAGACCTGGACAAGCGCCCCGCCGCCGCCGCCCTGCGGCGCTCCCTGCTGGCCTATGCGGGTTCGGACGCCTTCGCCCCGAAGCAGGAGGTGAAGCCGGACGTGTTCCGGCGGGTCTTCGCCCCCGGCACGTCGTCCGTCGTGCGGATCGAGGCGGACAGCGCGGCGTCAGGATTCGCCCCCGAGAACGCCGTGGACGGCGACCCGGACACGATCTGGCACACGCCCTTCTCCGATGAGACGGTGCCCTACCCGCACGAGCTGCGGATCCAATACGCCCGCGAGATGAAACTGGCGGGGCTCAAGGTGTTGCCCCGGCAGGACGTGGCCAACGCCTACATCGGCCGCTACGAAGTGTACACCGCCCCCGACGGCCGCCACTGGAAGGGCCCCGTCGCCAAGGGCGAATTCCCCGCCGGGAAAGCCCCGCAGACCATCCGGTTCGCCGAGCCGGTGAAAACCTCCTGGATCAAGTTCGTGGCCCTCAGCAGCGCCGGCGGCGACACCTTCGCCGCCGTCGCCGAACTGGAGCCTGTGCCCGCAAAGTAGGAATAACCGCGAGTCGGGCCATTTGCGGGCACGAGATGGCTTCAGGCGCTGCGCGCCTTCGCCATGACGCGGAAACGCACGTCATTGCGAGCGTAGCGAAGCAATCGCTTGTAGGCAGGGCGTCGGTCGAAGGTGTGGCGGGAACGAGATGGCGTCGCTTCGCTCGCCATGACGCGCTTGGAGACGGTTTGGCGTGCGATCCAGTCGAGGTGGTCATCGCAACACCGCCGCCCAACCCGTCACCGCAACACCGCCGCCCAACCCGTCATCGCAACACCGCCGCCTAACCCGTCATCGCAACACCGCCGCCTAACCCGTCATCGCAACACCGCCGCCTAACCCGTCATCGCGAAGGCGCGCAGCGCCTGAAGCGATCTCGTTCTCGGCACGCCCTCCGCGTCCCGCCCATGCGCCCGCGCGGGGGGATGTGCTATGCTATGGGCCTCGTCCGGAACCCATCCACGTAACCGTTTATGGAGGCGTGTTTTACATGACCGAGCAGACCCCCGGCCAGTATGATTTTTCGGCCATCGAGGCCAAGTGGCAGGCCTACTGGCTTGAGCACAAAACCTTCAAGACCGAGGTGGACCGGTCCAAGCCGAAGTACTACGTGCTGGACATGTTCCCCTACCCGAGCGGCGCGGGGCTCCACGTCGGCCATCCGGAGGGCTACACGGCCACGGACATCGTCGCCCGCTTCAAGCGAATGAAGGGCTTCAACGTGCTACACCCCATGGGGTGGGACGCCTTCGGCCTGCCCGCGGAGCGCCACGCCATGCGCACGGGCGAGCATCCGGCGGTCATCACGAAGACCAACTGCGACACCTTCCGCAGCCAGATCCGGCGGCTGGGCCTGTCCTACGACTGGGACCGCGAGATTGACACGACGGACCCGAAGTACTACAAGTGGACCCAGTGGATCTTCACGGTCCTCTTTGAGCGCGGGCTGGCCTACGAGGTGGAGGCGCCGGTGAACTGGTGCCCCGCCCTGGGCACCGTGCTGGCGAACGAGGAGGTGAAGGACGGGCGCTACGTGGAGACGGGCGACCCCGTGGAGCGCCGCATGATGCGCCAGTGGATGCTGCGCATCACGGCCTACGCCGAGCGGCTCCTGCGCGACCTGGACACGCTGGACTGGCCCGAGGGCATCAAGGCCATGCAGCGCGAGTGGATCGGCCGCAGCGAGGGCGCGGACGTCACCTTCACCGTCGCGGGCTCCGGCGAGGAGTTCACCGTGTTCACCACGCGCCCCGACACGCTCTTCGGCGCCACCTACTGCGTCCTCGCGCCGGAGCACCCGCTCACGCGCCGGATCACGCGGCCAGAACAGCGGGCCGCCGTGGAGGCGTACATTGAGGCCGCGTCGAAGAAGAGCGCGCAGGACCGCATGCGCGAGGAGAAGGACAAGACCGGCGAATTCACCGGCGCCTACGCCGTCAATCCCGTGAACGGCAAGGAAATCCCCATCTGGACGGCGGACTACGTCCTCGCCGACTACGGCTACGGCGCGATCATGGCGGTGCCCGCCCACGACACGCGCGACTACGAGTTTGCCAAGACCTTCGGCCTGGACATCATCGAGGTGATCTCCGGCGGCGACATTGCCAAGGAGGCCTTCACCGGCGACGGCGTGCTGGTGAACTCGCCGCTCATTGACGGCCTGCGCGTTCCCGACGCCAAGAGGAAGATCACCGCCTGGCTGGAGGAGAGGGGCATCGGCACGGGCACGGTGAACTACAAGCTTCGCGACTGGCTCTTCTCCCGCCAGCGCTACTGGGGCGAGCCCTTCCCCATCATCCGCCGCGAGGACGGCACCATCGCCACGGTCCCCATGACGGACCTGCCCGTCATGCTGCCCGAGCTGGACGAGTACCGCCCCACGGCGGAGGGCGACCCGCCCCTCGCCCGCGCCGCGGACTGGGTCAACACCACCGACCCGGCGACGGGCATACCCGCCCGCCGCGAGACGAACACCATGCCCCAGTGGGCCGGCTCCTGCTGGTACTTCCTGCGCTTCTGCGACCCGCGCAACGACGATGCGGCGTGGTCGAAGGAGGCCGAGTCCTACTGGATGCCCGTGGACCTCTACATCGGCGGCGCGGAGCACGCCGTGCTCCACCTGCTCTACGCCCGCTTCTGGCACAAGGTCCTCTTCGACGCGGGCCACGTCTCCACCGCCGAGCCCTTCCAGAAGCTCTTCAACCAGGGCATGATCCTCGCCTACTCCTTCCGCGACGAGCTGGGCAAGTACCACTACCCCCACGAGGTCGAGAAACGCGGCGACGCCGTGGTGCTCAAGGACACCGGCGCGCCGGTCCACTCCCAGATCGAGAAGATGAGCAAGTCGCGCTACAACGTCGTGAACCCCGACGAGGTGGCCAGCCAGTACGGCGCCGACTCCATCCGCCTCTACGAGATGTTCATGGGCCCCCTCGACCGCGAGAAGCCCTGGACCGACGAGGGTGTGCAGGGCGTCCACCGCTTCCTGCGCCGCGTCTGGTCGCTCTTCATCGGCGAGGACGGCGGCCTTCATCCGCGCGTCGTCGCCTCCGGTGGCGACCCCGCCCTCGTCAAGGAGCTCCACCGCACCGTCAAGGCCGTCACCCAGAACATCGAGAGCCTGATGTTCAACACGGCCATCGCCCGCATGATGGAGTTCGTCAACGCCGCGCTGAAGGCCCCCGCCGTGGACCGCGAAGTGCTCGAGGGCTTTGTGCTCGTCCTGTCCCCCTTCGCGCCCCACCTCGCCGAGGAGCTGTGGGAGCGCCTCGGCCACACCGGCACCCTCGCCTACGTTCCTTGGCCCGAATGGGACGAGTCCCTCCTCGTCGAAAACGTCCTCGAGGTCCCCGTCCAGGTCCAGGGCAAACTCCGCGGCAAAGTCGAAGTCCCCGCAGACGCCGACTCGGCCACCGTCCTAAAGACGGCCAAAGAAGATCCCAAAGTCGCCCCCCACCTCGAAGGCAAAACCATCGTCAAGGAAATCTACATCCCCGGCAAGATGGTCAACCTCGTGGTGAAGTGAGCGGCAACGCGTAACGGCCCAAGGGCCCGCGCCCGCGCGTCCGTCACCCCCGCGAAAGCGGGGGCCCATGCCTTTCCCCCTCGTTCCCAAGTTTTACTTGGGAACGGGCTTGTGGGCAAAGCTGTGCTTTGCATTTGCGCGCGTGTCTCGGGGAGTCCTTCCCGCCAGAGCAATCGCAAAGCGGAGCTTTGCTGACAAGTGCGTTCCCAAGTAAAACTTGGGAACGAGGGAAACCCCCAACGCGGAACGCCCCAAGGTCCCCCCCTGGGATCGCCAAGCTTCCCCTTGGCTTTCCGGGAAACGTGCCATGGACTGGCCCGCGCTTCGCCCGCCGTGCGGGTTGGCGGCGGGCTTTGGCGTGAACACGGGGGCGTGGCTTCGGCGCCGGGTTTCCGGCAGGCGGGGGAAATCCGGTAGAATGCCCGCATGGGCAGAACATCTCTTGGCTTCAGGCCGGCCCGCGTGGGAACCGGCATCCTTGCGGCGGTGGCCGCGCTGTTTCTCTTTCCCCCGGGAGCCCCCGCGGAGGAGGTCGTGTTCGCCACGCGGCCCATTTACGAGGACGGGCACTGGTACGCCAACATCAGTTACTTCGCGCGGGACGCGGAAGAGAAGACCTATGCGAAGGGCGGCGGCCTGTATGTGGTGGACACGGACACGGGCCGGGTGCGGACGCTGGTGGAGGATGACGAGGGAACGGTCCGCGACCCCGCCGTCCACTACGACGGGAAGACCATCCTGTTCTCCTGGCGGCGCGGCGGTTCGGAAACCTTCCACCTCTTCACCATCCAGGCGGACGGGTCCGGCCTGGCGCAGCTCACGGACGGCGCCTACGACGACTTCGAGCCCGCGTGGCTGCCCGACGGCGGCATCGTGTTCGTCTCCACCCGCTGCAAACGCTGGGTGAACTGCTGGCTGACGCAGGTGGCGGTGGTCCACCGCTGCGACGCGGACGGCGGGAACATTACGCCCCTTTCGGCGAACATCGAGCACGACAACACGCCGTGGCCCCTGCCGGACGGGCGCATCCTCTACACCCGCTGGGAGTATGTGGACCGGAGCCAGGTGGACTACCACCACCTCTGGGCCATGAACCCCGACGGCACGGGGCAGATGACCCATTTCGGCAACATGCACCCCGGCGGGCTTTACATTGACGCGAAGCCCGTGCCGGGGTCGGCGGAGGAGATTCTCTTCATCAACTCGCCCGGCCACGGCGCGCGCGAGCACGCCGGACACGTCGCGCTGGTGCAGGTGAAGAGCGGCGCGGACGACCTGTCGTCCATCCGCAACCTCACGGAAAGGGCGGAATACCGCGATCCCTACCCGCTGGACCGTGACCGGTTTCTGGCGGCGAGGGGACGGCGGCTGGTGCTGCTCAACCGCGAAGGCCGAGAGGAGACGCTGTTCGAGCTGAAGCGCGACCGGAGGAGACTGGAACTGCACGAGCCCCGGCCCCTGCGCGCGCGGGACCGCGAGCCCGTCATCCCGAAGCGCACCGACTGGACCCGCGCCACGGGCCGGCTCATCCTCTCCGATGTCCGCGCCGGGCGCAACATGGACGGCGTCGCCCCGGGCGAAATCACCCGCCTGCTCGTCGTGGAGTCGCTGCCCAAGCCCATCAACTACACCGGCGGCATGGACCCCCTCACCTACGGCGGCTCCTTCACCCTGGAGCGCGTGCTGGGCTCGGTGCCCGTGGAGCCGGACGGCTCGGCGAATTTCGAGGTGCCCGCCAACCGGTCGCTGTTCCTCATCGCCCTCGATAAAAACGAGAACTCCGTGAAGCGGATGCAGAGCTTCCTCACCGTCATGCCGGGGGAAACCCTGAGCTGCGTCGGGTGCCACGAGCCCCGCAGCACCGCCGCGCTCAACACCGGCCGGCCCAAGCTGGCCGCCCTGGAGCGCCCCGCCAGCACGGTCACGCCCGTGCCGGGCATCCCGGAGGTCTTTGACTTCCCGCGCGACATCCAGCCCGTCCTCGACCGGCACTGCCTGCCCTGCCACGACTACACCCCCCACCCGCGCGCGGACTGCGGCCCCCGCGCGGGCGGCGTCATCCTCAGCGGCGACCGGGGCCCCATGTTCTCACACAGCTACGCGACCCTCTTCGCGCATTTGCAGGTCGCCGACGGCCGCGACCTCGCCAAGAGCAACCTGGCCCCCCGCAGCATCGGCGCCGCGGCCAGCCCGCTCATGGACAAGCTGGCCGGCGGGCACTACGGCGTGGAGCCGTCCCCGGAGGAGGTGCGGCTGGTCCGCTACTGGATTGAGACCGGCGCGCCCTATCCCGGCACCTACGCCGCCCTCGGCGGCGGGTCCATCGGCGGCTACTACGAGAACGAGGTCGTGGAGAACGACGCGGAATGGCCCGAGGGAATCGCCGCCGCGGAGGTGGTGGACCGCCGCTGCGCCGCCTGCCATGAGGGGCTGAAAAGCCTCCCGCGCGGCCTCTCCGACGAGAACGGCCTCTCCTTCTGGCGCCTGGACGACTGGGAAGACCCGCGCGTGATGCGCACCCGCCACCTGATGTACAACCTCAGCCGCCCCGAACTCTCCATGATGCTCCTCGCCCCGCTGTCCCCCGACGCGGGCGGCTACGGACGCTGCAAGAACGCCGACGGCACGCCCGTCATCGCCGGCAAGGACGACGCCGACTGGCGGACGATTCTGGCGCTCAGCGAGGCCGGCAAACGCCGCCTCGAAGAGATCAAGCGCTTCGACATGCCCGGCTTCGTCCCGCCCGCCCCCTACACCCGCGAGATGAAACGCTACGGCATCCTCCCCCCCGACACCGACCCCGCCCAGCCCTACGACTTCCGCGCCGCCGACCTCGCCTACTGGAACTCGTTCGTGTTCTCCCCCGCGGGGAAGTGACGCCCCCTGATCGCCGGATAAGACGGGTTGGAGCCGGAGCATTGGCGGGAACGAGATTGCTTCACTTCGTTCGCAATGACGGGGGGTAGCGCGTCATTGCGAAGGAGCGAAGCGACTGAAGCAATCTCTTGCCCGCCAACGCCCCGGCCGGCGCGGTGTTTTCCTGCGCGAACTCCCGCGTTTCTTGAGAAGGCGTTTCCGGCTGGTATATGGTTTGACCATGCGGCGCCCGGCGCCGAGGTGTCCCACGCAGGTCTGGATTGCGGCCCATGAGCAAGAGTCCCTATCAGCCGCCCTACACACTCACCCCCGCCATGCTTCGCCTGGTGGCGGAGATCGGCGAGATGGTGGGCCGCTACACGGCCCTGGCCGAACAGGCGCTGACACCAAAACTCCGGCGCGACAACCGCATCCGCACCATCCACGCCTCCCTGGCCATCGAGGCCAACACGCTCACCCTCGAACAGGTCACCGCCGTGATTGCGGGCCGGCGGGTGCTGGGACCGCCCCGCGAGGTGCAGGAGGTGAAAAACGCCTTTCAGGCCTATGAGGCCATGGAGCAGTGGGACCCCTCCCGGGAGGCGGACCTCCTCGCCGCCCACGGGACCCTGATGGCCGGTCTGGTGGACCGTCCCGGGGCCTACCGCCGGGGCAAGGTGGGGGTGTTCCGCGGGAAGACCCTGGTCCACATGGCCCCGCCTGCGGCCCGGGTTTCGGGACTGGTGGCGAATCTCCTGGGGTGGATCGCCAGGACGGAGGAACATCCGCTGGTGGTCGCCTGTCTCGCGCACTACGAGCTGGAGTTCATCCACCCCTTCGACGACGGCAACGGGCGCATGGGAAGACTGTGGCACACCCTCCTCCTGCGCACCTGGCGGCCCCTGCTTGCCTACCTGCCCGTCGAAACGGTGGTGCATGAATGCCAGGAGGACTACTACCGCGCCCTGGCCGAATCCGACAGGGCCGGGGACGCCTCCCCGTTTGTCATGTTCATGCTCGGGGCGCTGTCCCAGGCCCTTGCCAATGCGGCGACCGACCAAGTAACCGACCAAGTAACCGACCAAGTAGCGCGGCTGTTGCGTGTGTTCGGCGGGGGCGAGATGAAGGCAGGCGACCTGATGGCGGCGCTGAAGCTTTCCCACAAGGCATCTTTCCGGACCTCGTATCTGGATCCGGCATTGGCGGGCGGATGGATCGAAAGAACAAATCCTGAATCCCCAAACAGTCCCATGCAGTCCTACCGGCTGACGGAGCGGGGGCGGAAGTGGGTGCGCGACAATGAATAAACAATTGCTGACCCTTGCCATCCCCGTCTTGTCGGTATTCATGGGCGCCGCGTCTGCCGCTCCCCTGAACATCGCCTTCCTGAGCGCCGAGAGCGCGGCGGAGAAGATCGGGCCGCATGAGCGGGGCGCGTGGGAGGCGGCGCGGACGCTGGGGAACGCCACGCTGCTGCTGTTGCAGGAGTCGGGGGCGTTTCAGGACACGCAGGGCGCGGTCCGGAAACTGGAGGAGTTCCAGGTGGTCTGGTACCACCAGGGGGACGCCATCGCCTACAACGCAATGTACGGCGGCCCGGCGATCACCGCCCTCCGGTCCTATGTTGGAAACGGCGGCGGTGCGCTGCTTTCCGGCGGCGCGCTGGCGCTCATTGACAACCTCGGCGTGGAGAGCTATGTCCGGTCCCAGCGGCGGAACATCGAGAACTACCGCGACCCGGCCGCATTGGTGCCGGAGGAGCCCGCCCACCCGGCCTTCGCCGGGCTGCCACTGGAGGACGGGCGCATCTGGCTGAGCGCGGGCGGGTGCCGGGCGCTGGCGGACTTCTACTGGGGCGGCCCGGGCGCGGCGATGGTGCTGGGGAACACCCCGCGCGGCGTGGAACGGCCGCTGGCGGAGTATGCGCCCGGCAAGGGCCGCTTCATCGTCTTCGGATGGCGCTGGCCCGACTATGCGGACCTGGAAAACCCCCACCGCGAGAATCTGCTGCGGCTGACGTCGAACCTGCTCGCCTATCTGGCCGCGCCGGACACCTGGGTGCCCTTCGCCATCCGCACCAAGTTCCCCGCACGGCGGCATCCGGAAACGCCCGGCGTTTCCGCCCAGCAATGGCGCGCCCTCCGCATGGCCGTTGAGGACCTGTCGAAGTCGTACCCGGACGTCTATCCCGGCGGCGCGGGGTTCCTCGCGCGGCTGGCGGCGCTGGAGGCGGAGCAGGGCGCCCTTCCCGCCGGGAGCGGACCGGAGGCCCACGCGGGGATCGTGGAAAGGTTCGCGGCGCTCCAGCGCGAGGCGCTGCTGGCCAACCCGCTGCTGGACTTCGACCGCCTGCTGATGATCCGCCGCTCCGCCGAGAACCCCGGTCTCCTCCACAACTCCTACGGCAACGACGACCTGCCCCCCGCCGCGTACCAGAACACGCTGGTCTCCCTCGACTACAAAACGCCGGGGGCCGCGCCGGAGACCCTGTACACGCCGCCCGCGGACGTCTATCTCGGCGACCTGGACCTGCACTGGGACGCCGAACGGATGCTCTTCTCCATGCCCGACGACACGGGCAAGTGGAACATCATGGAGCTGCGCCTCGCCGGCGGGCAGTGCGCGCGGGTGCCCACCATTGAGGACCCGGACATCCACAACTACGACGCGTGCTATCTGCCCGACGACCGCATCGTGTTCACCTCGACGGCCCCCATTGTCGGCGTGCCCTGCCTCGGCGGGCGGTCCAAGGTGGCCAACCTCTACCTGCGCGGACTCGACGGCGGCATCCGCCGCCTGACGAACGACCAGGACCACAACTGGTGCCCGGCGGTGCTCAACGACGGGCGGGTGCTTTACCAGCGCTGGGAGTACGCCGACATCGCCCACGCCTTCACGCGCCTGCTGTTCAGCATGAACCCCGACGGCAGCCGCCAGGTGGAGTACTACGGCAGCAACTCCTTCTGGCCGACGGCCATGTTCTTCGCGCGGCCTGTGCCGGGCCACCCGACGAAGGTGGTCACCATCGTCGGCGGCCACCACGACGAGCCCCGCCAGGGGGAGCTGGTCGTCCTCGACCCGACCCTCGGCCGCACGGAGGCGAACGGCGTGGTGCAGCGGATCCCCGGCTTCGGCGAAAAGGTGGAGCCCGTGATCCTCGACGGGCTCATCTCCACAAGCTGGCCCCGCTTCCTGCATCCGTACCCCCTCGGCGAGAAGTATTTCCTCGTGTCCTGCCGCCCCGCATGGGACGCCCTCTGGGGCGTGTACCTGGTGGACGTCTTCGACAACTTCACGCTCCTGTACGAGGAGCCGGGCCGGGCGATGTTCGAGCCCGTCGCCCTCCGGAAGACGCCGCGCCCCCCCGTGATCCCCGACGTGGTGAAACCGGAGATGACCACTTCGGACGTCATGCTCGCGGATGTCTACGTCGGCCCCGGACTGGCCGGGGTGCCCCGGGGCTCCGTGAAGTCCCTGCGGCTCATCAGCTACGACTTCACCTTCCATGGCCTCGGCGCGGAGCCGGACCGGGTGGGACTGGACGGCCCCTGGGACGTGAAGAAGATCGTCGGCACGGTGCCCGTGGAGGACGACGGCTCGGCGTATTTCCGCATGCCCGCCATGACCCCCGTCGCGGTGCAGCCGCTGGACGCCGACGGCAAGGCGCTGGCCCTCATGCGGAGCTGGATGACCGGCGTGCCCGGCGAGACCCTTTCCTGCGTGGGCTGCCACGAGCGCCAGAACACCACCAGCCTGCCGGGGATGCAGCCGAAGGCCTTCCGCCGTCCGCCCTCGGACCCCGCCCCGTGGCACGGCCCCCAGCGGGGCTTCTCCTTCGAGCGCGAGGTGCAGCCCGTGCTGGACGCGTACTGTGTGGACTGCCACGGCCCGGAGAAGGGCCCCTTCGACCTCACGGCCAAACCGGCGGAGCGGGTGCCCTCGGCGTTTCAGATGCATTTTTCGCCGTCCTACATGGAGCTGCGGCGCTGGGTGCACACGCCCACTCTCGAGAGCGACGCGCACCTGCTCCCCGCGCGGGCCTTCCACGCGGACACCAGCCGCCTCGTCCAGATTCTCCGCGACGGGCATTACGGCGTGAACCTCTCCCCCGAGGCATGGGACCGCATTGTCACCTGGATAGACCTCAACGCCCCCTTCCATGGCACATGGAAGGAGGTGGTCGCCGCCAACCCGGAGAAGCATGCATTGGCGCTTCAGGGCGCGGCACGGCGGCGGGAGCTGCACCTGCGGTATGCCGGGATGGACGAGGACCCCGAGGCGATTCATCCCGCACCGGTGCTGGAGAAGCAGGCGGCGGCCCCGGCGGCTGCGCCCGCCGAACTTGTCATGGGCGGCCCCGCGACCCCGCCGGTCGTGCCCGCCGCAAGCCCGGCCGTGGAGCGCGTGGACCTGGGCGACGGCATGGCACTGGAGCTGGTGCGCGTGGCGGCGGGCGAGTGTGTCCTGGGCACGGACCACGGCCTGCCCAACGAGGCGCCCGCGCGCCCGGTCCGCTTCGACCGGGGCTTCCTCATGGGGCGCTGCGAAATCACGAATGCGCAGTTCCGGCTGTTTGACCCCGCGCACGACAGCGGCCTGGAGACCGGGGAGGCCTACCAGTTCGGCGACGACGAGCGCGGGTTCACCCTGAACCGTCCGGAGCAGCCTGTCGTGCGCGTGTCCTGGGAACAGGCCGCCGCCTTCTGCGATTGGCTCTCGGCGCGCACGGGCCGCCGCTTCGCCCTGCCCACGGAGGAGCAGTGGGAGTACGCCTGCCGCGCGGGCACCATGACCCCGCTCTGGTACGGCACGAACGACAGCGACTTCAGCGCCTGCGAGAACCTCTCCGACGCCACGCACTACACGGTGTTCTACCCCCATGTGCCCACGGCGCTCCCGCCGTGGCGCGCCTCCGAAACCCGTTTCGACGACCGCTGGCGCGTCTCGGCCCCCGTCGGCACCTTTGCGGCAAACCCCTGGGGGCTCCATGACATGCACGGCAACGTCGCCGAGTGGACCGTCACCGACTATCCCGCCGGCGGCGCAACGACGCGCAAAGTCGTCCGGGGCGGCTCCTGGCTCGACCGCCCCAAGCGCGCCCGCGCCGCCTTCCGCAACCACTACGAAAAAACGCAGACCATCCACGACGTCGGCTTCCGCGTGGTGGCGGAGGAGTAGAGGATCAACGCAAGACGCAGAGGGCGCGAAGAGTCTGGAGGGGGAGTTGGGGTTCACGCCGACCCAGGGCTTGCACCGTGCGGAGCACCTTGGACTGCGGCAGCTTGCTGCCGCCTTTCTTCCGGCAGGCTCGCCTGCGGGCCGCCACGGCGAAACGCGGAAGACAGCCCCTGTTTCCCTGGCGACACGTCCGGGTCTGCGTGCCTCGCTCCCTCCGCGTTCTTTGCGTTCTCCGCGTCTCTGCGATGAGTCCCCCCCCCCGAAACATCGGATGCCGTTTGGTTCTGGAAAAGACTCAACGCAGAGACGCAGAGGGCGCGGAGAGTCAGGTCAGGCCGTTCACGATGCGCCTGACGCCGTCCACCAGCATGGGCTCGTGGAAGTTGATGTTCAGTCCCAGCCGGATTCCTGTCAGCCGCAGATAGGTGAGCGTTTTGGCATGGTCCTTCTTGGTCATCTCCTCCTTCGCCTTCACATCTACAATCACGAGGTTCTCGACAATCAGGTCCAGCCGCAGATCCGTGGACAATTTCACGCCCTTGTATGCGATGGGAACCCCTTTCTGGCGTTCAAAGGCCAAGCCACGCAGGTGCAGCTCATGGCAAAGCGCCTCCTCATACACCCCTTCAAGCAGCCCTGGCCCCAGCGCACGGTGCACCTCAATCGCCGCGCCAATGATGCGGTCGGAAACGTCATTCTCATGCATCTGTTTCCCTCCCTCCGCGTTCTTTGCGTTCTCCGCGTCTCCGCGTTGAGTCTTCCCTACCCCTCCAGCGACCAGCCCCTGCGGCAGGGCGGGTTCACGAGCCCCTCCGCCCCCTTGCAGTTGGTGACGCGCATGGCCGCGCCGTCCCATTCGAGGCGGCGGTCGGGGAGACGGACTTGAAGGGACGCATCCAATCGCGCCCGATATGGTCTGGACAGAGGACTGGTTGCCCATACTTCGGCCACAGTAAACGCCCACACCTCTCTTCGTGTCCCGTCTATTGGACGACCAGGGTCCTCTGTGACACACCGACGGTAATTTTTGGGGCGGACAAATACGCCTTGTTCAGCTCATGCTGCCGCTGCTCCTGTTCCCATTGCCGGGCTTTTCGTTCATGGGCCGCCGCCGCTTCACGCTCCGCTGTTTCTTTCGCAATGCGGGCCTTCTCCTCCTCTCGCAGCCGTATTTGCTCGGCGTAACCCGCCGACATTTGGGATTGGATCTCGGCATGGGCCTCCTGATTTGCGCGGGCCTTGCTCCTCCCCGCTTTCAGCACCAGCGTGTTCCCGTCAAAAGACTTGGTGTCCTTTTCCGCTTCGGAAGCCCGTGCGGCCTCTTCGGCTTCTCGTCTTGCCTGCTCTATCCGATCCCTTTCCTCAAGCTCTTGTTGGCGCCGCAATTCCTCCTCCTTCTCTTTGGAAATCCGTTCCTCCTCCTCAAGCCGCCGTTTTTCATTGGCCATCTGCATCTTTAGAGACACGCTGCGGTCGTAGGGCTCAAGCCAGGAAGTGTGAACCCATACAAGGATGTTCCTGGTCTCTGACCGCACGCATGCATAGCCGTTCTCTCCGCGGACCGAAACCTCCAGCCGCTCGCCCTGGGGCACTTCCAACACAGTGTTGGAGGCCAGCAAGCTTTCAATCAGCCGGGTGTTGTCAGGCAACTCCATGGCGGCTATGAGCTTCCCGAGATTCTCCAAACTGCTTCCCCCAAGCATCATCCTTGTCACCATATATTCTTCTTTCGGAATATGCCCCCCATTGCCAGAAACAGAAACATTATTTCTCTCATCAGACACGGTCTTTCCACGATAAAGCGAGAAAACAACCCCTGAAATGATTGTTACTATAATCGCAGCCACAGCGAAAAGAGCTGTGGCGTATCGTGACCTGGGAGAACTGGAATTACCCTGGACTCCGAGACTGGTGGAAGAGCCCCAGTTGCGACTTTGAAACGAATTTCCTGCCGGACTTCTTTCGACCTCTTCCTGCGCGGCAGGTTTACTGCTGCGGGGAGGACTATCACAGACCATGTCGGCAGTCAGAAGATACTTCTCTTTGCAGGAGGCGCACCGTCCGGCTTGCCCAATGAGCGTGTCCGGCACAGCAAGCCGCTTTCCACAGGATGGGCAGATGAAGGTGACCATATAACTCTCCTCTATGATTTTCCGGCATCAGGACTGCAATTTCCGATACACAATACGCAACATTATGGCAACAAAGTCATATCAAAACGCAGCACCACAGCAAATTCTTCTTTCTCATGTTCCTCATCTCAGGCGGGGAAAGCCGCGCCTCGACAGAAACCCGCGTGCGCGCATCCTACCAAGAATCTGAAAAAATGTCAAGATGCGCCACACCCCAACGCCCTGCCCAAATGATGGCGGAGGAATAGAAGACCAACGCAGAGTGACGCAGAGGGCGCGGAGATTCAGGTCAGAAAAGACGGCGGCCAGGGGGCTGCAAACTGACCCCGCCCGGGCAAGCCCGCGCGGCGGAAGACGGCTCTCCTTTCACCCGACACGCCGGAGTCTGCGTGCCTCGCTCCCTCTGCGTTCTCCGCGTCTCCGCGTTGAGTCTTCCCTACCCCTCCAGCGACCAGCCTCTGCGGTAGGACGGATTCACGAGCTCCTCCGCCTCCTTGCAGTTGGTGACGCGCATGGCCGCGCTGTCCCATTCGAGGCGGCGGTCCGGGAGGCGGATGGCCACGACGCCCAGGAGCACCATCTCGGTGAGCGCGCCGCCGTACTCGAAGTTCGACGAGGCGGGCTCGCCGGTCTTGCAGGCGCGGATCCAGTCGCGCTCGTGGGCGCCGTCGGTCTGGGGGATGCGCGGGAGGGTCTCGGGGGGCTGCGGGGCCTCCCTGGCGAAGGCCTCGGGCAACAGGTGGACGCCGCCCGCCCCGTGCGACCCGTGCTGGATGAACCCTTTTTCGCCGATGAAGAGCGCGCCGTTGGCGCCGAAGTCGTGGTCGGCGGGCAGGCCGTCCGGGACGGGCGGTCTGAGGCGGCCGTCATACCAGGTCAGGGTGACGGGCGGCATCGCGCCCCGGGCGGGAAACCGGTACCGCACGATGCAGGCGCGGGGGTAGGTTTCCGCGCTGATCTCCGGCTCGTAGTGCGTGGTGGTGGCCTGCACGCTGGCGGGGTGCCCGAGGTCGAGGGCCCAGAAGGCCGGGTCGAGGATGTGGCAACCCATGTCGCCCAGCGGCCCCGTGCCGAAATCCACAAACCCGCGCCAGGACATGGGGTGGTAGATCGGGTGGTAGGGGCGCTTCTTGGCGGGCCCGAGCCACAGGTCCCAGTCCAGCGACTCCGGCACGGGCGGCTTCTCCTTCGGGCGCGCCATGATCGGGAAGTCCGACCACGGGTCGCCCCCCACGGGCCGGTCGCTCCACGCGTGCACCTCGCGGATGGGGCCGATGACCCCGGCCTGCACCCATTCGCGGCAGCGGCGGATGGCGTCGGAGGAGTGCCCCTGGTTGCCCATCTGCGTCTGCACGCCTGCCTCGCGGGCGGCCAGGGTGAGGGCGCGCGTTTCGGCGACGCTGTGCGTGAGCGGCTTCTGGCAGTAGACGTGCTTTCCCCGGCGCACGGCCTCCAGGGCGATGACGGCGTGGGTGTGGTCCGGCGTGGCGATGATCACGGCGTCTATCTGGCCGTCCTCGGCGTCGAACATCTTGCGGTAGTCCGTGTGGCGGCGCGCCTTCGGATACGCGGCGAGGGCGCCGCCCGCGTATTTGAAGTCCACGTCGCACAGGGCGGCGATGTTCTCCGTCACGGCGCACGCGTCCACATTGCCGCGCCCCATGCCGCCCACGCCGATGCCCGCGATGTTCATCTTCTCGTTGGGCGACAGTTTCCGCGGCACCACGCGCGCGGCGTTCACGCGCGGCGCGGCGGCGGCCAGGGCGGTCGTGGTGGCGGCGGCCAGAAAGGCGCGGCGGGTCAGGCGGTGCGGGTCCATTCGTTGTCTCCCTGTTGCGGCGGCGAGCCGGGGCCCCCACTATATTCCATGCGGCGGCGCGGGTTCACGCCCCGCGCTTGCATTCCACCGCGCGCCCCCCTAGAGTAAGGGGGCGGCGGGCAGTCCGCCGCGGCGCCGAAAACCGTTCCGGAGACGCAGCGCATGCCGTCAGGGAGTCCCGACCGCGTCCGGGGGAAGGGCCCGGGCCCTTTTCGTCCGCGCGCGTTTTTCCCCCTTCTGGCCGTGCTGTTCTTCGCGGCTGCCTGCGTGGCGGCGCCCGCGCGGGGGGAGCGCCTGGTGTTTGCGGGGGACGCCAATTACCCCCCCTTTGAGTTTCTGGAGGGGGGCGCGCCGTCGGGCTTCACGGTGGAGCTGCTCCGGGCGGCGGCCCGGGTGATGAACTTCGACCTGGAGATCCGGCTGCTGCCCTGGGGGGAGGCCCGGCGGCTGCTGGAGACGGGCGAGGTGGACGGCCTGACGGGCTACGCCTACTCCCCGCAGCGGGAAGAGCTGGCGGATTTCAGTGTCCCCCACAGCCTGCTGATTCACGGCGTCTTCTTCCGGAAGGGCGGCGCGCTGGCCGGTCCCGAGGGGCTGCGGGGAAGGACGGTCATCGTGCAGGAGGGGGAGATCATGCACGACTGGATTCTCGCGCGGGACGTGGCGAGGCGGGTGGTCACCGTGCCGGACCCGGAGGGGGTGCTGCGGCTGCTGGCGGCGGGGGAGTACGACGTCGCCCTGCTCAACCGGTACCAGGGGCTGTTCCTGTGCGAGCGGCTGGGCCTGTCCAACCTCGACGTGGCCCCGTTCACCCTGAGCGAGTCCTCCTTCTGCTTCGCCGTGAAGAAGGGGCGCGGGGACCTGGTGGGGCGGCTGAACGAGGGCCTGCGCATCCTGAAGGCGACGGGGGAGTACCGGGCCGTCTACGAGAAATGGCTGGGCGTGCGCGACCGGGGCTTCCTGGAGCGCCATCTCCCCAAGCTCTTCGCCGCGGCGGCGGTCGTCCTGCTTGTCCTGGTGGCCGCCTTCTTCTGGATCGCCACCCTGCGGGTCCAGGTCGCGGCGCGCACGGCGGAACTCGCGGCGAGCGAGCGGAAGCACCGGTCCCTCATTGAGTCCTCGCCCGACGCCATGCTCATGCACGCGGGGGGGCGCGTGCTGTTCGCCAACACGGCGGCGGCCCGGCTCTTTCACCGGGACGCGCCCGCAGCGCTGGAGGGCGTGCGTTTTTCCCGGCTGGTGCCGGGCGGCGAGGCGGCCGTGGCGGGGACGGAGCCGGCGCCGGCGTCTCTGGCGATTCCCGGACCGGACGGCGGGGAGGTCTTTGTGGAGGCGACGGACATCGGGATGGACCCCTCGGCGACCCCCGCGCGCCTGTGCATTCTGCGCGACGTGACAGCCCGGCACCACGCGGAGCAGGCGCTGGCCCGCCAGCAGGAGCTGCTGGCGGGGGTCGCGGGCACGAGTCCGGTGGGGATTCTGGCGGCC
>JAPXRP010000033.1:0-28694 GCA_033813475.1 Candidatus Hydrogenedentota bacterium
TGGACCCCGAGGCGCCGAACGCCTGGGACATGGACGAGGACGGCCTGCCCGATTTCCAGGATCCGGCGATTGACGACAGCGGGCTGCCGGGCCCGCTCGCCTTCCCCGCGCAGCTTGACCTGACGCTCGCGCCGGCGACGGTGAGCCTGGTCAACGGACGGCTGGACACCTTCTCGTGGACGGCGGAGATTGTGCCGGCGGCCCCGGTGGCCGCGCTGCTTCAGGGGCGCTTCACCTTGGACCTCTCGGGGGCTTCGGCGACCGTGGCACCGGGCGGCTCCACCTCGTTCACGGTGGATGTGGACAGGGCGGGGCTTCCCGGCGGCCTGTACGAGGCCACCCTGCTGATTCACACCGACACCTTCCAGACGGAGCAGGTGAGGGTGGTTTTCCGGGTTAGCTGACAATGACTGCCCGCCGGCGCCGGCCGCGGGATAAGGACGCTGCACATGTTCAGAGCAACGCGTTGGATGACCATGGTGGGCCTGGCGGCCGCCGTCGCGCTTTGCGCCGGCTGCTCGTTTCGGCCGGTTCTGAGCGTCACCCCCGTCACGGTGGCCCTGGGCAACGGGATCAGTGACGGCACCTTCCGTGTGGCCAATGCGGGCGCCGGCGCCCTCAGGTGCACGGTCTCCGAGGAGCTCCCCTGGGTGGTGCTGCGCACCCCGTCGGGCGAAACGGTGTCGAGTTACACCGCCACCGTCCGCAGAGACGTGCTGATGCTGCAGGTCGTTCTGGTGAAGGAGGGGATTCCCGAAGGCGAGCTGGAGGTGCGCGGCGAGATTCTTGTCGCCTCCAACGGCGGCGAGGAGAAAGTGATCGTTTCCGCGCGCCGGGAGACAGAGGCCGTGCTTGTGGTCACGCCGGCGTCCCTGGATTTCGGCCTGAACGAGGTGGAGGGGATCGTCACGGTCAGCAACCGGGGCTCGGAGGTGCTGAACTGGACCCTCGGCGTTCCCGCGGACAAGACCTGGCTGGGCGCCACGCCCGCCGCCGGGGCGCTGGCCTTCGGGGAGAAGACAGACGTCACCGTCCGGGTGGACCGCGGCAATCTGGCCGCCAGTGCCGAGCCCTACAGCGCCCCCGTGCAGTTTGTGTCCAACGGCGGCAACGCGGAGGTGGCGGTCTCCATGCAGGTGCCGACCTTCTCCGTGTCCCCGCCCCAGCTGGACTTTGGCGCCCTTGGCGCGGACACGGTCCGGACCCAGGGAATCGTGGTGCAGAACCGCAGCGGCGGGGCGATTCCTCTGGAGATCAGCGCCGTCACCGCCGACGGGGCCGGATGGCTGGCCGTGGGCGAAACCGCGCCGGTGCTTCCCGCCTCCGCGTCGCTTCAGGTGCAGGTCTCGGCGTCCAGCATCGGCCTGCAGCCGGGCTCCTACACCGGCACCATCCGTGTGTCGGCGCCGTCCCTCAATTTTGCGCTGGAGATCGGGGTTTCCGCCCTGGTGCAGGCCTTCCGCCTGACGCCGGTTTCGGTGGATTTCGGCACCATCACCGCCCCGGCCGTCCGGACAATCACGGTGGAGAATCTGGGCCAGTCCGCGCTGGATGTGACCGCCGCCGTGCCCGCCGCCGCGGCCGGCTGGCTTGCGGTGGCCCCGGCGTCCGGCAGTGTTCCCGGGGCGGGGACCGCCACCCTGACCCTTACGGCGACCCCCGGCGGGCTGGGCGCCGGCAACTACACGGCCCGGGTGTCCGTCACCGTCGCCGGTGTCGCCGCCGAGGTGGCCGCCGCCATGGCCGTCCCCAAGCCGGCGGAGTTGAAGGTCTCCCCGAGCGACATTGACTTTGGGGTTTCGGGCAACGAGATCACGGTCGGGATATGGAACGAGGGCATCGGCACGATCACCTGGGGGATTGACACCACGGCGTTCCCGGCCTGGCTGAGCCTGGTTCCGGTGGACGGCGGTGGGCAGGCGGGGGGCACCGTCTCAGGAACCCTGACGGACACGGTGACCCTGCGGGTGGACCGCACCCAGGCGCCCGCGGACCAGGACATTTTCGAGCACGCCTTCCAGGTGACCGCCGCGGGGGATTTCACGACGCCCGTGCCGGTGACCGTCAGCGCCTCGGCGCCCTCACTCCCCGAGTTTGTCGTGGTGGGCGAGGGGGTGGACGTCAACAACATCCCGTTCCTGCTCTTCGACATCGCGGAGACCACGCAGACCTTTGTCATCCGCAACACGGGCAACGGGCGGCTTTCGTGGCGGGTGGATGAGAGCCAGAACATCCCCACCTGGATCACCTCCATTTCCCCGCTCCAGGGGGAGGTTGAGCCCGGGCGCCAGGCCACCGTCACCGTCACGGTCAACCGCGAGGGGCTCCCGCGGACGGGGGCGGTGTTCCCCCTGCAGCTGCTTTCCAACGATCCCGCCAAGCCCATTGCCCTGATAGACCTTCAGGTGCGGGTGCCGTACCGGATCACCATCGGCGTCAAGCCCCAGTCCATCGCGTTCGGGCGTTTCGCCAACACGGCCCTCATCGAGGTGTGCAACCAGGGGGACCCGGGCGAATACCTGAATTTCCAGATTGTGTCCAACCAGCCCGAATGGCTGTTCGTTGACCCGGGTTTCGGGCGCAGCCTCGGCACCCCGGCGGGGGTGCCCAAGGACTGGCGGCCCATCAGCGTGGCCATTGACCGGTCCAAGATACCCGGCACCGGCGCGTCGGCCAAGCTGACCGTTTCGGCGTCGGAGGTGCCGACGGACGCGATTCCGCCGGAGCCGGTGGAAATCACGGTTTCGGTGGACCTGGCCCCGCTGACGATACAGGGGGCGGTGCCCACGCTGCGGTGCCCGTCCCTGATCCGCTCCAATTTCCTGCTGCGCGACTCGGCCTACAACGTGTTCCCGACCCTGCTCGACGATCCGGCGGACGACCTGTTCCACTATGACCTGGCCAATGTGGAGGCCGTGGTGCTTGAAGAGTCCCTGCCGATTGACCTGGACGAGACGGAGGTCTACGTCCGCAAGAACGAGGGGCTCCGGTTCACCGTGCTCATCATGCTGGACTTCTCGGGCAGCATGATGGAGGCGGCGGAGAAGCTGGTGGAGGACGGCGAGCTTCCGGCAGGCCTCACGGACCCGCTGCTTGAGCTGTACCGCCGCACGGTCGGCCCGCTTCTCGACACGCTGCCGGCCCATTACCGGGTGGCCCTGGGCGTGTTCAGCGAGCGCGACCAGTCGCAGCCGCTGCGCCTGATCTACGGGGCGGACCCCGCCCATCCGGAGCTGGAGTACCAGCCCTTCGTCAAGAACAAGGACGTGCTGCGGCACCGTCTGGACTCGATCACCGTGGTGGACAACGGGGCGACGGCGCTGCTGCCGGCGCTGACCTCGGCCGCCACAACCCTGTTCCTGCTCGACAGCGACGAGATACTGGTTCCCTTCGACTCCTCGGAGGAGTATGTGGCGGTCGCCGTCACGGACGGCCGGCGCACCACGCCCCCCGGCGAGACCGGCCCGGTGGGCGATTTCCTGGAGGGGACCCGCGTGCGGTTCATGCCGATAGGCTTCGGCACGGATGTGCAGGCCAACCCGCTCATCGAGCTGGCCACCAAGTCCGGCGGCCACTATTACGCCGCGGAAACCCGGATGACCGAGGCGGGCGAGAAGCGGCCGACCCTTTCCGGCCTGCTCAAGCGCTGCTCGGTGCAGCCCGGATTCGAGGCGCAGTCGCTGCCCCGCGACCTCCAGGCCCATTTGTCCTTCGGCTATGTGTCCCTCAACGAGGCGACGGCCATTCTGCTGGACGTGCGGTTGACCTCCTTCGACAAGAATCCGGCGGTCACGGGGGACTTTTTCGTGGAGCAGGTGCCCACGGGCACCTACGCCAACGATGTGCGCCTGGGCCAGATCGGCATGAAGAGCGAGGGCATTTCGGGCGGATCGGCCGTGGTGCGCCTCTATGCCGACTACACGCCGCGCAACCTTTCCCGCCTGTCCCTGCGGGTGACCGCCGAGCTGCTGGACGGCACCGCGCTGCCGACGGCCGGATACTCCGTGGTGCCGCGCCTCGCCGGCGGCCTGGTGTCCGACTGGACGCTCCAGGTGTCGGGCAACGACTACACGTTCATCGCGCCCGCGGGGCGGGCCTTCCGCTACGGGGACTACGGCGAGCTGATGGACATCACGGTGAATTCGGCGGCGCCCTTCAAGGTGCGGCTGGAAGTGCTGGACCCCGTCATCGGCGGGTCGCAGGACGGCAAGTACTTCACCTGCCCGGACACCATCACGGTTGCGGACAGCTTCTTCCAGGCCACGTCCTTCCCGAGGCCCAGGCTGGCTTACGACCCCGCGCCGATTCTCACCAAGCCGGACGTGGTGGATCTTGGGGCGGCGGGGGTTCAGGCGGACGTGGACGTCTTCAACATCGGCGGCTCGCATCCGCCGACGGACGTCGCGCTGCACTGGGTGATCCGCCAGGGCGCGCTCTCGTATCCGGGCAGGCAGATCGGCCGGTTCACCATTGACCCGATAGACGCCGAGCTGATCCCGCCGGTGACGTCCACGGAGGTTCCCGGGCTGTGCGTCATCGCGCCGGACCGCGCGGCCGCGGAACCGGGCCTGTACAGCGGCTCCTTCTACATGGACTTCACCTACGGAAGCCTGCCCTACTTCGGCACCCTCGGCCCCTTCTTTGTGCTTTACGAGGTTGAGGCGCCCAAGATGGAGATCGAAAACCGGGACATGGATTTCGGCGACGCGCTCACGGAGCTGCCCACCAAGGTGACCAACACCGGACAGGGCCAGCTGGAGTGGGCGATAGACACGGCGGACCTGCCCGAATGGGTCTCCGTGACCAGCGCCGGTTCCGTGCTCGGCCCCGGGGAGGAGGCCCCGTTCAACGTGCGCGTGGACCGCACCGTGGTGGACGCGGGCACCTATGTGAAGAACATCCAGGTGCGCGGCAACCAGGGGCTGGCCGACATGATCCATGTGCGCATGGTGAAGAACTGACAGGGCCTTCGGCCCTCCTGCCTGAAAAAGGAACGGGCGTCCGGCGGGTGCCGGACGCCCGTTTTGCCGTTTCGCGGGCTATTCCTTCCAGGCCCTTCCGCAGCCGCAGTCGCCCGCGGCGGCCGACCGGGCCACGTTCTTGAGATGCTCCCACGAGAAGATGCCCGAGCTGTGCCCGTCGCTCCAGGAGAGGGCCACGGCGTAGTTCCCGAGGTACTGGAGCTCCTCGGCGTGAATGTCCTCCGGGATGGAGGCGGGGTCGAGCTTCTGCTCCCGGGTGTACTCGTCCACGCAGACGGCGCACTGGCAGGAGGCCCGCAGCGTGCGGTTGGGAATCCGGTCCTCCGTGCCGTCGGGCCAGAGCACGGACACAAAGGCCAGGTCCGTGCGCACCTGCGGCTGCGGCCCCCGGCCCGCCCGGCGCATGCCCACGGCGCGGTGGAGGTTTTGGGCCAGTCCGGCGAAGGCCGCAATGTCCGCCCCGGCGTCGCGGGTGGCGGCGGTGTGCAGCCCCGGCAGGATGGGCAGGCGCGCCAGCGTGTCCAGGCCGAAGCGGTCCTTGAGGGCACGGGTGCCGTCGCCGAAGGGGTGGTGCTCCCTGCCGCAGCCGTCGCAGGTGAAGGAGGCCATGTTCTCCACGATCCCGAGCACGGGCACGTCCACGCGCTCGAACATGAGGATGCCGCGCGCCACGTCCACGAGGGACAGCGCCTGCGGCGTGGTCACGATGAGGGCCCCGTCCAGGGCCACCCGCTGGGTCAGGGTGAGCTGGATGTCGCCGGTGCCCGGCGGCAGGTCAATGAGGAGGTAGTCGAGGGGGCCCCACTCCGTCTGGCCGAGGAGCTGCATGACATAGCCCGAGACCATGGGCCCGCGCATGACGGCCGGCCGGTCGCCCAGCATGTAGCCCAGGCTCATGGTTTTCAGCCCGTCCACCTCCACGGGGAGGAACTGGTCGCCAAAGGAGACCACCTCCGGGTGGTGCGTGTTCAGCAGCGTCGGCAGGGACGGCCCGTGGACATCCGCGTCCAGCAGGCCCACCGCCAGCCCCTCGCGCTGCAGGGCGCGCGCCAGCAGGGCGGCCACGGTGGACTTGCCCACGCCGCCCTTGCACGAGGACACGGCCACGATCGCGCCGATCTGGCCCAGGTCCAGGTCCGGCTGGGTTTTCGACCGGTGCTGCGCCGTCATCGTCACCTCCACCCGGTCCACGCCGGGCAGGGCGCCGACGGCGGCCTCGGCCTGCCGCTTGAAGGCGTCCTTGACGGGGCAGGCGGGGGTGGTCAGCTCGATGTCGAACCGGACCGCGCCCCCCTCGATTTTCAGGTTCTTGACAAATCCGAGGGACACGATGTCCCGGTTCAGGTCGGGGTCCACGATGGCCCGGAGGGCCTCCAGGACCTGTGCTTCGGTGGCCATGAGTCTGAGTCTCCTTTGGCGCGCGCCGCCGCTCTCAGGCGAACGCGTCGCCCTCGAACAGCAGCCCGCAGTAGAGGCACTTCTTGTGCCTGGAATTGCTTACCCGCCCGCAGTTGGGGCATTTGACCGGGTGGCTGGTCAGCTTGCCGTCCGGCATGCCGTCGCGGAGGTCTATCTCCTGGGCGAGCTTTTCCAGCTCCGCGTCCGACAGCTTCGCCCGCGTCCGCACCAGCTCCCACATGGCCTGGCACATGAGGGCCAGGCGCTCCACCTGGTCGCGCAGTTCCCGGATTTCCGACGCCTGCACGGGGGACGTGCGCGCATCGGTCGTCCGGGGCCCGGTCTGCGGCGTGCCGGGCGGCTGGCCGGTGTCAAAGGGGTCGAAAAAGATGTTCGCCATGGGGCGGTCTCCCCGGGAGCCCGGCTACTCCGCGCACCGGCGCAGCAGGTCCAGGTCCAGTTCCGGATACACCGGGAACCGGGCCAGCAGCGCGGCGACGCGGCCGCGGGCGGCCTGCCGGACCGCCGGGTCCAGTTCGTATTTCTTCTTGCTGGGCTTGCCCGCGTTGTCGCCGCTGGTGAGCACGGCGGGCCTGGCGGCGTTGAGCACCAGCGCGAGGATGTCCGCGATCTCCGCCATTTCCGGCGCGCCCATGCCCAGGGTGGTCACGGCGGGCGTGCCGATGCGCAGGCCGCTGGTGATCATGGGCCCGTTCGGGTCGAAGGGCAGCGAGTTGTAGTTCAGGGTGACGCCGCACTCGCGCAGGGCCGAGGCGGCCTGGGTGCCCGTGAGTCCCCGGCTTGCCGCCACGTTCACCAGCATGAGATGGTTGTCCGTGCCGCCGGTGGCCAGGGTGAACCCGCGCTCCGTGAGTTCCGCGGCCAGGGTGCGGGCGTTGGCGGTGATCCGCGCCGCGTAGTCCTTGAAGGCGGGCCGGTTGGCCTCCGTCAGGGCGACGGCCTTGGCCGCCATGATGTGGGGCAGCGGGCCTCCGAGGACCAGGGGGCATCCCTTGTCCACATACTCCGCGAACTCCCTGGTGCACAGCACGATGCCGCCGCGCGGCCCGCGCAGGGTCTTGTGCGTGGTCGAGGTCACGATGTGCGCGTGGGCCACGGGGTTGGCGTCCCCCTGGAAGACGCCCCCTCCCACGAGCCCCGCGAAGTGCGCCATGTCCACCATGAACACCGCGCCCACTTCGTCCGCAATCCCGCGCATCCGGCGGAAGTTGATCTCGCGCGGATAGGCGCTGTACCCCGCCAGCAGGATGAGCGGCTTGATTTCCCGCGCCATCCGCCCGATCTCGTCATAGTCCAGCAGCCCCGTCTCCCGGTTCACCGTGTAGGTGTGCGCGTCAAACATCTTCGCGGACAGGTTGCGCCGGTATCCGTGGGTCAGGTGGCCGCCGGAGTAGTAGTCCATGCCCAGCAGCCGCTGGTTGTTCAGCGCCTGCCGCACCTTTTCCCAGTCCTCCTGCGCCATGTGGGCCATGTTCGTCACGCCCATCTTCTGAAGCGCGGGAACCTCCACCCGCGCCGTCAGAATGGCCCAGTAGGCCACCATGTTCGCGTCCGCCCCGCTGTGCGGCTGGACATAGGCATGCTCCGCGCCGAACAGCTTGCAGGCCTGTTCGCAGGCGAGCGCCTCCACGGTGTCCACATTGTCGCAGCCCTCGTAGAACCGCTGGAAGGGGATGCCCTCCGAGTACTTGTCGGTCAGCAGGTTGCCCATGGCCAGCTGGGTGGCGAGAGATGAATAGTTCTCGCTGGCGATCAGTTTCAGATAAGACCGCTGGTCGGCCAGCTCCTGCACGATGGCGCGGGCCGCCTCCGGGGACACTTCGCGGATGACCGAAAGCTGGGCCAGCCAGGCGACAAAAGCGGCGGAGGTCTTTTCAGAAGGGGTGCGGGCCAGATGGTCCCGAAGCAGGGTGTCAAACACGGCAGGCTCCTCAGGAATTAGGGTTGCGCGGTCCCGCGATCCTCCGGGAACCTCGGCGTCCGAGTATCGTACCCCGCAGGTGGCGGAAAAGGCAAACGCGCGCGCAGGGGAGTGTCCCGGCCCCGGCGCGGCTTCGATTTTCCCGGCATCCCTTCCTGCGGACGGGCGGCCTGCGGGGAACCGATGACTTTTAAAGTGATTGGACCAGTTGAAAAAAAAGGTGTGTTTTGTTCGGTTTTTTGCTAATCATACTGAGGAAACCACGCAAACTGCGGTTGTGTGCTATTTTTTTCCGCTTGCTTTTTTCCCGGTTGTCTGGTACATCGTCCCTTGGAGGACTGAGCCATGGATGTGCGAGAAGAACGCAAGGCCAAGTCCGGCGGCACAAGTGACGGGGGTTTCACGCTTGTTGAGGTGATGTTCGCCGCAGGCACCCTCGCCTTGGCGCTCACCCTGCTGTTCGGATCCCTGATTTCCATCAACCTTATGGGGGAAGTCAATGAGGGGCGTGCCAAGGCCTCGAACCATCTGGCGAGTGTGATGGAGAGTCTTCGTTCGCGCTCCCTCAACGACGTTATCACGCAGGAAATCCCCCTTTACACAGAGGACCATGTGGAGATCGCCGTGGCGCTGGAGGCGGTGAACACGTCTGGCGAGCGGGTGAGTCTCCCCGTCACCGATGTGGTCCAGGCCATGGCGGCGCTTCCCGATCCCGTGGAGGTGGTGGCCACGGCCGTGTGGACCGACACGCGGGGCCGCATGTATACAAGCACGGCGTCCACGATGGTGGGGAGATGAGTTCATGGGCATGAACAACCGCGGCTTCACGCTTCTGGAGGTGATGACGGCCTCCGCCATTCTTTCGGTGCTCCTGCTGACGCTGTACGGCCTTTCAGAGGCGTTTGCCGGCACCGCGCAGGTGCAGCGGGCGAAAATTCAGGGAAACGAGGAGGCGCGCCGCGGGGTGCAGGTGGTGCTGCCCCTGGTGCGCATGGCCTCCCGCAGCACCGTGAACTGGAACCAGCTTCCCGGCCCCGTGCTCACGTTCCGCGCCGCCGACGATTTGGACGGGAACGGCACGGCGGTCAATGTGGGCGCAAGGCTGGAGCTTGGCGCGGCCATCACCGTCGGTCCGGACCTGCAGGATGCAAACGAGGACGGGGTGACGGCCACGCAGCTGGTGATGGTCCAGGGCGACGTGGTCACCGTGCTGGCAAACCATCTGGTTGCGCCGCCCGACGGGGCGCAGCCGACGGCGGACAACAGCGGTTTTTGGGTAACCCCGCGCGATGCGGGGGTCGAGTTGATGATCCGCGCGCAGGGCCGCACCGCCCGGGGGCGTGTCATGACAACCAGCATGTCGCAGTTTGCGGCGATGAGGAACTAGCCATGAAGAGGAACACTATCCGGCGCGGAGGCACCTCGGGCATGGCGCAGTTGACGGCGGTGATTTTCATCGCCGTTGCGGCGCTCGTCATCGTGGCCGTTGCCACACGGCAGCTGGACCAGTTCAGGCTGGTGGAGCGCCACGAGGATTTCCAGATATGTTTCGACGGCGTGGAGTCCGCGCGGCTGCACAGCGTGGCCATTCTGGAGGGCGCCGAGACCGGCACCCCGGCCACGGCGCCGCCGGAGGGGGTCAGCCTCAACGCGGTCTCCACCTCCGGCATCGGCGCCTCGACCGCGAAAAGCGCGGCGGGCGGCGGCGCCAGCGACGCCAGTGTGGGCCTGGAAACATGGGACCCCGTCTACGACTCCGACAACCGGATTTTGCTGCCGGAGTTTGACTCCACCGACGCCAATCCGGTGGAGCTTCCGGGCATGCCCGGGCTCGTCTACATGAGCTATGTGGCCGACTGGGCCAACGACAGCCGGGACAACAACGGCAACGGCGCGGTGGACGACTTCGGCGAGCAGCTCGTGTTCAGCATCCACAGCGCGGCGCAGTACGAGGAGGTCGAGCGCGAGGTGGAGTCCGTGTACGTCGCCAAGGATGTGAACGTCTGGAACAACGCCATCTTCGCGGGCACGGGGGCCGCCGGGCAGCTGATCAACGGCAATGTGAGCATCTACGGCTCCGTGCACCTGCTGGGCGACGACCTGGACCCGAGCAACCTGGCGCTCGCGGCCATGGAGATGAGCGGCACCTCCCTGATCCACAACAATTACGCCGGCATGCCCGCCACGTTGCGGTCGCGGGTGCCCGCCCTGCCCACCACCTTTGTCAACGGCAAGGAGGTGGAGACCCTGAACGCGTCACTGCGCGTTCGCCGCGGCCTGGTCAGCATGTCGGGCAATTCCGAGATCGGCGAGGCGAACAACGACGGCAACAGCGTGAAGGAGCTGATGGACGGCACCTTTGTGAACGACGGCTGGGCGGGCAACGCGGTGATTCCCGACGGCGGGCGGGGCATCCCCAAGTCGGTGTGGAGCGACAACGGGTTCAACAACACCTACGACCTGGGCACCCGCATGTCGCTGCCCCTGCTCGACGACGACTGGCGCGAGACCGACGGCTCGCGCGTCATGAACCCCTACACGGGCACCTGGTACACCCACTCCGAGTACTTCAGCGAGGTGCTGCTGGCCGACCCGACCGCGCGGACCGACGGCATGTACAACAAGAGCATGCTGATTGACACGGGAGCCAAGAATGCCTTCTACTGGAACGCGACGACGGGCCAGGAACTCAGCGGCCCCGCCGCGCTCGCCGCGGTGCCCGGCGCCAACGACGACTACATCAGCTTCAACCCGGCGACCAATGTGCTGAAGATCAACGGCCAGATACGGATCAACGGCGACTTAGAGTTCACGGGCAAGGGTAATGATACGACCATCCACTATTCCGGCCGGGGCGCCATCCTGACCTACGGGGACGTGACCATTGACACGAACCTCCTGACCTGCAACAACGGCAATCCGGCGGACACGGCCCTGAGCTATCCGGTCCGCAATGTGCTGGGCGTCATGTCCGCACAGGACATGCTGGTGGGCAGCAAATCCCAGCTCAACATCATGGGCGCCTTCTACGCCGAGGGCAGCATACAGTCCATGAAACAGACGAACGTGGTCGGAACCTTCGTCTCCAACTACTTCGACATGGGATCCCAGGTGCCGAACATTTTCCAGGTGCCCGAGCTTTCGCGCAACCTGCCCTACGGCATGATCGGCAACTACCCGATCATGGACCTCTCCATGGTTTCCTGGCGCGAACTCCCGCAGAACTGAGGGTTTTCATGAACGCGGAGTTTCTGCGGAAGAACGGGTGGATGGTGGGGATGTGCGCCGTGTGCCTTGTCGCACTCGGCGCGGGGGTGGTTTCCCTCTTCACCGGGGGGGCGGAAAAGGAGGCCCCCGCCCGGAAAGTGCGCCGTCCGCACCCCGTGGCCGCCGACCAGCAGGACCGGGCCCGGGAGATTTTTTACGCCGCCAAGGAGGCGGTTCCCGCCCCCACCAAGCGGGAGGAGCGCCTGGGCTATGTGGAGAAGTACCGGCGGCTGCTTGAGGAGGATCCGGATGCTCCGGAGACGCCCGTCACCCTGATGGCCCTGGGCGTGACCTACCGTCAACTCCAGGATTTTGAGAACGCCGCCTGGGCCTTCCAAGAGGTTATTGACCGTTATCCCCAGTCCAACCAGTGTATCCAGGCGTGGCTGGAACTCGGCACCTGTTATGAGTCCACGGGCAACCAGGAGAAGATGATCAGCACCTATATGGAGATGGCAAAAGCCTTTCCGCCCGACACGGACGCCCACAAGTTCGCGCAGAGCAAACTGAAGCTGCTGGACCTTCCCATGTCCGGCCCCGTGGCCGAGCCCGCCCCCGCGTCCGAGCCCGGTTTTGTACCCGATGTGGAGTTCGAGAGCACGTCCGCAGTGGCGGCGGAGGCCGCGCCCGCAGCGGAGGAGCCGGCGGTGGAGGAGGCCCCGTCCGCAGGGGAGGTTCCTGCCGCGGAGGAGGCTGCCGCGGCGGAGGAGGCACCCGCCGAAGCCGTTCCCGTCCCTGCGGCGGAACCCGTCCCCGCGGAGGCCCCCGTCGCTCCGGAGGAAGAGGCGCCGGCGGCGGAAACCGCCGCGCCCGCGCAGTAAGGGGCCGTTTTTTCCCGAAAGACCTGACAGGGGTGAGGTGTGTCCAAGACACGCGCGCGGAGCGCGCCTTGGAGTGCGCAAGCTCGCTTGCGCCTTCCAGACCGGGTTGCCACGGAATCTGCCAAGGGGCGGCGGAGCCCGGCGTGTCGTGTAAGCGTGCGCGCGGGCAAGCCCGCGCGAAGAAAGGCGGCAGCAAGCTGCCGCAGTCCAAGGCGCTTCGCGCCGCGCGAAGCTACGGTCAGCCCGGTGCCCAGCGGTCTGTTGGCGCGCGGGGTTGTGTGGACGAAGCGGGCGGCCCGGTCGAGACGCGGGCCGTGGTAGACTGTCCGCGTGCCGGGTGTTCCGGCGGGAGGTCATTGGCATGGATGGTATGGGTGTGGACCGGGGCCGGCGGCGGTTTTTGGGGGCCCTGGGGGCGGGGGCGGTGTCGGCGGCGTGGCCGCGCGGGGCGGCGCGGGCGTCCGCGCCGGACCCCCGGCCCAACGTGCTCTTCATCGCGGTGGACGACCTGAATGACTGGGTGGGCTGCCTGGGCGGCCACCCTCAGGCGCGCACGCCGAATCTGGACCGGCTGGCGGGGGAGGGGGTTCTCTTTGAAAACGCGCACTGCCAGGCGCCCATCTGCACGCCGTCGCGCGCGTCCATCCTGTCGGGGAGGCTCCCCTCCACCACGGGCCTCTACTTTCTCACCCCGCAGTACCGGGAGGCGGAGACGCTCCGCGACACGGTGTCCCTCCAGCAGCACTTCATGGCCCACGGGTACCGGTCCCTGGGCGCGGGGAAGGTGTTCCACACGAACACGGACCCCGAATCCTTCCACGACTACGGCGGGGCCATGGGCGGGTTTGGCCCGCTGCCGGACAAGAAGCTCAGTCTGCCCAAGGGGCACCCCCTGTGGGACTGGGGCGCCTTTCCCGAGCGGGACGAGGACATGCCGGACCACAAGATCGCGTCCTGGGCGGCGCGGCGGCTTTCAGAGGACCACGGGGGGCCCTTCATGCTGTCTGTGGGCTTCTTCCGGCCCCATGTCCCCATGTATGCCCCGCAGAAATGGTTTGATCTTCATCCGCGCGACAAGATCATCCTCCCCGAGGCGCGCGCCGACGAGTACGACGACGTTCCCCGCTACGGGCGGCAGCTTTCGCATGCCGCCGCCGCGCCGCGCCACGACTATGTGGTCTCCCTGGGCGAATGGGAGCACGGCGTGCAGGCCTATCTCGCCTGTGTCAGCTTTGTGGACGCCTGTGTGGGCCGCGTGCTCGACGCGCTGCGCGCGGGGCCGCACGCGGACAACACGGTGGTGGCGCTGTGGGGCGACCACGGGTTCCATCTGGGCGACAAGCTGCGCTGGGGCAAGCGGTCGCTGTGGGAGGAGGCGACGCGCGCGCCCCTGATGATTGCGGGGCCCGGCGTGGTGCGGGGGGGCCGCTGCCGCCGTCCGGCGGGCATGATAGACCTGTACCCCACGCTGTCGGACCTGTGCGGGCTGCCGGCCCGCCCCGGTCTGGAGGGGCGCAGCCTGCGCCCCCTGCTGGAGGACCCCGCCGCCCCCTGGGACCGCCCGGCGCTCACGACCTTCGGCCCGAACAACCACTCCCTGCGCTCTGAGCGCCACCGGTACATCCGCTATGCGGACGGGTCCGAGGAGCTGTACGACCACGAGACGGACCCCGGCGAGCAGGTGAACCTGGCGGGCGCGCCGGGGGCCGACGCGGTGGTGCGGGAGATGCGCCGGTGGCTGCCGGAGGTGAACCGCCCCGCGCTTCCCGGAAGCACCAGTTCCGACTCGCCCCTCTACGGCCCCATAGACGTGTGGTGAGGGGGCTCAGTTTCCGAAGCGGTCGGAGGATTCGACGACGACGACGCCGCTGGGGGTGACGCGGAATCGGGCGGCGTCGCGGGCGAGGTCGTAGCCGATGAGGGTGTTCTCGGGGATGTGGACCTCCTTCTCCACGATGACGCGGCGGAGGCGGCAGTGCCTGCCGACAACGCACCGGTCCATGAGGATGGACTCCTGCACATGGGCGTAGGAGTTGACGCGGACGCCCGGCGAGAGGACGCAGCGGTCCACCAGCCCGCCGCTGATGATGCAGCCCGGGCTGACGATGGAGTCCACGGCCACGCCGAAACGGTTGCCCATCTCGGCGAAGACGAACTTGGCGGGCGGCAGCATGGGCATGTCGGTCCGCATGGGCCAGTCGCGGTCGTAGAGGTTGAACAGGGGGTCCACGGCGACCAGGTCCATGTTGGCCTCCCAGTAGCTGTCCAGGGTGCCGACGTCGCGCCAGTACTTGGCGTGCTTCCGGTTCTCGTCCTCGAACCGGAAGGTGAAGACCTTGTGCGTTTTCAGCATCCGGGGGAGGATGTCGCGGCCGAAGTCGTGGTGCGAGTCCGTCCGCTCGGCGTCCTCGCTGACGACGCGCTGAAGCGCCCCGGCGTCGAAGAGGTAGACCCCCATCGAGGCGAGGGCGGTCCCCGGCGAGTCCGGCAGCGGCTTTGGCCGGTCCGGCTTCTCCTCGAATCCCGTGGCCCGGCCGGCCGCGTTCACCTCGAACACCCCGAAACGGCGCGCCTCCTCCAGGGGCACCTCGATGGCGGCCACCGTGAGGTCCGCCCCGGCTTCCCGGTGCCGCTGGGCCATCTTCTGGTAGTTCATCTTGTAAATGTGGTCGCCCGAGAGGAGGAGCACCTCGCCCGGGTCGTGCTGGTTGATGGAGTAGAAGTTCTGGTAGATCGCGTCCGCCGTGCCGAGGTACCAGTTGCTGTTGATGCGCATCTGCGGCGGGATGATCTCGATGAACTCCCCCAGCTCCGGGTGCAGGAAGTTCCAGCCCCGGTTGATGTGGCGCGCCAGGGAGTTCGACTTGTACTGCGTCAGCACCAGAATCCGCCGGCAGCCCGAGTTGACGCAGTTGGACAGCGTGAAGTCTATGATGCGGTAGATGCCCCCGAAGGGCACGGCGGGCTTTGCGCGGTTGCGCGTGAGCGGGTAGAGCCGTTCCCCGGCCCCCCCGGCCAGCAGGATCGTCAGCGTTTGCTGCATGGTGTGCGTGCTCCTCTGTCCGCCCGGGGCGGATGGTTCCGCGACGCATGCGAAAGCGCCACTCCCTATCATGCCATATTTGCGCGGGAAAGGGAAGTGCGGCCCGCCGCGCGGTTGCATTGGGCGCGTGGCGCGGGTATTCTTTTGGCGGTTCCGAAACATCCCCCCTCTCTGGAGTCCGTTGTGAACGAAACACGCCTTCCGCGCTTCGCGGACAAGACTGTGGCCGCGGAGCTGGTTTCCGCGCTGGCCGATGAATACGCCGTGGTGGAGAATCCGCCGTACATCCACCCGCGCTACGAGCTGTACCCGCTGTCGCGGGGCGTTTCCCGTCTGGAGCGGGGGCTGGCGGCGGCCGTGATGGACATGGACGGCACGACCACGACCACGGAGCCGGTGTGCATCCACGCGCTGGACACCATGGTGCGCCGCGCCTCGGGCCGGGACACGGACCCGGCCTGGCCGGGGCTGGACCATGCGCGGGACTACCCCCACATCATCGGCAACAGCACGACCAAGCATGTCGAGTATCTGGTGCGGACCTATGGGGACGGGTTTCAGGGGGACGCCCTGCGGCGGCATTATATTGCCGGGGCGGCGTGGACCCTGGGCCACGGCAAGGACGAGCTGCGCCGCCGCGAGGTGCGGTCCACCCTGGCCTCGACGGGGCTGGCGGGCCTGCTCTCCGACACGCGGTTTCTGGCGCTCTGCGGTGCGGAGTCCCTTGAGGCTCCGGAGACGGCGGCCCTGCTGGACACGCTGGCGGCGGAGACGGCGGGGGGCTTTTCCTGCGCCGGTGTCGCCGGGCGCACCCGCGCGTGCATAGACATCTACTACCACCGGTACCACGAGGTGCTGGAGGCCGTGGGGCGCGGCGAGGGCGACGCGGCGGCCCGGGAGATTCTGGGGGCGGGCGCCTCGCGCCTCGTGGGGCCCATGCCCGGCGTGGGGGTGTTTCTGGCGCTGCTCAAGGGCCTGCTCGGGGAGCATGCCGGGGCCTTTGCGCCCATGCTTTGCGCCCAGCTTGGGCAGGCCGGGGAGACGGCGCCCTCCGCGGAGGCTGCGGAGGCCCTGCTGGCGGGGCTGGGCCGGCGCTTCGCGGCGCGGCCGGCAAAGCTGGCGCTGGTCACCTCCTCCATCGCCTACGAGGCGCATCTGGTGCTGGGGGAGATTTTCCGGGTGCTGCGCTCCGAAATGCCCGGGTGGCCCGTGCCGCAGGGGCTCCGGGACACCCTCCTGGGGGCCTTCAGCGACCCGCTGGTGTTCTATGACGCGGTCATCACGGCCACCGACTCCAGTGAGATTCGGCTGAAACCGCACCGCGACCTCTACTCCATCGCCCTGCACGAACTGGGCGTCTATCCGGGGGATTTCGACCGCGTGGCGGGGTTTGAGGACAGCGAGTCCGGCACCATCGCCATCCGCGCGGCGGGCATCGGGCTCTCCTGCGCGCTGCCTTTCGCCATGACGCGGGGCCACCATTTTCAGGCGGCCACGCAGGTGTGCCCCGGCGGCCTTCCCCAGGTGCTGCTGGAGCGGGGGCTGTTTCTGGACCAGGAAGGAGCGGGATCATGACAGACGAGGCGCGTGTGTTTCAGACCATGGCGGCCGGGATGGCCGCGCGCATCCGGATAATCTGCGAGGAGTTCGGGCCGCGGCCTCCGGGAAGCCCCGGCGAGGCCCGGTGCCAGGAGTATCTTGCCGGGGAGCTGCGCGCGGCCGGGCTTGACCCGGTGCTGGAGACTTTCCCCGTGGCGCAGAAGGCCTTCATGGCCGTGCCCATGCTGTCCAGCCTCCTGACCGTGGTTTCCCTGCCGTTCTTCTGGCTCGCACCGTGGGCCGGGGTGCTGCTGAGCGCCGCCGCCCTGGCGCTGTTCGTGCTGGAGGTCGGCCTGTACCGCCATGTGCTCACGCCGTTTTTTCCGAAGTCCGTCTCCACCAACCTGCATGCCGTGGTGCCGCCGTCCGGGCCGGCGCGCCGGCGCGTCATTCTCTGCGGCCACGCCGACGCCGCCTACGAGTGGCGGTTTCAGCACGACAGCAACCGCCTGTTCCCCCTGATCGTCCCCATGATCATCGTCGGCGTGCTGGCCGTCCTGGTGCTCCACCTGCTCAATGCGCTGTTCCTCGGCGGCGCGGCCTGGGCGGGCGTGGCGCAGCTTGCCGCCGGGCTGCTGGCGTTGCCGGGGGTGTTTTTCACCCGGTTCAGCGTGGTGGCGCCCGGGGCGGCGGACAACCTGAGCGGCGCGCTGCTGACGGTGGCGCTGGCCGAGCACTTTTCGCGCGACGAGAACCGGCTGGCGGACACGGAGATCGTGGCACTGGTCACCGGGTCGGAAGAGGCGGGGCTCTGCGGCGCGGCTGCCTTTGCGGCGCGCCACAAGGCCGGATGGGAAGGGGCGGAGACGGTGGCGCTGGCCCTGGACACCTTTAATGACAAGGACTGGCTGCGCGTTTACCACCGCGACATGAACGGCATTGTGCCCAACGACCCGGCGTTGTGCCGGTTCCTGCAGGAGACCGGCCAGACCCTCGGGCTGAGCCTGCCCCTGGCCGTGGTGACTGTGGGGTCGAGCGACGCCGCCGCTTTCAGCCGGGCAGGCATTCCCGCCGCCCTGCTGGCGGCCATGGACCCCCGCCCGGCCCACTACTACCACAACCGGCGGGACACCTGGGAGAACCTGGACGCTTCCTGTCTGGAGTTGGGCTGCCGCGTGGTTGCTGCCGCTGTGGAGCGGTTTGGGGCAGGACACCTGGTCCGCTGAGGGCTGTTCCTCAGGAGGGGAGTCGGAATGAACCCGTTCGGGGGGAGTGTTCCCCCAACGCCCGGGACGGGCCGCGGGTTCACATTTCCCACTTTTATTGAATTGCGTGAAGAGAGACGGTTTCTGTACACTAAGAACGGACGCCTCCGGGCTGGAGGCTCCGGCAGGGGGGTGTGACGGATGATGACGCCGGAAGTCGGCATTTCTGCCGGAACCGGTCATGGGCTGACGGGCAGCAGGCAACGGAACGAAAGGAGCGAGACATGGACAACGCGAAACTGATCCTCGGCGGGAAGGAATACGAGCTTCCGACCTTTGCGGGAACGGAGAACGAGGTGGCGGTGGACATCAAGAAGCTGCGGGACATGACCGGGGCGATCACCTACGACCCCGGCTACGGCAACACGGGCGCGTGCAAGAGCGCGATCACCTACATTGACGGGGAGGCGGGCATCCTGCGGTACCGGGGGTATCCCATTGAGCAGCTCGCCGGAAGCATCCGCTTTTCGGCGGCGGCGTACCTGATGGTGTTTGGCCGGATTCCGACGGATGAGGAGTTCCTGGAGTGGCGGCGCGCGCTGACCATGAACAGTTTTGTCCATTCGAGCCAGGTGAGCTTCCTGGACCACTATCCGACCTCGGCGCACCCGATGAACATTCTGGGGTCCATGGTCTCGTCCATGTCCTCCTTCTACCCCTACGACGCGGAGGACGATGAGCACCTGCACTTGAACATCCAGCGGCTGATCGGCCAGGTGAAGACGATTGCGGCCTACTCCTACCGGAAGTCGGTGGGGCTGCCGTACACCTACCCGAAGGCGGACCACAGCTACGCGGCGAACTTCCTGCGGATGATGTTCTCGTCCCCCGCGGAGGAGTATGTGGTGCCGAAGGTGATGGAGGACGCGCTGGACATGCTGCTGATCCTCCACATGGACCACGAGCAGAACTGCAGCACGTCCACGGTGCGCATGGTGTGCAGCTCCGGCGCGAACATCTACGCGGCGGTGTCGGCGGGGATCAACGCGCTGTGGGGCAAGCTGCACGGCGGGGCGAACGAGGCCGTGCTGAACATGCTCATGCAAATCCATCAGGACGGCGGCGACGTGGGCAAATACGTTGCGATGGCCAAGGACAAGTCGAGCGATTTCCGCCTGATGGGCTTCGGCCACCGGGTGTACAAGAATTTCGACCCGCGCGCCACGCTGCTCAAGGGGGCGGTGGACCGCATTTTGGAGGAGATGGGCATCCACGACCCGCTGCTGGACATCGCCAAGCAGCTGGAGGAGGTCGCGCTGAAGGACGACTTCTTCATCTCGCGCAAGCTGTATCCGAACATTGACTTCTACAGCGGGATCATCTACCGGGCCATGGGCATCCCCACGGAGATGTTCACGGTGCTGTTCGCCATCGGGCGCATGCCCGGCTGGATCGCCCACTTCCTGGAGATGCGGCAGGATCCGGACCTGCGCATCCAGCGGCCCCGCCAGATTTACATCGGCGAGACGCTGAGGGAGTACAAGGGCTGACCGGTTTTCCCCTGAAAACGCGGCCGCCCGGGCGATGGCCCGGGCGGCCGTTTTTCGTGTCGCCGCACGGGGTCAGAGCCCCGTGTCGCCCTCCGCGAGCGCCTGCGCGGCGGCCTCGGCGGCCGTCTGCGGGGCGGCCTCGGCAAACAGGGAGTCAATCATCGAGACAAGCTCCAGGAAGGAGGACAGGCTCTGGGCGAGGGCGCCGTAGGCGGCCTCCAGCATGTCCACGCCCCCCGGGGTGGCGAGCACCTCCGTCACCCGCACGAGGGCGTCCAGGGCGGACATCTGAAGGTCCATGCCCGCGAGCTGCTCGTTGGTGAAACTGGCGCCCTCCACCACCTGCTCGCCCAGGCGCTGGACGCCCTGGTAGAGTTCGGCGGCGGTTTCATAGTCCTTCGCGTCCTCATAGGCGGCGCCCTGCGCCATCAGGCCGTCGCCGAGGGTGGTCAGCTCCGCGTACTGGCTGCGCCCCGCCTGCGCGTAGGCGAGGAAGCGGGCCAGGTCCTCCCCCGCGCCCGCGGCGGCGAGGGCGGCGCCGCGGTTTTGGGCGTCGGCGAGGCCGAAGGCGTCGGCGGACTCCAGGGACCTGCCCTGGGCCAGCGAGGCGAGGGCGCCGTCCACATCCCCGGACTCCAGGCGCATCTGCGCCTCCATGTAGCGGCCCAGGCTGTTGTCCGGGGAGAGGGCGTTCAGCGCGGCGATCTGCTCCAGGGCCTCGCCGCGCGTCTCGGGGTTGGCGGCAAGGGTCCGGGCGAGCAGGTAGCGCATCTGGGGGTCGTTGGGGTGCTGGTCCACGGCCTCGCGGAGCCGGGCCGCCGCCTCTTCGGGCGGCAGGAACTGCAGCGCGCCGAGATAGGCGGACAGGGAGAGGTCTTCACGCTCCAGCAGGCGGCGGGCCTCCTCCTCCGTGAGACTGCCCATGGCGTTCAGCCGGGCGCGGGCCTCGGGGTCCCGGGCGCGGTCCTGCTTAAAGGCCGCCAGGGCGTCCTCCATCTTGAGCGAGGCCAGACGGTCCGTGCCGGTGTCGAGCACGATGGGCACCGGGGAGGCGATGGGCCGCGCCAGACCGGAATACTCCCCGAAGCGGGGGTCCTTTTCCGCATGCCCGACGCGGCTGCGGGGGGGCGGGACAGCCTCCGTGGAGGGGCGTCGGGCCGCGACCCGGGTGGTCTGCGGCGCCGCGGAATCGCGCATGAACCAGAAGGCGGAGGCGGCCAGACCGAACATGACCAGGAGCACGGCGGCGAGCCGGCCCACAACCTGCCATGCGGGGGCTTCCTGCCGGCGGGGGAGGGGGGGCGCGGGGCGGCGCGCGCCGGGGAAGGGAACCACCCGGTCCCGGACCGGCGGCAGGGTCGCGCGGGACAGGTCCCCGCGCATCTGCCGGACCGCATCCAGCACGCCGGCCTGAACCTCCACGGACGGCGCATGGGACCGCAGGGCGGTCCCCAGGCCGGCCAGTTCCTCCTCCAGCAGGGCATCCGGCGCGGGGGCGGTTTCGCCGGCGCGCAGGGCCGCCACGGCGGCCATCACGCCGGGAAGCACGTCTATTGCGGGGAGTGCCCCGGCCGTTTCCGCGCCGAGGGCCTCCAGCTCCGTCTCCAGCGGGGACCCGGACCCTGTCAGAGCCGCACGGGGTGTGCGGATGGCCTCCAAGACCGACGGTGCCAGGTCTGCGGGGGAGGCCAGGGTCCGCCAGTCCCGTCCGGCATCCTCCAGACGGGCCGCCAGACGGCCCAGGGCATCCCGCTCGGCGGCGAGCCCGGCGTCCGCCGCGAGGGCGCTGTCCACGCGCCGCAGCGTCTCCGGGGCGGCGTCGCCGTCCAGGTGGGCCATCAGGTCGGCCGGGGTGATTTCAGGGTCATGGGGCATTAAAAGGACTCTTTTCTCGTCTCGCACACGGCGCGGAGCTGGTTCAGGGCCCGGTGCAGTCTTGTCCGCACCGCGCCCTCCGTGCTGTCCACGACCTCGGCGATGTCCCGCGCGGACATCTGCTCGAAATAGCGCATCATGAGCAGCTCGCGCGCGTCCTCATTCAACTCGTTGAGCGCCCCCATCAGGGCGGCGTGGCGCTCGTTGGTCTCCAGCATGCCGGCGGGTCCGTCCACGGCGAAGCGGTCGAGACCGCCCGCCTCGTCCCGCGAGGCGCTGGCATACGACTCCAGGCTTTCCATGCGCACCGTCTTGCGCCGCTGCAGCTCGTTGAGGCAGAGGTTTCGGGCGATGCACATGGCCCAAGGCTTAAACTTTCGCTCGCTGTCGAAGCGCTCCCGCGCCACGTACAGGCGTATGAACGTCTCCTGCGTCTTGTCCAGCGCGGCTTCCGTGTTGCGCAAATAAAACGCGCAGAAACGGAAAATGTCGTTCTGGTGGCGGCGCACCAGCTCGCCGAGGGCGGGATCATGGTCCTCCCGCACCAGGGTCATGAGCTCTTCATCTGTCTTTTCGGCCAGTTCCGGCATGCGTTTCTCCGCGCAGGGGGACGGCGCGCCCTCCGCCCGGGACGCTTTCCCGCATCCCGACTGACGCACACAGTACCGCCGACCCCGCAAGATGTTACAGGCGCGCCGTTTGCGCGCCCGTATTCCCGCATTCTATGCAAAACCGGGGGGCCGGGGACAGTTTTTCCCGGCGGGCGCCGCCTGCCGGCGGGTCCGGTCGGTCAGGAGCCGCTTCAGGTTTTTCGGCTCCTCCAGCCAGGCGGCCGCCCGCGCGTAGTCCGGGTGCGCCCGCTCCAGACGGCGAAACTCCGGGGGATGCACCCGGCGGCGGCCCGTGGGGCCCTCGCCAACGCCGAGGAAGGCGTGCAGCATCTCGTGGTGGACCACCGACCGCACCACCCATTCGGGGACGTAGGCGTTGTCGAGCACGGCATGGATGCGGATGAGGTTCCGCGCGCCGTCGTGGGAGCCGAAGCGGATGGTGCGGCTGCGGACCCGCCGCCGCACCGTCACCGCGGGCAGGCCCCAGCCGATGCGCGCGGTGATCCGGCCGTCGAACCAGCGGGCGTTCTCCTCGTCGAAGAGCCGCCGGAGGTCGTGGTGCAGCCCCAGGGCCTCCAGCGCCAGGGGTGTTTTCCGGGGGGGGCGCACCAAAGCCATGTGTTCCGCGAAGAAGGCCCGGAACAGGGGGTCATTCCTGCCGGAACGGGGATGCTTGATCCAGTGGGCGACGGCCTTGAGCAGGTCCTCCGGGGCGTCCAGAAACATGTGATGGAGCCGCACCTTGGCGCCGCCGGGCTGCGGCGTGTGTTTTACGACCATCAGGCTGCGCCGGTTGTCCGTGACGGTGAGATCAAGGACCATGCCGGTCAGTGTCTTGAGCCGGGCATGGAGCTGCAAGAGTTTCTCGCGGCGCTCGTCCGGCGGGGGCGCGGTTCCGGGGGGCTGTGTCCGCGGGGCGGGAGTGGGCGGCGGGGGCGGTTCCGGATTCCAGGGAAACAGACTCAGTTGTTCGGGGGCGTCTTTCATGAAAGCGGGCACTCCAAATCGCCGGAACAGTATAGCAATCCGGTTTCCGTTGCCGCCGCCGTGCGGGGTACAATGGCGTCATAATCCCCAACACGGAGCGAGACGTGCCCGAATCCCCGTCCAACCGACCGACGCCGTTCGCCTTTCATGTCATGGCGAAACCCACCGGGGCGATGTGCAACCTGCGGTGCGCGTACTGCTTCTACCTGGAGAAGGAGGGGCTGTACCCCGGCAAGGGCGCGCCGGTCATGTCCGACGCCGTGCTGGAGGCCTACGTCCGCGACTACATCGCGGCCCACGACGCGCCGGAGGTCACCTTCGCCTGGCAGGGCGGCGAGCCGACGGCGGCGGGGCTGGACTTCTTCCGGCGGGCCGTGGCGCTCCAGGGGGAGCACGCGGGGGGGCGCATCGTCCACAACACCTTCCAGACAAACGGCATCCTGGTGGACGACGAATGGGCCGCCTTCTTCAAGGAGCACCACTTCCTGGTGGGGCTGTCGCTGGACGGGCCGAAGGAGGTGCACGACGCCTACCGGCTGGACGCCCGGGGAAAGGGCACCCACGACCGCGTCATGCGGGCGCTGGAATGCCTCAAGCGGCACGAAGTCGAGTTCAACACACTGACCTGCGTCCACCACGAAAGCGCGGCGCGGCCGCTGGAGGTCTACCGCTTCCTGCGCCGCCACGGCAGCGGGCACATGCAGTTCATCCCGATTGTCGAGCGCATTCCCGACGCGCCCGACCCCGACGGGCTGACCCTGTCGCGGCCCGGCGGCGCATCCACCGGGCAGGTCGCGCCGTGGTGCCCCACGCCGGAGGAGTACGGCCAGTTCCTGACGACGATCTATGACGAGTGGGTGCGCGAGGACGTGGGCCGGGTGTATGTGCAGCTCTTCGAGGTGACGCTGGAGGCGTGGATGGGCATGCTGCCGAGCCTGTGCCTGTTCCGGGAGCACTGCGGGTTCGCCATGGCCCTTGAACGCAACGGCGACCTCTACGCCTGCGACCACTACGTCTACCCGGAGTACCGGCTGGGGAACATCCTGGAGACAAACGTGCGCGAACTGGCGGCCTCGGAGGCCCAGACCCGCTTCGGCCGCGACAAGGCGGACACCCTGCCCGGCCACTGCCGCGCGTGTCCGGTCCATTTTGTGTGCCGGGGCGAATGCCCCAAGCACCGCTTCACGACGGCGCCCACGGGCGAGCCGGGGCTGAACTACCTGTGCGCGGGGTACCGGCGCTTCTTCACCCATGCCGCGCCGACCATGCGGTTCATGGCGTCGGAGCTGCGCGCGCAGCGCCCCCCGGCGAACGTCATGGAGTGGGTGCGCCGGCAGGAGCTTGAGGCGCCCCCCGCGGCCGGTCCGAACGATCCGTGCCCCTGCGGGAGCGGGCGGAAGTACAAGAAATGCTGCGGCGGGCGCCAATGAGCCCCGCGCGCTGTGCTATCGTTTAAGGCGGTGTCCCCAAAGGCTGTGGAGCAAGACATGTCCTCATTGACCGACAAGATGGAGCTGTTCTTCCGGAAGACGGGGGAGGTGGTGGATTTGCGGCGCACGCTGGCGCTGCTCCAGTGGGACGAGGAGGTGTGCATGCCCCCGAAGGGGGCCGAGGCCCGGGGCCACCAGATCGCCACCCTCGCGGCGCTGGAGCACCGCCTGTTCACCAGTTCCGAAATGCGCGACCTGGTGGCGGCGCTGACCGCCGAGGCGTCCGAGCTTTCCCTGGGCGAGAACGACTTCGTCCGCGAGACGGCGCGCGACCTGGAGCGCGCGGCGCGCCTGCCGGAGTCGCTGGTGCACCGCATGGCGCAGGCCCAGAGCCGCGCCTACCACGCGTGGGTGCGGGCGCGGTCGGAGTCCGCCTTCGGCGAGTTCCTGCCCCACCTTGCGGGCCTGGTCTCCCTCGCGCGGGAGCGGGCGGAGTGTCTGGGATACGCCGAGTCGCCCTATGACGCCCTGTTGGAGGACTACGAGCGCGGCATGACGGCGTCGCGGCTGCGCCCCATCTTTGACACCCTCGCGGAGCGCCAGGGCGCGCTGGTCGCGCGGATTGTCGAGTCCCCGATCCAGCCGGACACGGCGTGGATGGACCGCGACTGGGCCGAGGAGGCCCAGCTCCGGCTCACCGAGGAGGTGCTGCGGGACATGGGCTTCGACTTTGAGGCCGGGCGGCAGGACAAGTCGGTCCACCCCTTCACCACCTCCTTCGACACGGAGGACGTGCGCGTCACCACGCGGGTGAGCCGCCGCGACTTCCTCTCCGCGCTGTCCAGTTCGGTCCACGAGGGCGGCCACGCCCTCTATGAGCAGGGATTCCCCGCGCGCTACCGGCGGACCTTTCTGGCCGACGCGCCCTCCCTGGGCATGCACGAGTCGCAGTCGCGCCTGTGGGAGAACATCGTCGGGCGCAGCCTGCCGTTCTGGCGGCACTACACGCCCCGGGTGCGCTCCCTGTTTCCCTGCGCGCCGGAGGACCTTTCCCCCGAGCAGGTGTGGCGCGCGGCGAACCGCGTCGAGCCGTCGCTCATCCGGGTCGAGGCGGACGAGTGCACCTACAACCTCCACATCATCCTGCGTTTCGAGATCGAAACGGCCCTGATCGAGGGGAGCATCGAGGCGGAGCACGTGCCCGAGCTTTGGAACGAGCGCATGCGGCTCTACCTGGGCTGCCAGGTGCCCGACGACGCCCGCGGTTGTCTCCAGGACATCCACTGGTCCCACGGGTCCTTCGGCTATTTCCCCACCTACGCCCTCGGCAACCTTTACGCCGCCCAGCTCATGGAGAAGATGGAGCAGGACCTGCCGAACCTGTGGGACGGCGTGGCGCAGGGGAAGTTCTGGGACATCCTTGGCTGGCTGCGCAAGCACGTCCATGCCCGCGGCCGCGCGGTCGCGGCGGACCAGCTTCTCACGGAGGTCACCGGCCAGTCCCCCACGCCGGAGCCTTTCCTGCGGTACCTCGAGGAGAAATACTCGGCGCTCTACGGGCTGGGGTGAGGGGAGTCCGGAGGAAGAAATCAGACCGATCGGTCGGATCGGTCCGATCGGTCGGATGAGCTGAACCCGTCATACAGGTCGGACAAGTCGGACCTGTCGGACTTGTCCGACAGCCCTCCTCACGGCGCGGCCAGTTCGCGGAGATAGGCGTCGTAGAGTGCCAGGGCCTCCTCGTCCTTGGCCAGGGTCCGCACCACGAGCCTGGCCCTTGCGGAAACCGTCTCCCCGGCCTTGATGTCCCGGCCGATCTGGTTGAAGTAACAGGAGAAATGGGTCTCGCCCTCGCAGGGGTTCATGACGCCGAAACTGTCCTCCCGGGGGGCCATGAAGACGGCGCACACGCTCGTGTCCGGGTTGCGGCGGATGATCAGGGGGGCGTACAGCTCATCCCGGATGGCCCAGTCCACGGGGTTCGGCTCGATTTTCCAGCGTCCGTCCTGGATGAGGGCGACGGCGGCCGCGTCGCGCGGGAAGGCCTGCCACACCCCCGCGCTTTCCGGCGTGGTGCGGAAAACGGGCTTGCCGTCCGGACCATCCTTGACGCACACGGTGGCGGCGGGAAAGGTCTTCGGGAAGTAGGACGCCAGGAAGGACTCGAAGGCCCTCAGGTCCTCCTTTGCCGTGACCGAGGTTGTGAGGTCCAGCGTGTCGGGCGCGGCCCACCGGTACACGGCGGTCATCTCGAAGGGGCGGCCCTCTTCGGCGGCCCAGCGCACCTCCACCGCCCCGCCGGGCAGCAGACGCGAGGTGCTGGGCCAGTACCATGCGCCGTCGCCGTAGCGCTTGTTCTCCGTGAACACGCGGTAGTGGCTCATGATGCCGGCGGCGTGCCCCTCCAAGGGGGTTCCGGTCGGTGTGTGCTCCAGCGGCCTCAGGCCGATGGCCTTGCCCTCGGCGCGCAGACCGCCCCGCAGGACCCCGGTGTCAAAGGCATAGGTCTCCGGGCCCGCCTGCGTGAAGACCAGGGCCGCTGGGTCTGCGAATGCCGAGGCGGCCGCGGCAAGAACAAGGATGGAAACGAGCGTTCGCATGAAAAATCTCCCTATGCTTTGAGGCCGCGCAGGTCGGGCTCGATCCGGCGGCTTTCCTTGATCATTTCGTCCCAGGTGACGCGCGACCGGCGGAGGCAGGCCTCGCGCCCGAGCATCACCGCGAGGTTGGCCTGGATGCTGGGCTCCACAGTCGGGTTGGACGCGTCCTTGTTGACAATGGCGGTGTGGAACGACGCGATGTTGCGGCGGGCGCCCGCCACATACAGGTCCTCCACCTTGCCGCCCGGCCAGTCCTGCTTCCCATGCAGCGCCACGCTGTTGGAGTAGCCGCATTCGAGATAACCGTCGCGCCCATGGGCGACGCAGTCGCAGTGGAACTCAAACTTGTTCCGCAGGTGCTCGCCCCGGTGGTTCACGATCAGTCCGTCGGCAAACTCATAGGTCACGGAGTAGACGTCATGGGAGTCGCCGTGCGGGTCGCTCCGGGCGACGCGCGACGCGCCCACCGCGCTGACCGGCACCCCCCCCGCGAGCCAAAGCGCCACGTCCACGGCGTGGATGCCCGCGTTCACGAGGTAGCCGCCGCCGAGGCCGTCGTCGTTCACCCAGATCAGGTGCTGGAGACGGCTCTCCACCGTGTCCGTGAGGGGCGGGTCGGAGAACGACTCGTCGGTGTAGAGCGAGCTGACCAGGCCGAGGGGGCCGATCTCGCCCCGGCGGACGCGCTCCACGCCCTCGATGAAGAAGGGGTCCGTCCGCGTCTGGAAGTCAATCAGGAAGCACCGCCCGGCGTCCTTCGCCCGCTTCGCCGCCTCCGCCACGCGCAGGCACCCCGGCACGTCGCAGGCCACCGGCTTCGCCAGGTACACATGGATGCCCGCCGCCACCGCCGCCTCGACATGATCCGGGAAGCAGTAGGGCGGCGTCTCCAGAAAGACCGCCTCCACACCGCTCTCCAGCAGCCGCCGGTAGCCCATCAGCCCGCTGAACCGGTTCTTCTCCGGGATGCTGAACTGCCGGCCCGCCTCCTCGGCCACCTTGGGAAAATAGTCCGCCACCGCCGTGAGCTGGTAGCCCCCGTGGGCCTCGACCAGCTGCGCGATCATGTTGCCCCGCCCGCCCAGGCCGATCACCCCCGCCTTCACTTTTCCGTCGGCGGGGGCGGACTGTGCCGCCGCCGTCCGCACCATCTGCACGGCCGCCGCCCCGGCCACGCCGCCCATGAATCCCCGCCGGGTGATGGATGGTCCGCTCATCGGTTCGCTCCTGTCGTGGTGTCCGCGCCCTTGCGCCGCCATTCTGCGGCGCGGATGCCCCGGCAGTCAAACACGTTCATTTCCCCGAATCGTCGGGCAAGCCGCTGTAAGAACTGGGCCGTGCCGAGAACGAGTTTGCTTCAGTCGCTTCGCTCCATCGCAATGACGCGTTGAGGGGCGGTTCCGCGGGAGGCCGCCGTTTGGCCCGTCATTGCGAGCCCCAGACC
>JAPXRP010000034.1:0-28681 GCA_033813475.1 Candidatus Hydrogenedentota bacterium
TCCGCCTCGGCGGCCTCCACCACCGTGCCGTCCTCCCGCACCTCCCACACCCGCAACTCGCTGATGGCATAGTCGCTCTCGTTGACCAGCTTCATCTTGATGGTGGCATCCTTGCAGCCGGACAACGACAGCAGGACGCACACCGCCGAAACCGTCAGGACCGCGCGAAGAATCCGGGTAGTCATGGCGCACCGCTCCTATGGTCTGGTCCCCGGGGGGAACCCGCCTGTCAACAGTTTACAGGAAGCCCCGCCGTTTCCGCAAGCAAAAAATCGTCTGAAACGGGGGGCGGCGGGTCACTCGCCGCCCGCCAGCACCCAGGCCTCGTTGAACCGCGCGTGCTTGATTGTGCTGCCCTTCACCCCCTTGCGGGTGTGGGAATAAGTCACATGGACCGTGCCGTCCGCCGCCTGGATCATGGACGGATAGGAGAAGGACCCGTCCTCCTTTTCCGGCTCGTTCTCCAGCGCGCGCTTCACGGGCCAGGTCGCGCCCTCGTCCCCGGAATGGCACACCGTCAGTTTGTGGCGGCCGTCGGTGGTGTCGTTGCACACCAGCAGCCACGCGCCGCTCTTCAGCACCACCGCGTCCACACTGGAACCGGGGTTCCAGATGTCCATGGATTCCACGGCGGACCAGGTGTCCCCCAGGTCCTTCGACTCGGCGCGCCGGATGCGCTTGGGCAGGCCGTTGTCCCGCATGAAAACCACCACGGTGCCGTCCTTCTTCTGGGCAAAGGCCGGCTGGATGTTGGATATCTTGAGCAGGCTCTCGTCGAGGATCGGGGTGCCGCAGGTCCAGGTGGCCCCGTCGTCCTCGGTCCACGCGGCGACGGAGCAGTTGAACACGTCGGAGTACAGCCCGAGGAGCATGCGCTTCTCGGAGACCATGAGCGGGGGGATGCGCGTCATCCAGCCGAGGCGCTGGTGCAGCTTGTCCTTGGCGCGCTCCCGCGCCCTGGCCACATCCTCCTTGATCTCGGGGGCGGCGTCGAGCATCGGGCCGATCGCCTCCATCCCCGTGTCCACCACCTTCAGAAACCGCTCCTCCAGCTCGCGCGGGCGGGTGTGGATCACGTCCTGCCATTGCCAGACGGGCGGGCCGTCGCCGGTGTAGTCCGTGGACACCCGGCACTTGAGCAGCGCGCCGCCCCACTGGTTGTCCTGGATGGCCACCCAGAAGAGCCACAGCTTCCCCTTCGGGTCCATGAACAGCACGGGGTTGCAGTCGGGCAGATCGGGGGTGTCCGCCATGACGAAGGGGGCCTCCCATGTGTCCGACCCGGCGCGCCGCCGGGACCCCTGCACCATCACGTCGTCGGACTGGCGCTCGCCGGAGCCGTGGAACCAGCAGGCAATCAGGTCGCCGTTGGGCGCCTGCACAATGCTGGACCCATGGTTGTGCTTGTCGTTCACGGGGAAGATGAACCCCGCCTCGTGGACGGGGGCGTCGGCGGCCGCCAGGGCCATGCAGAACAGAAGAGCGCCGGTGAGGGTCATGGGGGGTCTCCCGCGCGTCCGCGCGTCACAGCCATTGCACGAATTCAAGCACGTTGTTGTCCGGGTCCGCAACATAGGCCCATCGGACCCTGCCGGGGATTTCCAGCGGCCCCGCCAGCAGCGGCACACCCGCCGCGTCCAGCCGCGCCGCCATCGCGTCCACATCCTCCACGGCGAGGGCGACGTGGGGACAGTACGGGGGTTCCGGCTCGGGGGCTGTAAAGGGAACGGGGCGGTTATCCGCATCCAGCGGCTGGAGCAGCTCCAGGTTGCCCCCCTCGGCCTCCAGATAGGCGAAGGCCTCGTGGTGCTCCGCGTCCAGCTCGCGGAACATGAACGGGAGGCCGATCGTCTCGGTGTAGAAGGCGATGGACGCGTCCAAGTCGGCGACGCGCAGGGCCACATGGTCCAACCGGGGCATGGTCATCTCCCGAGGAGCCGCCTCAGAGCAGCTCGCTCTTCACATAGGCCACGGCGTTGCGGAACACGCGCAGACCCATCCCCTCCTCAGGCAGGTCGTCCCGCCGGGTCCATTCGGGATGGTTGGTGCGGTCCTGGAACGCCTCCGGATGCGGCATGAGACCGAACACACGGCCAGAGGGGTCGCAGATGCCCGCAATGTCGTCCGCCGCGCCGTTGGGGTTGAAGGGGAACTCGCCGCCCGCCGGGGCGCCGTCGGGCTTCACATAGCGGAGCCCCACCTGGCCGCCGGCCTTAAGACGCGCCAGGGTGGCGTCGTCCGCCGGAATGAACTTGCCCTCGCCGTGGCGGACGGGCAGGTCCAGGCACTCCATGCCCTTGAGCCAGACGCAGCGGGTGTCCGGGTCCACCTTGAGCCGTATCCAGCGGTTCTCGAAACGGCAGGTGTCGTTCCACGCCAGCGTCACCTCCTGCCGGAAGGCGCCGTCGAAGAGCGGGAGCAGGCCCATCTTCACCATGACCTGGAACCCGTTGCAGATGCCGATGATCAGCTTGCCGTCGGCGATGAACTGCCGGATGGGGTCGCCCAGCTTGCCGCGCAGGCGGTTGGCCAGAATCTTCCCCGACGCCACATGGTCGCCGAAGGAGAACCCGCCGGGGATGGCCATGATGTGGTAGTCCCCCAGCAGGGCGGGGTCGGCGATGACATCGTTGAGATGCACCCGCCGCGCGGACGCGCCCGCGCGCGCCAGGGCGCCCTGGGTCTCGTTGTCGCAGTTGATCCCGAATCCGGTGAGCACGATCGCGTTGACCGACATGTGTCCTGTCCTCAAGGTAATGGCGCGCCCGCGCCGTCCGCGTTCACCACGCGAGCGGCGATTTCCAGGCGTGTTTCAGTTCCATGATGTCCGCCTCGACCCGGCCGCCGTCGCCGCAGCGCACGGAGAGCACCGGTTCGGCGGTGACGCATCCCACGGGGTGAACCGGGCTGCCCGCCAGGGCCTCCTCGAAGGCCTCCGCGTCGGCCCGGCGCACGGTGACGACGAACCGGCTCTGGCTCTCGGAGAAGAGGGCGGCCGCGCCGCAGGAGGCCCCGATGCCGGAGAGGTCAATGTCCATGCCCAGGCCGCCGGCGAAGGCGGTCTCGGCGAGGGCCACCGCGAGGCCGCCGTCGGAGCAGTCGTGGCAGGAGGCCACCAGCCCGCCCGCGATGGCGCGGTGCAGGCGCTCGTACAGCTTCCGCGCGGAGAGGGGGTTCACCAGCGGCGCGGCGCCGCCCGCGAATCCCCTCACGAGGAACCACTCGCTGCCGCCCAGCTCGTCCAGCGTGTCGCCGAGGACGTACACATAGTCCCCCGCGCGCTTGGCGTCCATGGAGACGACGCGGGTGGCGTCGTCCATCACGGCGGCCGCCGTGAACAGCACCGTCGGCGGGATGGAAATCTTCGTGTCGCCGATCTTGTAGTCGTTCTTCATGCTGTCCTTCCCGCTGATGAGCGGGATGTCGTAGGCGACGCACAGGTCGTAGAGGGTCTCGCAGGCCTCGACGAGCTGCGCCAGCTTGTGGCGGCCGTCCGGGGTCTTGTCGCTCTGCACCGGGTCGGGCCAGCAGAAGTTGTCGAGCCCGGCGATCCGGCCCATGGGCGCGCCCACGGCCACCAGGTTGCGCACGGCCTCGTCAATGGCGCAGGCCATCATGCTGCGCGCGTCAAGGTCGGCGTATTTCGGCGCAATGCCGCAGGCGACGGCGATGCCGCGCCTGGAGCCCGGCACCGGGCGGATCACCCCCGCGTCGCCGGGGCCGTCGTGCGCCACGCCCTGGAACTGCTTGAGCACGCTCTGCCCGAGCACCTCGTGGTCGTACATGCGCACAAAGGACTCCTTGCTGCACACGTTGAGCGCCGCAAGCACCTGCTTCAGGTCGTCGGTGAAATCCTCCCCCGCGGGCAGCGCGGGGGACGCGGCGGGCGGCGCCGGGTCGAGGCGCGCCTCCAGCCGCATCCGCGGCAGGCCGCCGTGGAGGAACTCCATGTCGAGGGAGCCGATGAGCTTTCCGCCGAAGCGGCAGTCGAGGCGGCCGGAGTCCGTGAAGGTGCCCAGCACCGTGGCCTCCACCTCGCGGCGGCGGGCCAGGTCCAGGAAGGCGTCAATGCTCTCCGGCGGCACGGAGAGCGTCATGCGCTCCTGCGCCTCGCTCAGGAAAATCTCCCAGGGGGCCAGGCCCGCGTACTTCAGCGGGGCGCGGTCCAGGTGGATCTCCGCGCCGCCCGAGGCGCGCGCCATCTCGCCCACGCTGGACGAGAGGCCGCCCGCGCCGTTGTCGGTGATGCACGAGAACAGGCCCGCGTCGCGCGCCTCCATGAGGAAGTCGGCCATCTTTTTCTGGGTGATCGGGTCGCCGATCTGCACCGCCGTGGCGGGGGAACCCTCGTGCAGCTCCTCGGAGGAGAAGGTCGCCCCGTGGATGCCGTCCTTGCCGATGCGGCCGCCGGTCATGACGATCAGGTCGCCGGGCCGCGCGCCCTTCTCGTGGCTGGGCCTGCCGGCCACCTCGGCGGGAATGATGCCGCCGGTGCCGCAAAAGACCAGCGGCTTGCCCAGAAAGCGCTCGTGGAACACGATGGCGCCGTTGATGTCCGGGATGCCGCTCTGGTTGCCGCCGTCGCGCACGCCGCTGTGGACGCCGCGCAGGACGCGGCGGGGGTGCAGGAGGCGCTTGGGAATCTCGCCGCCGTGGAAGGGCGACGCGAAGCAGAACACGTCGGTGTTGAAGACGCAGCGGCAGCCGAGACCCGCGCCGAGCACGTCGCGGTTGACGCCCACAATGCCGGTCATGGCGCCGCCGTAGGGGTCCAGCGCCGACGGGCTGTTGTGGGTCTCCGCCTTGAGGGCGAAATTGTGCCGGTCGTCGAAGCGGATGATGCCCGCGTTGTCCTCAAAGACGGAGACCAGCCAGTCCACGCGCTTGGCCACCGCGTCGGTTGTGCCCTTGACGTAGGTCTTGAAGAGGCCGTCAATCTCGCGGGTGTTCCCGTCGGCGTCGGTGTACTCGATGGCGGCCGAGAAAATCTTGTGCTTGCAGTGCTCGGACCAGGTCTGGGCGAGGCACTCCAGCTCGATGTCCGTCGGCGCGGCGGGCATCCCCAGGGCGGCGCGCGCGGCGCGCGTCTCCGGCGCGGCGTAGTGCGCCTGGATCACCTTCATCTCCGCCAGGTCGAGGGCGAGCATCATGTCGCGGCTGAGCGCCGACAGCTCCCCGTCCGGCAGGTCCAGCGGAATCTCGCGGACCGTCACATCGCCGCGCTGGGTGACCACGGGCAGGGCCAGCAGGGGCTTCCCGTCCAGGTCCGCCATCTCCGCGGCCGTCCTCACCACGGCCTGCTCGATCAGCTCGTTCGCCAGCGCGCCCGACGCGATCCGCTCCGCCGCGGCGCGGTCCACGCCCCACAGGGCGTACAGGGTGGACTTGAAGACCGCGTCGCCCTCCGGCAGGGGGCGGCCCAGCGTGTCCTGGGCGCCCTCGCGGGCGCTGCGGCCGACATTGTCCGTGACACCGGGCAGGAAACCCACCTCGACCACGCAGTCGGCGCCCGTGACCACCGAGCGGTTCACCGCGGACTCCTGGATGACGGGGTCCGTGAACAGCTCCGCGCGCAGGCGCTCCAGCTCCTCCGGGGAAAACTCCCCAAGCAGGGTGTACACGTCCACCACGCGGGCCTCGCGCACAAGAACGCCCAGATCCTCCCGCAGGCGCGCGCAGAGGGCAACCCCGGCGGGGTCCGGACGCCCGGACTTCATCGCGACTTCGATCCTATTCACCGGCATAACGAAGTTTCCCTATGTAATGGACGCGCCGATCGCCGCGCGTGATCCGGCCCACCACCTGGCAGGTCTTCCCCGCGAGTTCTATGGTCTCCAGCGCCTTGGCCACATGGCCCTCCGGCACCACCAGCATGAAGCCGACGCCCAGGTTGAAGGTGCGGAGCATCTCCAGCTCCTCGACGCTGCCCGCCTCCTGAAGGAAACGGAACACGCCGGGCACCTCCCAGGACTCCAGGTTCACCTCGGCGCCCAGCCCCTCCGGCAGAATGCGCGGAAAGTTCTCCGTGATGCCGCCGCCCGTGATGTGGGCCATGCCGCGCACGTCCACCACCTTCATCACCAGCTGCATCAGCTTGGCGTAGCTGACGTGGGGCTCCATGAGCGCCTCGGCCACCGTCCGGCCCGTGTGCGGCATGGGGTCGTGCACCCCGAGCCCCGCCGCCTCAAACACGATCTTCCGCGCCAGGCTGTACCCGTTCGTGTGCAGCCCGGACGAGGGCAGCCCGAGGATCACGTCGCCCTCCCGGATCGCCGACCCGTCCACGATCTTCTTCCGGTCCACGATCCCCACGATTGTGCCGGCCAGGTCGTACTCGCCCGCCTGGTACATGTCCGGCATCTCCGCCGTCTCCCCGCCGATCAGCGCGCAGCCGGCATAGCGGCAGCCCGTCGTCAGCCCGCGCAGCACATCCACCACCACCTGCGGCTCCAGCTTCCCCACGGCGAAATAGTCAAGGAAGAACAGCGGGCGCGCCCCCTGCACCAGAATGTCGTTCACGCAGTGCGACACCAGGTCTATCCCGACCGTGTCGTGCTTCCCCGTCATGAAGGCCAGCTTGAGCTTCGTGCCCACGCCGTCCACACTGGACACCAGCACCGGCTCCTCCAGATTCTGGAGGTCGAGCTGGTACATGGCCCCGAAACTGCCGATGTCCTGGAGCACCTGGTCATTGAAGGTCTTCTTGACCAGCCCCTTGATCTCGGCCAGGGCCTCGTTGGCCGCGTCTATGTTGACGCCGGCATCCCGGTAACTCATCGGTTTCTTGTGTGCGCTCATAAGTGCGTGCCGCCTTTCTGTGCCGTTGCCGACGGGCAGAAGCATACCCTTTCGCCCCCCCCGGTATCCAATGAAATGTTATGATAAAGCGATAAGTTTCCCTTATGAGCCCCGGAGACCCGCCCCATGACCATCGAGTCCCTCCGCTGCTTCTGCGCCGTCGCCGAGACGGGCAGTTTCCGGCGCGCCGCCGGGCGCGTGTTCCGCTCGCAGCCCGCCGTAAGCCAGCAGATCAAGGCCCTGGAACGCCAGCTGGGCTACGCCGTGGTCAACCGGCGCACGGGGCGGCTCACGGCGCAGGGCGAGGAGTTCTATTCACGCGCCTCCGCAATTGTGCGGTCGTTCAATGCCCTGGAGCGGGACATGGCGGACCGGGGCCCCGCCGGGGCGGGGGAGTTCCGCCTGGGCGCGAGCGACACCACGGCGGTCCACTTCCTCCCGCCGCATGTGCGCCGCTTCACCGAACGGATGCCGCGCACGCGGCTGGTCATCACCACGCGCAGCTCGGACGCCATCGCGGCGCAGGTGCTCCGGGGCGAGCTGGACCTGGGCCTGGTCACCCTGCCGCAGAACCACCCCGAACTGGAAGAGGCGGTTCTGTTCCGGCAGCTTCTGGTGCCGGTGGTGCCGGCGGGCCATCCCCTGGCGGCGGCCGGCGAGGTCGGCTGGCCCGACCTGGCCGGCCTGCCCATGCTGCTGATAGACCGCCGCACCCGCACGGGCGCGGCGCTCCGGGAACATTTCGAGAAGGTGGGTTTTTCGCCCCAGGTGGTGCTGGACAGCGGGTCCTTCGAGGTGGTCAAGCGCTATCTCGCCGAGGGGGCGGGGGTCTCGTTTCTGCCCGAGGGCATCCTGACCCCGTCGGACACGGGGCTGCGGGCGCTGGAGATGCCGGACCTGCCGGAGATCGTCATCGGCGCGCTCTGGCGGCGCGACACGCCCCTGTCCCGCGCGGCGGGGGTGTTCCTGGAAACGCTAAGGGACGCGGCCCCCGGTCAGCGGGGTTGATAGGCCGTTATCCCGCCTGCGGGGGGCAGCACAACGGACTCCGGCGGCCGTCCCGGCGTCTCGATGCGCTTCATGAGCAGGCCGGCGGCCGTCCGTCCGATGTCCTCGCCCGGCTGCCCGGCCAGCAGCATGGGGATGCCGCGCCGCGCGGCAAACTCATCGTCGTCCGACGTGGCGATCTCCACATCCTCTGGAATCCGGTAGCCCAGCCCCAGCAGGCAGTCCACCACCGCGATCGCCAGGCTGTCGTGGGAGCAGTAGAGCGCCGTGGGCTTCTTCCGGCGCGCCATGATCCGCAGAAGCACCGTCTCCATTTCCGGCGTGGCGGGGTCAATGGTGCCCTCCAGCTCCGGCGGCGCCTCCAGTCCCGCCGCCGCGAGGGCCGCGCGCCAGCCGTCACCGCGGTCCCGCGTGCTGGAGAGAAGGTTCGTGTCCCGTATGAAGGCGATCTGGCTGTGGCCCCGCTGGATCAGCGCCTCTGTCAGCGTGCGGCCCAGCGCGAAATTGTCCGTCGCCACGCAGTCCATGTCCGACGCCGCCCCGCAGTGGTCAACCATCACCACCGCGCAGCCCCGGTCCCGCAGCGAGGCCAGAATGGAGGCCGTCTCCGGCGTGTCATGCTGCAGCCACAATGCCAGCCCCTTCACCCCGATCTCCCCCACATGGCGGAGAAACTCCACCTCGTGGGCCATCGTGAAACTCACCGCATAGGTGATGGACTGGTACTCCGCCGCGCTCGCCCCCCCGTTGAACGCCTCCACGATCCGGCGGCAGTACAGCGACTGGTACGTCGGCACCGCCACCGCCAGCAGCCCCGCCCCCGAGCAGTGCAGCACATTGCGCGCCCAGGCCTCGCGCAGCGCCACCCGCGACCGGCTCCCCCGCGACCGCGTGATGAACCCCTCCGACTCCAGGTCCCGCAGCGCCTGCCGCGCCGTCGCCCGGCCCACCTGGTACGACGCCGCCAGCTGCAGCTCCGACGGCACCACCCCGTCCACCGGATAGCGCCCCTGAAGGATACCGTCCCGGATGTCCTTCCTGATCCTCGCAATCACCTCTAGATTCTCCTGCATCATCCCATCTCCCATGGTCCCGGCAGTCACCCGCAAAATCCCGCCTATCATGCGCAAAGCGCCCCGCCACTTTCAAACCGGAGAGGCAGAAAAGTGGCGGCCGACGCTAAAGGCCCGCGGGAAGGCCCCCCGGAGTCCCGGTGGCTTCGGTGTTGCGCAGGGCGAAGCCCCTTGGAGTGCGGTAGCTTGCTGCCGCCTTTCTTCGCGCGGGCTTGCCCGCGCGCGGGGCAACCCGGCGGACAGGGGCATCCCACTGCCCTGGAGGCAATGTTGCGGCCCGGTCTGGAAGGCGCAAGCAAGCTTGCGCACTCCAAGGCGCGCGTTGCGCGCTAGCGGAATACCCGAGTCAACCCGCCGGGGTTTGCCCCTGCCTGCGTCCCCCCCTGGCCGTGAGCCAGCCGCTGAAGGCGCAGTAGTAGGCGATGTATATCCAGGAGGCGGCGAGGAGGGCGTGGTGGCCGTTGGGATAAAGGAACATGACGGCCAGGAGGCAGGCGGCCCACAGAAGGCCAAGCGTCACGGTGAGGGGGCGCAGGGGTTGCGTGCGGCTGGGGTAGAGGCAGCGCAGGGGCAGGAAGGACGCGACGCAGCAGACGAGGATGACGGCGAGGTTGAGCGCGGGGGGCATGCCGGTCATGTAGAGGTAGAAGACGAGGATGTTCCAGTAGGAGGGGAACCCGCTGAAGGTGTGGTCGTCGGTTTTGGCGTCGCTGCGGCTGAACTGGTAGGCGGAGGCGTAGAGGATGCCCGCCACGGCGGGCCAGGCCCATCCGGCGGGCACCAGGGGGATCTGAAGGAGAAACCACGCGGGCACGACAGTGTAGGTGAAGAAGTCCACAATGTTGTCGAGCAGCGCGCCGTCCACACCGGGCAGCACTTCCTTGACGCGAAGCCGCCGCGCAAGAAACCCGTCCACGGAGTCCACGGCGACGGTGGCGGCCATCCACCAGAACGCGGCGAGGGCGTCGCCGCGCGTGGCGGCGGCCGCGGCCAGCAGGCCGAGCAGGGCGCCGGAGGCGGTGAAGAAGTGGACGCCCCACGCCGCGGCCAGGGCGGCGAAGGACGGGCGCGTCTGTCCGCCGGAGCCGGTCATGGCGCGGTCCCCTGCTGCTCGCGCAGGGCGCGGCGCTGGGGGGCGATCTCGCGGCGGAACCGGGCCACGGCCTTCAGATGCTCCTCCTCGGTGACGCTGAAGGTGTGGGTGCGGCCGTCGGCGTTGGACACGAAGAAGATCCACTTGCCCGTTTCCGGGCGGAGCGCGGCGCGGAGGCTGGCGGCGCCGGGGCTGCAGATCGGGCCGGGGGGCAGGCCCGTGTTGAGGTAGGTGTTGTAGGGCGAGTCGGTCTGGAGGTCCGTCTCCAGCATGCGCTGGCCGTATTTCTGGAGGGCGTACTGGAGGGTGGAGTCCATCTGGAGGCGCATGCCCTTGTCGAGGCGGTTGTAGATGACCCGGGCGACCTTCGGGCGCTCCTCGTCGGCGCGGGTCTCCTCCTCCACGATGGAGGCCACGGTGACGACGCGCAGCTTGTCGAGCTTCTCCGCCCCCGGCACCTCGGCCAGGCATTTCTGGTACTCCTTCTGAAACTGGGCCAGCATGCGCTCCACCAGCTCGCGGCCCGCGGGGGGCTTGTCGAAGTAGTAGGTGTTGGGCATGAGGAAGCCCTCAAGGCTCGGCGCGTTCACGCCCGCGCGCGCCACCAGCTCCGGGTCGCGCGCCGCCGCCGCGAACCCTTCGGGGTCCGGGGTCAGGGCCGCCGCCTGCGCGATGCCCAGCCCCTCGGGAATCGTCACCTTGAACTGGTTTTCGAGGATCATGCGGTCGGGGCCGGACTGGAGCTTCGCCAGGAGCTGCCGCGCCGACCATCCGCGCCGCAGGGTGTACTCGCCGTGGCGGATGCCCTTGGGCGCGGGCTCCAGCTTGAGGGCCAGCCAGAAGAACAGCTCGTGCTCGATCAGGCCGTGGTCGGCCAGAATGCGCCCCACGTCACGGCCCGTGGTGCCCTCGGGCACGGCCACGGCAAGCTCCGCGCCGGGCACGCCCGGCTGGGTGACATGGTCGTACACCGCAAAGGCCAGCAGCCCCGCCATCCCCCCGGCGACCAGCAGCGCGGCCAGCGCGATGGCGATGAGGGTGAGCAGGAAGCGCGCGAAAGAGCGCCGCTTCTTCCCGCCGCCGGACCGGTCCCCGCCCCCCATGGCCTACTCCGCCGCCCCGCGCCGGGACGCGGCGCGGTCGAGCCAGGCCTGGAGGATGTGCGCGGCGGCGACCTTGTCCACCACCCCGCGCCGGTTTTCGCGGCGCATGTTCGCCGAGATGAGCATGCGCTCCGCCGTTACCGTCGTGAGCCGCTCGTCCTGGAGGACCACCGGCAGGGGGATTCCCCGGGAGAACTCCTCCATGAAGGCCCGCACCTTGGCCGCCTGCGGCCCCTCTTCCCCGCTGGCCTCCAGCGGCAGCCCCGCCACCACCAGCACGGCCTCGCGCTCCGCCGCCATCCGTTTCAGCTCCGCGAGCGCCGCCGCGCGCGGCATGGCCTTCACCACACCGTGGGGACTGGCAATGACCCGCAGCGGGTCGCTGAACGCGACGCCAATGCGCGCATCGCCCACGTCCAGCGCCATGACCCGGCCGAGGTCACCCATGATCGGCGGCCTTTTTCACGCGCGCCTCGGAGCGCGCCACAACCCACCACCCCGCCGCCAGTCCGGCGGCCGCGCCGGGCTTCGCACCCTCCAGCCGCACGCCCAGGAAGGCCGCGTCGGCCAAGGCCGCCCACCTCTCCGCCTCAATCCGCAGGGAAAGCGCGCGGCCGGTAACCATGGCCGCCAGGGACGAAAGGTCATGGGCCCGGCCGAGTGAATCGGTCAGCCGGTGCAGCTCCTCCGCGAGCGCGGCCACCGGCCCCGGCCAGCAGTTGGCCAGCAGTTCCATCTGATACCGAAGACCCTTGGCGCACTTGCGCCATTCATGCGCCGCCGCCGCGTCGCCCCCGTCGAGGGTGGCCCGGAAGGCCTCCTGCGCGCCCTTCAACGACTGCTTCAGCCCGCGCTTCAACACCCCCTCTTCCTTGCCGGAGGGAATGCGCAGGGAGAAATCCGTCTCGGCGAGCAGGCGTTTCAGCCGCCGGACCGCCAGGGCCGTACACTTGCGCGCCTCGTCGCGGTCGTCCGCGGCGATGCCGTCGCGCAGGGCCTCCAGTGTGCGGCGCGCCGCCGGGGACAGGTCGTCCCGCGCCAGCAGCCGGGCCGCCGTCTCGCACAGCGCCGCGTCGTCGCGGACGGCGGAAACCGCCCGCCCCGCGTCGCGGAGTTTGCGGTTCCAGGCGCGGTACTGGTCCTTCTCCAGGGCGGAGCGGCACAGTTTGAGCAGGGCGCGGGCCTTCTTCAGCCATTTGCGCCCCTCGTGGACCCCGGCGTCCAGTTCGTCGCCCGTGCGGGAAAACTCCCGCGCCGCGTTCTCCACGGCCGCGCGCATGAGCCGCGCGAAGCCTTTGGCCAGGGTCTCTTTCGCGTCAAACTGCCAAGTGTTCATGCGCCCATTCTACCCGCTGTGCGGCGCGCGCCGCCACCGCATGAAAAAGCCCGCCATCCCCGGAGGGGAAGGCGGGCGCGCTTAAAAAGAAATGGCGGAGACGACGAGACTCGAACTCGCGACCTCCGGCGTGACAGGCCGGCGTTCTAACCGACTGAACTACGTCTCCGCACTGCGGGGCGAACCCCTCAAAGCGACGGAATCTTACCTTATTCTTGTGCCCAAATGCAAGATTCTTGACCGCGCCGGTCAGGGTCAGACAGGGTGCCGGTGGACGCCGTGGACGGAGTGGACGATGTGGACACGTCAAACGGGCACGGCGGGCGTTTCGGTGTTGCCGTCGGCGTCCACCGACAGGCCGCGCGACAAGTCCCAAGTGCGGCCTGCGGCCTTCTCCAGAAACTCATCGCGCGTGAGCGCGAACAGGGGGCTCACCTCCAGCGGCACGGCCACGCGGCCGTCGGCATCGCGGGGCACGGCGGCCCCGGCCGCCTCGAACCAGCCGCCCCACCATTCGGACATGGACCGCCGCGACGCGACCACGCTGTTGTCGCCCTCGAACTGCTTGGTGGGCGTGTACTCGCCCAGGCGGCCGATCTCGACCGCCACCGGCGCGTGGCCCACAAACTGGAGGGCGTCGAACACGAAGGTCTCGAACTTGCAGCCGTTGGGGCTGTCGGGCTTCACCAGCTCCCCGGCGTCGTTCACGAAGGGGATCTTCTTGCGGGCCAGGTGCCAGGGGAACCGGTCGAAGCGGTTGAAGACGCCCTGCACGAACTCGACGGACAGGATGTGCATGGCGGGGTTGCCCGCGAAGTAGCGGACATTGCCCGCCGCGTCGGTCTCCAGCAGCTGCGGATAGATGTCCAGCTCGCTGTATTCAATGACCTGGTACACCCCGTCGCACAGGCAGTGGACGCCGACGGCCTCGCGGGCCGTGTTCTTGCGGTGGACCTTGGAGGACATCTCCGCGCCCTTGAGGACATGCCACCCGATGAAGTACGGATCGGCCACCTTGACCGCCCAGTTGTCCACCTGGAAGTAGCTGAGCATCTCCACGCCGCGCGCCCGCGCGTCGTCGAGCACGCCGGTCTCCACCATCGCGGGGATGCTGCCCCCGTGGCCGTTGGGGTTCATGGCCAGCGAGCCGGGGGACTCCAGCATGAAACGGCCCGCGCCGTCCATGCAGGGCACCATCCGCTGGCGCAGGAACACCACGTTCTCCGCGCCGAGGCCGAAATGGCCGTTCTCGGCGAAGTAGGCGCGCGTGGCGGCCTCGTTCGCCGCGCTCACCATGATGTACCACGGCGGCACGCAGCCGAAGCGGCGGCGCAGGTTCAGCAGCTTCTCGGCGTGGTACTGGAAGAGCGTCTTTCCGGTCAGCGGCCCGATGGGGTAGCACCCTTTCGGCCCGGGGAAGCCGAGGCGCGTGCCCTGGCCGCCCGCCACGAGAAACAGGCCCACCTTCCCCGCGCGCAGGGCCTCCTCGCCCGCGTCCCACGCCCCGGGACTGCCCTCGCCGCGGTGCACCGCGGCGGGCAGCACGGGCACGGGCTCGATGCGGTCAAACCGGGCGGGCGGCGGCGTCTCGAGGATCCACTCCCGCGCGAGGCGCTCCATGAGCGGAAACTCCACCTGCGCGAGCTGGGCCAGCAGGCGGCCGCGCTCATCGGTGTTCAACGTGTCCCAGAACCGGAACACATGCCCCTGTCCATGCGCCTCGCAGCGCTCCCGCAGCGTCTTCTCCAGCTCCATCCTACAGCACGCTCCTTGATTTTCCGTGTTTGTCCCTCTCCCGCCGCTGGGCCAGGTTGGGCATGAGTCCGGGCTTGGCCCCTTCGGACAGCTCGTACTTCGAGCCGCAGCCGTCGCAGAAGCCGTAGTCAAAGCCCGGCTGCTCCAGCGGCTCGTCGCACTTGGGGCACACCGCCTGCACGCGGGCGTACAGCTCGGCGGGCTTTTCGAACTCCAGGCCGCAGCAGGGGCAGCGGCGCATCATGCCGTTCCTGCGCCACACCTTGGTGAGGGGCTGCTCCTTGGAGCAGGCGCCGCACCAGGCTTTTCTGGAAGGGAGGGGGAACTCGCCCCGCTCTCCGGCGGGGTCGGGCTTGGCGTCGCGGCGTCCGAAAAGGGCCATGGATCACCCTCCCGCCGGGCGGGCCGCGCCAAACCACCGCACACGCAGCCGCTCCTGGAAGGTCTTCCCGCCGGTCAGAATGTCAAACGGCAGTGTCTCCTCGTGCCGGCCCGGCGGGGTGTCCGGAACTGCCGACACTTCCAGCCGGAAACCGAGGCCGTCCCCGTCCGGCTGCACCGCCACCGCAAGGCCCGACGCCTCCCCGGTGCCCGCGCAGGACACCGGGGCCTCCGCGCGCACCGCCACCACGGCGGCCTGTCCCGGCGGCAGCGCCAGCACCCCCCCGGGGATGTCCGGGGTGAGGGTGTAGGGCGCCCGCACCTCGCCCGCCACGGGAACGCGGAAGTGGGGGAACCGCTTAACGTCCGTGGAGAGAAAGACCGCGCTCTCAATGGGGCCGGGGGCGGCCCAGTCCTCCAGGGTGACGTGGATGAGCCATTCGGGTTTTCCCGGCACCTTCCAGTCGGCCTCGGGGACCTTTTCGATCTCATGGCGCCAGGGGCCCGGGGGGGCCGTGTCGGCGGCGTCGGGCATGCGGTCCCCCGCCGCGGTGACCGTCACGGGCGCCTCGGTAAGCGTGGCCAGCCGCAGGGTTCGGCGGGTTTCCGTCCCCTTCTCCACCGTCCCGAAATCGAGGGTTTCGGGGTCCAGGGAAAACTCGGGGTCCACGGTGGCCGAGACCGTCACGGTGACAGAGGGGTTGGCCGGGTCGTTGCTCATGAAGGTGAGGGTCTTGACGGACTTGAAGCCGAAAATGCGGTTGGGATAGATGGACACCCGCACGTCCGCGCACTCACCGGGGGGGATGACGTTCTTCCCCGGCGGCAGCTCGCCCCGGGTGCAGGCGCAGCTCGTCTGGATGTCCCGGATCGCAAGGGGGCGCTTGCCCCGATTGCACACGGCCAGCGTGCCGTGGGTGGTCTCCGTGCGGGACACGATCCCGAAGTCCATCTCCCGGTCAATGTCAATCACCGCCATCTCGTCGGGGGCGCTGCCCGCCGGCGGCAGGGTGGCGTCCACTCCCGCGTCGGAGGCGGGGTCCCCGGAGGGCACGCGGGTGGTAACCGCGACCACGAAGGCCGTGACCAGCACGACGAGGGCTAGGACGATGTGTCCGGCGCGAAGGCGCATCTGGCTCACTCCGGCTTGAAGCAGACCCCGAAACGGCGCTCGGCCTCCTCCAGGGAGGCGCTCAGCGCGTCATAGCGGCCGCCGTCCATCTGCTGGTGCAGCTCTACGCCCAGCAGCAGCGCGCCGACGACCGGCTCAAACTCCGCGCGCACAGTCCGCGCGTTGGGGCACACCCGGTGGACGCGAGTGCGCAGGGCGTCCGCGAGCACGGGGGAAACCCCCTTGAAGACGCTGCCCGTCATGACCACGTCGAAGGTGTCGCGGCACATGTCGAGCTGGCGCGCCATGGCGTTCACCATGTCGCCCAGGTAGCTGCCGCCCCACTCCAGGATGTCGCAGGCCGCCGCGTCGCCCTCGTGGGCGGCGTCGAACACGAGCTTCGCCATGGGCTCAAGGTCCCCGTACCACAGCTCGCGGGTGTACATTTTCATGAACAGGTCGTCGAGCGAGGCGCAGCCAGAGCGCTCCAGAAACTTGTCGGCGAGAAGCGTCTTCGGGATGATGCCGTCGCGGTACCGGAAGACGGCCTTCACCCCCTCGGTCCCGATGCTGGACCCGCTGACCACGTCGCCGAAGTCCTCGCTGATGCCGCCGACCCGGCCCTCTTTCCCGGCGCGGTTGACGCCGGCGCACACGCAGCCCGTGCCGCAGGCGATGACGATGCCGAAGGGGTCGCGCGTGCCGCCGCGGAGGCCGCCCATGCTGTCGTTGCGGAACACCCTCGGGATGTCCCCGAAGAGGGGCGCGAAAATCTCCCGGTCGAGCATGACATAGTCGTCCGGAAGGTCCGCCCCGGCCACGCCCATGCCCACGCCCGCGATGTCCTTCAGCGACAGGCCCGCCGTCTCCAGCGCGCCGTTGACCGCCTTGGTGATCTCCGCGCGCGCCGGGTCCACGCCGAAGCCCTCATAATTCCCCGTGCCCGCGCGCCCGAAACCGAGCACCCGCCCCGTCTCGTCGCCCGCCAGGCAGAAAGTCTTGGTGCCCCCGGCGTCCAGTCCCAGATAATGCCGCATGCGCGTCCTTCCTTCGGTGATGTGTGGTTGCGGGGGCCGGAAAACCGGCCCGCCCAGAGAAAAAACCGGCGCGGGCATCGTACCCCGCGCCGGTTCCAAGAGTCAATTACGGGACGTTCCGGGCCTACTGCTCGCCCTTCAGCCGCTTCAGGTCGGACTTGGCCTGCTCCGCCACAGGGGACATGGGGAACTGGTCCACCACGGCCTGCATGAGCCGGACCGCCTCCTCGGTCTGGCCGAGGCGCGAATGCGCCACCGCCTGGTTGTGCATGGCAAAAGGCACCTTGGTGCTGTTGGGGAACCTCGACCGCACGCCCTCGAACGACTGCACCGATTCGGCGAAACTGCCCAGGTTCAGCTGGCACTTGGCCTTCCAGAAGAGCGCGTTGTGCGCGTTCTCGCTGGACGGGAACTGCCCCAGGAACTCGTCAAACCGCTGCATCGCCGTCTTGTAGTCCCCGCTGCTGTAGCTGTTCTGCGCCTGGTTGTACAGCACGTTCGGGTCGCCGACCGCGGCGGGCGCGGCCGGAACTGCGGCGGGCGCCGCGGCGCCGACACCGGTCGGAACCGGCGCGGAGTCCAGCAGCTCGTTCTGCGCGGACGGCGTGGGCAGCGCGCCCGGCGCAGGGGCGGCGCCCGGCGTCTGCGCAGGCGGCTCGATCACCACAGGACCGGGCTGAATGTTCCTGGTGGGGTCATGAGGACCTCCCTGTGACAGGTTCATCGCCCGGAAGAGCCGCGTCATGTCGCCCTTGATCTCGTCCAGCTTGCGCTGGTTCTCCTCCAGGAGCGACCGCAGTTCCCGCGTCTGCCCGTCCATGTCGTCCACGCGCTGGTTGAGCGTGGCCGACGTGGCGTTGAGCTGGTTGATGGACTCGCCCAGATCCTTGTCGAGCTTCACCACCCGGCGGTGCATGTCATAGATCGTGGTCTTGGTCTGGCCGCCGGTGGTCTCGCACCCCGTCAGGAGCGCGGCCCCGGCGACCGCCGCCAGCACTGTCATGTGCGTGTAACGCATGGCCCGGTTCCCTTGCTGTTGTCTTTCCGAAGATCAACGAAACGGACAGGGGGTCCGCTTACTTCGCCTTGTTGAACTCGGCGCGGCGGTTCTGCGCCCAGGCGGCCTCGTTGTTCCCCGCGACGGCCGGGAATTCCTTGCCGTAGCTGATGGTCACGAGACGGTCGCCGGAGACGCCGAGCTGGATGAGGTAGTTGCGGACCGCAAGGGCGCGGCGCTCGCCGAGGGCCAGGTTGTATTCCTGGGTGCCGCGCTCGTCGCAGTGGCCCGCGATCTGGATGTAGGCGTTCGGGAACTGCTTGATCTTCTCGGCGTTGCCGCGCAGGGTGTCCATGGCGTCGGCGCGCAGCGAGGAGCTGTCGTAGTCGAACTGCACGGTCTGCAGGCCGTACTTGCTGCCCTTCTCCCAGAGCAGGCTCTCAAGATCCACATCCGGCTGGCCGTCGCCGGAGGTCGTCTCATTCGTCGTGCTCGGCGTCACGTCCGTCGTCAGCGGCGGCTTGTTCTTCTTGCAGCCCGCCACGCCCAGCACCATCACCATGCACAGCACCACGGTCAGAATTGTCCACACGCGCTTCTTGTCCATCGTCAAACCTCCGCTTGTCCAGCTTTGCTTATTGGGTCCACAAGCACCCTGCGGCGCGCCCCACACAGGCGGACACAGGGTGCGATCATCACCGTTTCCTGACAAAGCCCCCTGAGACGCGCTCCGCGAAGCCCTGTCAAACCACTCTATCCTGTTACGCTCAAAAAGGTTCCAGCCGGGGAAATACACGTCTCCCGCCGGGACTTCTCGTTTGTCTCCACTGGTTCCCTAACACCCGCTAAAAGTATACTCTTCCCGGGGGGAGAAAACAACTGTGACGCCCCCTGAACCGTTCAGGCGCTCTCCCATTGGCGCAGGCCAAAACGGGACAGGTAGATGGGGATGTGCGCGAAATCCGGGTTCAGCGCGGGCAGCGCCCGTCGGAAAGCCCGCTTCTTCTCGCTCTCGGGACCGAAAAGCAGGGTGACGGAGCCGCCCTCCCCGCCCGCGCCGTTCACCTTCCAGCCGATGGCGCCGTGCTCGCGGGCCAGCGCGAAAACGGCCTCCGCCTCCGCCGAAACCAGGGCGGGATGCAGCGCGCGCTGCGCCTCGGTGTTCAGGAGCATGGCCTTTCCGAAAGCGGCGAAATCCCCCGCAAAGAGCGCGTTCTTGGCGTCGTGGGCCGCCTGCCGCAGGGGGGCCAGCGCCGAGGTGTCGGCGTCTTCCCGCTCAAACCCGGCGATGACCCGGCCGTGCACCTCGCTGGACGCGTGGGACCGGCCCAGAAACACCAGCGCCAGCCGCCGCTCCAGCTCCCACCAGACGCTGTTGGACACCTGCACCTGCGACACGCTCGCGTGGGGGTAGGCGTGCATCTCGATGAAGCAGGCCCCGCCGTAGGCCGAGCACAACTGGTCCTGAATGCCGCACTGGAGCCCGAGTTTTTCGGTCTCCACCCGGTGCGCCATGGCCGCCACCTCGTGGGGGGTCATGCGCCCCGGCGTCAGCAGGTCCAGCGCCCCCAGCAGCGCGACGCTCACGGCCGCCGAGGTGCCCGTGGAGCAGCCCGCGGGCGCGTTGGAGTACAGGTTCACCTCGAAGGACAGGTCGCGGGGAAGGTCCATGATGTCCAGGCACGCCTCCAGCAGGGGGTGCTTGTCGTACTCCGGCGGCACGCTCCGCACCTCGTAGCGGTCCCCGAAATTCTCCGCGTGAATGACCACCCGCGGCGCGGACGTGTCGGCCGTGCGCGACACATACAACTGCACCTCCGCGTAGGGGTACACGCCCAGATTAAAGACCGTCCCGTGCCCCGCGAACCATGTGTCCGTCCATCCGCCCAGGTCGCAGATGCGCACCGGCGCCGTCGCGTTGATCACCCGCCTGCGGGAGCCGTCCATCCGTTGTCCTCCGCCAAAGTTCTGCCTGCCGTCCGGGGGGCGTCCGTTTTGGAACGAAGGCCCGCGCGGGGTATGATAGCAGGAAAAGGGGGCCCGCCGGGTCCCCTTTTCCCTTTTTCCCTCCGCGAAAGGAAACCGATGAAGGCGTATTACTGCGTGGGCACCCACTGGGACCGGGAATGGTACGAACCCTTCCAGGAGTTCCGGCGCTGGCTGGTGGAGCTGGTGGACGAGCTGATGGACCTGATGGAAAAGGACCCGGAGTACCGGTGCTTCCATCTGGACGGCCAGGCCGTCGTGCTGGAGGACTATCTGGAAATCCGGCCCGAGCGGCGGGAGGAGCTGCTGCGCCTCCTCCGCGAACGCCGCCTCCTCGCCGGGCCCTGGTACAACCTCCCCGACGAGTGGCTTGTCTCGGGCGAGTCATTCATCCGCAACCTGGCGCGCGGCCTGCGCGTCTGCCGCGAACTGGGCGTGGAGCCCCTCGACTTCGCCTACACGCCGGACCAGTTCGGCCATGTCGCCGCCCTGCCCATGATCATGCGCGGGTTCGGGTTCAGCGCGGGCATCTGCTGGCGCGGCACGCAGGACGAGACCTTTCCGGCCCACTTCGCCTGGGTCGGCCCCGACGGCGGCAAGATGGCCTACCACAAGCTCTGCGACAAGGGCAGCTACAGCCCCTTCGAGTTCGCCGTGCGCCGCCCCGTGAAGGAGGCGGGGAACCGGGACGAGGACGTGGACGCCCACTTCGTCCCCTACTTCGGGGAGGAGGCGGCCCGCTCGGCGGTCCCGCTGGTGCTCATGCTCGACGCCATAGACCACCAGCGGCCCGACCCCAACATGCCCTGGCTTTTCGCCGCACTGCGGGAGAGGCACCCGGAGATCACCTTCGAGTGGGGAACGCTGGAGGACTATGGGCGCGCCCTGGCCGCGCACCTCGACGAGCTGCCCGAGCGGCGCGGGGAGCTGCGCGAACCGGCGCGCGACAACAAGCGGGTGGGGCAGTACCTCATCGTCCACACCCTCTCCTCGCGCTGCGACCTCAAGCGGAAAAACGACCTGGGCCAGGCCCTGCTGGAAAAGTGGGCCGAGCCCCTGCTGCTGATGGAGACGCTGGACGGCGGAAGGCCCGTGCCGGGGTTCCTCGACAAGGCCTGGCAGTACCTCCTCCGCAACCATCCCCACGACTCCATCTGCGGGTGCAGCATTGACCAGGTCCACCGCGACATGCACTACCGCTTTGACCAGGCCGCCCTGCTGGCCGGCGGCATCATCCGGCGCGCCTGCGCCCGCCTCGGCGGGGCCTCCGCCGCGGCGGACGACTGGGCGCGCGTCGCCGCGCACAACCCCCTGCCCTACGCCCGCCGGGGCGTCTTTGACCTGACCCTTTATTTCCCGGCGGACTACGCGGAGAAGACGGGCAACGCCTATCACGACGGCCTGGCCTGGGGCGAGCGCTACAACAAGTTCGACATCGTGGCCGCCGACGGGGCCCGCATCCCCTACCAGCATGTGCGCGTGGAGCGGAACATTGAGTGCCGGCGGCTGGACCCCCTCGGACGCGAGCAGACGGTCATGGGCGACCTCTACCATGTCGCCGCGGAGCTGGACCTGCCGCCCTGCGGCCACGCCGCGTTCCGCATCGAGACCACCCCGGAGGCCACGCGGACCTTCGGCTCGCTCCTCACCGGCCCCCTGCGCGCCGAAAACGCGCACCTCGCCTTTGAGCTGTTCCCCGACGGCACCGGCGCGCTCACACGAAAGGCCGACGGCGAGGTCTTCCCCAACCTCTTCCTCTACGAGGACTGCGGCGAGCGCGGCGACGGCTGGACGCGCGGACCGCTCCTCAATGACATTGTGTACCGCGGGCCGGGCGCCCGGGTGATGACCGCCGTGGACGAGGACGGACCCCTCCGGACGGTCTTCCGGGTGGAGCGCACCCTCCTGCTTCCGGACGAGATGGACCAGCACACCGGCGCCCGCGCCGGCCGGAGAACCCCGCTCTCCGTCACAGACTTCATCTCCGTGGAGAAGGACTGCCCGGTCCTCAAGGTGCGGACGGTCGTGGACAACACGGTCCGCGACCACCGGCTGCGGGTGCTCTTTCCGACCCTCATGGAGACGGACACCTCCTTCGCCGACACCCCCTTCGCCGTGGTGGAGCGGGACATCGCCATCCCCCCGGAGACGGCCCGCTGGCAGGAGCGCGTGAATCCGGAGACGGCCTTCACCTCGTTCTTCGGCGTGAAGGACGCCGACGGCGGCCTGGCCGTCGTGTCGGGCGGCGGGCTGCATGAGTATGCCGCGCTGGAAACGCCCGAGGCCTGCCTCGCCCTGACGCTCTTCCGGAGTTTCCGCAAGACCGTCATGCGCCCGGAGGAGCCCGACGGACAGTTGCAGGGCCGCCTGGAGTTCTCCTACGCCCTCTACCCCTTCGAGGGGGCCTTTGACCCGCGCGCCGCCCTGCGGCAGGCGGACCTGCTCGCCGCGGGGGTCTTCACCCACGCGGCGGCCCCGTCGGTCCCTGAACGGCGGTCGCTCCTGGAGCAAACCGGCGGCACCGCCGTGATCACCGCGCTGAAGCCCGCCGATGACGGCAACGGCGGCGTGGTCCGTTTCTGGAACCCCACCAATGGGGATGTGGTGGACGGGTTCCGGACCGCCGCCCCGCTGGACAAGGCGTTCCTGTGCAACCTGAACGAGGAGCCCGGGGCGGAACTGCCGGTGCGGGACGGGGCCGTTCCGGTCGCCGTGCCCGCGGGCGGGCTGGCCACCGTGCGCTTCACCTGGAAGACGGACGGCTGAAAAGGCCGGCTACTGCTGCTGGACCAGCACGACCGCCTGGGCGCTGACGGCCTCGCCGCGGCCCTCGGGGCCGACGCCCTCGTTGGTCTTCGGCTTGACAGAGACGCGGTGCCGCTCGATCTTGAGGCATTCCGCGATCCGCTGGCGCATGGTGTCCAGGTGGGGCGCCAGCTTCGGCTGCTCCAGCACGATTACCATGTCCGCGTTGACCACCGTGAAACCGGAGCTGTGCAGCAGGCGCACCGTGCGCTCCAGCAGCGCCATGCTGTCTATCCCCCGCAGGTTGGGGTCCGTGTCGGGAAAGCGCTGGCCGATGTTGCCCAGCCCGGCCGCCCCGAGCATCGCGTCAATGAGTGCGTGAACGACGACGTCGCCGTCGGAATGGGCCACCGCCCCCTTGGTGAACGGCACGCGCACCCCGCCCAGGACCAGGTGGGGCGCCCCCTCTTCCAGCCGGTGCAGGTCATAGCCAATACCCACGCGGATCATGCCTTTTCCTCCCGCCGAAGACGCAGCGCCAGACGCAGGTCGAACGGCGTCGTCACTTTGAGGTTTTCCTGCGCGCCCCGCACCAGTTTCACGGGATGCCCCGCCCGCCGGGCGAGGGTCGCGTCGTCGGTCGTCCGCCAGCCCTCGCGGCGCGCCCGCCGGTGCGCCTCCAGGATGACATCCACCCGGAACGCCTGCGGGGTCTGGCAGGCCCAGAGCAGGGCGCGGTCCGGCGTGTCGGAGAGAAAGGCCGCCGCATCCGCCTGAAGGATGGTGTCGGTGACGGGCAGCGCCGCCGTGGCTGCGCCGTGCCCGCGCGCGGCGTCCATGACCGCCTGCACGATCTCCGGGGAAACCAGCGGCCGGGCCGCGTCGTGGATCACCACCAGTTCCGTGAAGTCCGGCAGGGCCTCCAGCCCCGCCAGCACGGAGTCCTGGCGCTCCGCCCCGCCCTCCACGAAGGCGCAGGGAAAGGGGGAAAGGGCCGACACTGCCCGGTCAAAATCCGCAGCCTGGCCGGGGGGCACCGTCACCACGGCGGGCGGCGTGAGGTCCGCCGCCGCAAAACGAGAAAGGGTCACCGCCAGCATGGGCGCGCCCCCGAGGTCCACCAGGGCCTTCGGCCCGTCCCATCCCAGCCGCAGGCCCATGCCCGCGGCCGGAATCAGGAGCGCCGACTTCATTGGATGACGCCGGTGTAGCGCGCGAAGATCATGCGGCCCGCGGCCGTCTGCAGCACGCTGGTCACGACCGCCGCCACGTTCTTGCCCATGTAGTGGCGGCCGCCGTCCACGACGATCATCGTGCCGTCGTCGAGATAGCCCACGCCCTGGTTCGGCTCCTTGCCCTCCTTGATCAGCTTCACCTCGATCGCCTCGTCGGGAAGCACGGCGGGCTTGAGCGCGTTGGCCAGGTCGTTGATGTTGAGCACCGAAACGCCCTCGATCTGGGCCACCTTGTTCAGGTTGAAGTCGTTGGTCAGCACCTTGGCGCCGAGCTGCTTGGCCAGCTTCACCAGCTTGCCGTCCACCTCGCGCACGTCCACCGGGTCCTCCTCAATGATCACCACGGCCACCATGGACTTGGGATCCTGGAGGTCCTTGAGAATGTCCAGGCCCCGGCGGCCCTTGGCCCGGCGCAGCACCTCGGCGGAGTCGGCGATGTTCTGAAGCTCCTTGAGCACAAAGCGAGGCACCAGCAGCGTCCCCTCGATGAAGCCGCTGCCGCAGATGTCGGAAATGCGGCCGTCAATGAGCACGCTTGTGTCCACCAGTTTCAGCGACCCGGCCCCGCCCGCGGGCAGGGTCCGCTTCTGCACGGCCTTGACCAGGGAGCTCCAGTTGGACGCGCGGCTCAGGGCGAGATAGATGCCGACATAGCCGAACATGAGCACGACGGACACCGCCACAAACACTTTCAGCGTCGTGTCCGCCTTGGGGAACCAGTAGAGCATGTACTGCGAGACCGTGAACCCCAGCAGAATCGCGATGACGACCGCCACCACGGCGGGGGCCAGGCGCTCGTAGATTTCCTGGGTGATGAACCGGACCGCAAGCAGCACGGACAGCGCCACGGCGGCGCCGACGCCAATGCCCACCCCGTTCCAGAGCAGGGCGTTGACGGCCCCATTCCCCTTCAGCACGGCGGCCTCCACAAAATAGTCCGCCCAAAGGTATCCCATGATGCCGCTTGCAACGACAAAGACCAAACGCAGCGCGTTCACTACCATTCCGAATCCTCCAAAAATGCGCCCCTGAAAACGACGCGGGAACACCCCGCCTCTCCTCAAAAAACACACCCTTGCTCTGGACGGACGGCTACATCCGCTCCAGGCATTTCATGACCAGCGCGGAGAGCTTGGGCTCCACCGCGTTCGCCACGGCAATAATCTTCTCAATGTCCGCGGGCTTGAGCGCGTCTGGCAGGCACTCGTCCGTGATGGCCGAGAAACCCAACACCCGCAGCCCGGACTGGACCGCCACGATCACCTCGGGCACCGTGCTCATGCCCACGGCGTCCCCGCCGATCATGCGCATGAACCGGTATTCGGCGCGGGTCTCCAGACAGGGACCCGTCACTGCAAGATACACGCCGCGGCTCAGTTTGATTCCATTCTCCAGCGCCACCGTCTCCGCCAGGGCGACCAAATCGTTCGCGTAGGGCTCGCACATGTCCGGAAACCGGGGCCCCAGCGCCTCGTCATTCTCGCCGATCAGGGGGTTGTCCCCCATCAGGTTGATGTGGTCCGTGATGACCATGAGGTCCCCCGCCTGGAACTGCGGGTTCATGCCCCCGGCCGCGTTGGACACCACCAGCGTCTCCACGCCCAGCGCCCGCGCCACGCGCACGGGGAAGGCCACCTGCTGGAGGGAGTACCCCTCGTAGCGGTGGAAACGCCCGGACAGGGCCACCACGGCCTTGCCCGCCAGATGCCCGAGGATCAGCTCCCCCGCATGCCCGTCCACCGTCGGCTCGGGAAAATGGGGGATGTCGGCGTAGGGGATGGCCGTCTCCACGGTGATCTTGCCCGCCAGGGAACCCAGGCCCGTGCCCAGAATGATGCCCACCTGCGGGACCAGCCCGGAACGGCTGCGGATGGCCGCAACCGCTTCTTCCACATTATTCTTTAAACCCATACTTTGGAAACCTTCCCATACTTCCGGCCATTATACCCGTCCGGCCCGGCACCGGGCCACTTGGCACCTCCCTTCGGTGCTCGTCAGTCCTTTGGCCGTTCCATCCCCAGCAGCAGCCCGGCCTCGGCCGGGGAAAGCCCCGCAAGCCGCAGCACCTTCTCCCGGGACTGGGCGCCGCTTTCCAGCGTGACCCGGCGCCGGGGAATGCCCAGCAGCCCCGCCACATACTTGACCAGGGCATCATTCGCCGCCCCCTCCACCGGCGGCGCGGTCAGCGCCACCCGCACCCGCCCGCCGTCCCCCGCCAGCAGGGCGTTGCGGGAGGCCTTCGGCTGCACCCGCACCCGAAACAACGTGTCCGCACCGGACAAGGTAAACACTGCGGCGTCTTCGCTCATGGGCTACCGCTGTTTCTTCGCGCGCTCCGTCCAGTCGGCGGGCCCATAAAGCCCCGCCTCGGACGGGTCCAGGGGCGTGAACCCCATGTCGCGGACCGGGGAATCGTCCGCCAGCGTGAAATCGCGGTTGGCCGGATCCTTGAATTTCGGGTCCGCCGCCACGGAGCCCGCGTCGTGCCCCGCCGCCTGCCACTCTTCAAGACTCATGCCGGCGAATTCGGGTTTCTTCCCCGAGGCGTCCCAGTAGCAGTTGTTGGACATGTGGAAGTTGCCGTTCTTCCAGGTGCTGCCCAGCAGCTTTCCGTTGTCGTAGTAGACAATGTTGTTCTCGAAGAAGAAGGAAACATGCTCCTCCTCGCGGGAGCGGATGAGCTGCTCTCGGTGCGAGAAGGCGAAAATGTTATTCCGGACCCGGTTCTCCTTGCCGTAGTGCTGGTGGAACCCGCCGGTCTCGGTGTTCACCACCACGTTGTTCTCCAGCACGATGTCCGTGCTGCCCTCGTCGGTGTAGAGGCCCCAGCCCCCGGAAATCTTCGGGTTCGACAGCACGTCGTGGATGTAATTGCCCCGGATGGCGGTGCCTGGCGACAGGCCCAGGGTGTACACCCCGCCCGTGTCGCTGAGCTGGCCCTTGGCAATATGGTGGATGTGGTTGTTCTCAATGAGGTTGTGGTTCGCCGAGCTGGGCGCGTAGCCCCAGCTCCAGCCCACGGACACCCCCGTGTAGCGCACGTCGCAGATTTCGTTGTGCGTGATCCGGTTATGGGAACTGCGGCCGATCCACACGCCCACCGCCCCCCGGTACACCCGGCCCAGGTCGTGGATAAAGCAGTTGTCCACGGTGTTGCCGTCCGCCGCCTGCTCCGGGGTCTCCGGGCTGGCCCCCTCGCCGATGCGCACCCCGCCCGCGCCCATGTCGGTGATCTCGCTCTGCTCCAGCAGGTTCCCGCCGGAGCCCTTCCCGAACCACACGCCGTAGGTGCCGCCGTGGGCCAGCGCGCACTGCTGAATCTTCCAGTTGCGCGCCCCGCGCAGGTCAATCATCGCCGGAACGCTGAACGCCGCCTGGCTGTCGCTGTGGCCCTCCGGGCCCACGCCCCAGCCCGTGTGCTCGAACCGGAGGCCGCGCAGGGTGACATCCGCCACGGGCCCCGCACCGTCCGCCAGCACCAGCAATTGCTTCGCCACAGGCACCCAGGCGTCCACCGTGTCCAGAGCCTCGCCCGGACGCGGCAGGTAGTGGATTTTGCCGGTCTTGGACGAAATCACGCACTCGCCGGGCTGGTCGAGCCCCTCCATCAGGTTCTCGACGAAGTACCACTGCTGCGGCAGCCAGCGGGTGAAGGGCCAGGCCGCCGCCTTCTTGAAATGCACCTCCCGCTTCTCCGTGTCCAGGCGCTCCACCCGGTGCTGGGAGGTCTCCCAGGAGTGGAACACGACGAACACCGCCTCGTCCAGCCCCGGCCACGCCTGCAAGTCCCCCTCGCCGTACTGGAACGCCGTGGCGCTCTTGTCCTCCTTGCCGTCCGCCGTCTTCGCCATCACCGGGCCCGCCGTGTAGAAGAAGTCGGAGTCTGCGGGAAAGTCGCCCGCCTCGTTCGCCGCGTTCGGCGTCCGCGCCGGCATGGCCCGGCGGCCGTTCACCCACAATGCCGACAGGTCGGCCCCCGCCGGGAGCCCCGCCGGGAAATCCGCCACCCAGTGCCCCCCCTCCTCCCGCCAGCCCGTCACCCGCACACCGCCATGGATCACCGGCGTCTCGCCGGGCTTCGCGATGATCTCCACCGGCGCCCCCTCCTTCCCCAACGCCTCCGCCTTCAGCGGCGCCGTCAGCAGATAGTCCCCGCCGGACAGCACCACGGAAACCAAGTCGGTCCCCGCCGTCTGACGGAGCTGCCCCGCCTGCGCCAAGGCCTCCTGAAGCGCCGGACCCTCCGGCGACACGGACACGGCCACAACCTCCCCGGCGAAAACCGGAAACACCGCGGCAACCGCAAGCACAAACACCACCCCAAAACAGGAAAAGGCGCGCATGGCAGAGATCCCTTCATGGTTGTCCCAAGGCCCAGTGTACAAGAACCGCCCGCGCCGCACAACCCGCGCCCCCGCCCAATCGCCCGCGAAGACAGCTTGAGAATCGGAGCCATACCGGGAACGAGATTGCGTCAGTCACTCCGTTCCTTCGCAATGGCGTTGCCTCTCGCCGTCGCTGCGAGGAGGCCGCCCCGGCCGAAACCGCCGTCACTGCGAAGAGGCCGCCCCGGCCGACGTGGCAGTCTCTTGTCGGAATGCCTCCGAATGCCTCGTCTGTCGTCGAAAAGGCCCGTTCCTGGCCCTCAGCAAAAAACACTTGCATCTTTCGGGCACCTGTCCTATAATGACTGACCAGTCAGTCATTATAGCGCCCAGCGAAGACCCCAAGGATTCCATTCCATGGACCGCTCCAAAGACATCGTCTATATCAAGTCCGGCGGACGCAGCGTTGCCCTCTATGCCGAGTTGGGCGGCTACTTTTCCCCCGATGGACAGCTCAATGACGGGCGTTTCCGCGTATTTCTCCGCCAGTCCCTGCGGGACCGGATGCAGACCCCCGACGCGGGGGACGCCGCGGAAAAATGGCTTTCGGAGTATCTGGCGGACATCCTTTCCTACCTGCGGGAAAAGGGGCTGGACGCGGCGGCCCTGCAACTGTTTGAGGCCGCTCTGGACGAGTC
>JAPXRP010000035.1:0-28644 GCA_033813475.1 Candidatus Hydrogenedentota bacterium
CGCCAGACATCCGGGAAAACCTGTGGCCCCGGGCCCGAGAAACGCCCCCAGACAGATGGACCTCTTCGCCTACGACTCGTCATAGGCGAAGCCTTTACCCGAAAATCTTGGGGGAAGTCCTGCTTAGAGGCGGACTTTTCGCGGATTGTCCGCGCCAGTTTCGCCCCCGCCGAAAGCCAGCCGCCTGTTGAGGCTGAGCGCGCCGTCCTTGGGGCAATCCTCCTCCGCGCTGACCGCGCGCTACCGCTGGCCCGCCCCGTCTTGGAGTCCGTAGCGGACCCGTTTGCTATCGGCGCACATGCCGAAGTCTGGCGCGCGATCTGCGAGCTTGCGGACGCCGGGAAGCCCGTTGACGTCGCCACGGTGACGGAGTACCTCCGGGCGCATTGGGGACCGCTGGCCCCAAATGCCGAGCAGGTGTCCGCCCTGACAGATTCCGCGCCGACCTCATGCCATGCGCCCGCATACGCGCGGGACGTTGCCGCCGCCGCCCGCAGTCGTGAAGGCGTACATACCGCCGAGCTGGCCGCTGCGTGTCTACGGAATGGAGACACCGCCGCCGCCGCCGCACTGGCCGCGCGCCTGTCGGAACTCGCCACCGGGTCCGCAGACGAGGGCCTTGTGCCGTCTGACATTCTCGGCGCACCGGAACCCCCGGAACCTCTTTTCCAGAACGGACCCCCGCCGGGAACGTTCGGCGTGCTCTTGGGGGATAGCGGCCTCGGGAAGTCTCATTGCGTTCTAACGCTGGCCGTGTCCAGTGCAACGGGTTTCACCGTCTGGCCGAGCTTCACACCCGCCCGTCCGTTGCGCGTCGCCGTTGTCGCCGCCGAAGATTCGCGCGAGATTGTCCGCAAGCGATTGCTTACCTTGTGCGCATACTCTCACGTTCCGCAGAACGCTCTCCGCGAGGCGTTCAATGAGGGCCGTCTTGCCGTATTCAATGACACGGGAACCCTGTTCACCCTGTCGGAAAACGGGTCCGTCGTACAGACTGCGGCATACGAAAAGCTCCGGCAATGGGTGCGCCAGAATAAACCGGACGTGCTTTTTCTTGACCCGCTGGCGTCCATTATGGAGATTCAGGAAAACGACAACGGGAGCATGAACGCCATAGCCCAAGAGCTGGCGCGTCTGGCCGAGTCTACCGGGTGCGCTGTGATAGCGAGCCACCACGTCAACAAACTTAGTGCCGCAGCCGGAGGCCGTGCCGACCAGCACGCCGCGCGTGGTGGAAGTGCTCTGACATGTCGGTCTCGTTGGGTAGCCCTTCTGGCCCGTGAGGACAGAAAAGGCCTGTTCCTGGGAATCGTGAAAAACAGCTACGGACCCGGTGCGCATGTCGCGCTGGAAAGGACGGAGCACGGCGCGCTTGTTGAGGTGGACACCCGCCGCAACGCCGAACAGGCCGCGCATGAGCTTGTCCAGTGGCTACGCGACAACCCCCGCGCCGCCGTCACGGAATCGGGTATCCGAAACCAGCGCAACGCTGGCCGGGAACTGACAGACGCTTTGGACTGGACACCCGCGCACGCGCTGGAAGCTCTCAAAACCGCCGAAGCTCACCGCCTTGTCAGCAGGGAACAGCGGACACCGGAGGGCGGGGGAAGGGCCTATGAGGCGATTGTGCCCGCTGGAACATTCCAGAGCATGGGGGAGGTGGCGGACAATGAATGCCCATTCTGACCCCTTTGTGTATAACAAAACAGACGGAACGGCGTACGCGGCCCTTAAAGAAACCGCAACCGCATACGACGTGAGAGAGGGAGAAATCCCCCCTAAGAACCCCCCTGTTCCGGAAGGTGCGCAAGAGGTGGCGCACCGTTCCGGAAACGGAAGAGGGCCGGACGGACGAACGCTTTCAGCGTCTCGCCCGTCGGCCCAAGACATGGAGGCAGGCCCCGCCGCCGGGACGCCGGAGGCGTCCGGCTGTCGGGCCGTCCATGACTTCGGTTCCCAGCTTCGGGCCGGAACTCTTGGGCCGTGTCAACTGGACCGCCTGTTCCGGCAAACGGTCCCGGGATTCATGGAGTACAAGCCCGCCACATTGAGGGAGGATAAAGACGGGGTAGACTACTGGCTGGCCGTCACCGGGGAACCGCGTCTTGTCCCGTGCCAGCTAAAAATCAGACCGTACAGGAAACGGCTGTCAGACGTTCTGGTAGAGCTTGCGCACATCGGCCCGCGCCGTGTCTGGCCGGGGTGGATTCAGGACCGCCCCGCCCGCGTGTTCCTGTACCTCCTCCCCGTCCCGGGGAAATGCCTGTCTGTCAATGGCCACGAGCTGGCCGGAGCATGGCGGAAACACGGCTTGCAATGGGCGGATCACTTCGGGGTCCGTCTTGCGCGAAACGAGAGCTACACCACCGTCTCCGTCCCGGTCGCCCTCCCCGAAGTGCTGGCCGCGTGTCCGTCCGCGCGCGTCTTGGAGGTGCGGGTATGACACCACGGGAAGCCGCCCTCCGGGCCGAAGTCGCCCGCATGGAAGCCGCTGGCCGTCCGTTCCATGAAGTCCGGGCCGTTGTCGCCCAGCTCCGCGCCGAAGTAGCGCGCCGCGTGGAAAAAGAAACCGCCGTACAGGCCGCAGGAGGCGCGATCACCTCCCCGGCCTTGTCTGTATCCGCTGAAACCCTAAAAACGCCTGACGGGCCTGTAATAGGTCATAACGGGCAAAACGTGAAAGGAAACCACAATGACACATGAAAACCCCCACTTTGCCGCGCATCCTGCGGGACCGAATGACCCGCCGCGACCGCGCCCCATTGGCAAGCCGACCCCGCCACCCTCCGGCGTGTTCGGCCTAGACCTTGACGGGGAATTGACCCCCGAAGAGGAGACCCGGCGTTTCCTCCAATTGCTGCCGTATTGCGGACTGCATGGGTCGCCGTACAGGCCGCGAATGTCCGCCGCCCAGCTTTTGGAGGCCGAAAACAAGATTTTTTACCGTCTCTGAAACTGCATCACTGAAAGGAACTACACAATGACCAAAACCAAAAACCCGACAATTGACCGCCACATGCCCGAAGCCGTCCACCACGTCGCCGACCGCCTGAAAGAGGCGCGGCGGCTGCTGGCCGAAGCTGATACGACTGCATCCGCCTTATGGAGTGATTACCAGACCGCGCTCCGCCAGAACGCGAAGGACACCGGGACACCGCGCTCCGCATGGGAGGCCGCCTGTGCTGACAAACAGTCCCGCGCGCTGGCCGTGGAACTCCTGGAGGCGGACCTGCGCGCCGTGCTCCGCGACCTGGCCGAAGGTGCCCACCGTCCCGGGAGTCCATTCCGTGACGCGCAGACCGAAGACCACCGCGCCGCGCTTGCCGCTGAGGGTGCCCGCAGGGAGCTTGTCGCCGAGGCTGTGGACCTGCTACAGCGCGCCGCCTCCATCGGCGCGGAGGAACTCGGTTCACCGCGCACCGCTGCCGCTGAAAGTGAATACCGCGCGCTGGCCGAGCTTCTGCCCGATCACGCCGTAGACCTGGTTGCACGGTGCCGCGTGTCCCGCGTGTCTCTCCCCGGTTCTGCGCCGCTACTGCATGAGGTGGTGCTCCGCCTGCGAGGCGCGGCGGTGCCCATCAACTGATTTTGCTTTCGATCTCCTTCGTCTGGAGTGGCCTGTTATGCCTCTCCCCCGGCTGCGGTCCAACCCCGCACCGGGCAAAAGGAGAACGCCGTGGAAGCCCCGAGAGACGCGATAACATGCAGGACGTATGCAGGCAGCCTAACGCTACTAAATGCCCGTCATGGGCCTATATGGCACGCTGTGGGGCACTGGGAAAAAATGGCGGGTCCTTCCCAGGGGGGGGGTGTCTGAGAGGGTCTCCCTGCCAACTACGCAAACATTTTGTATACCGACACAAAAAGACATTACGGTATACATAACGCCATGATAACCGCGCCGCCATTGTGTAAGGCGCACTTTACAAGGGGTAATCCCATGCTGAAAACTTCCGAGTCCGTCACCGCCGAGGGTGTCAAGCTGGCCCCGCGGCGCAAGTGCCCGCATTGCCAATCATGGCACAGTGCCGCCCTCCCTGACAAGGTAGGCTTTCGGCGGTGCATGTCATGCTCCCGGACGTTCAACGCCGAGGCCCTGCTACCCGTGCCGCCACCGGAACCGGAACGGCGCGTAAAGGTAACGCGACACAACCCCGCGCGGACTAGGCGGACGGATACCACCATTGGATACTTGGAGGCGCACGGCGTCAGGCCAGAACCGCGAGAAATGGCGACGCCCAGCATCAGGCGCAAGTAGGGCGCGGCCTGTTGCACCTTCTTGGCGGTCTGGACTGAGCGCGGGGAGACGTTCAACATTGTCGCCGCGTCCGTGCGGGATTGGTGCGGCTCTTCGGGGGTGCGCAAATTTGCGCACCCCCGCTTTCCGCCTGCGTTGGTAATCGCCGCGCCCTTCTTCGCGCCTTCCAGTTTGCGTTCCCTCGCCTGTTCCTCCAGCATAGGCAGCACGGCGGTCGCCACCATTGCCCGCTGTGAACGCCGTACAGGCCCGCCACGGGCCAAACGGTGCCCGGGTGTGGTGTGAGTACCTCCAAACAGAAGAAGGGCGCGGAGACAGCTGACGAACTCCGCGCCCTTTCCCGCGTGCAAGTGGGGGCCTGCCTGCGGGGGAAGCTATTCTATCACACACCACGCGCGGACAACCTCCGCCGCGTCTTTCCCGCGCTGTACCTCGATCACCATTTCATTGCGGTCTGTCGTGCCCATTCCTTCCCATGTGGCGCGCATGTCGCCCGTGAGGGATTGCGCGGCCTGTTCAAGCTGTCGTTTCGCCTCCGCGACTGTGGGGCCGTCCGGGGCCGTTGCCGGGGCTTCCGGGGGGAATGTTGGGGCCGTGCAAAAAACGACCCGTCCGCCGAACTGTGCCGCGTACTCTTGCAAGTCTTTCGGAATCCCTGTTCCTTCCATGTCATGCCCTTTCGCGTTGCGCCGGAGCTTCCGGCAATCCGAAACTGAAACGCGGGTCAACAATCGCCGCGCAATGCACATATCCCTCCGTTGTGCTGATAGACGAATGCCCAAGCCATGCCTGTATCAGGAAAGGCGGGACGCCGTTTGCCGCCCATAGGGACGCGCAGGAATGCCGCAGGCCGTGAAAGCACACACCGGGCGCGAGGGTGTCCTGTATGAGCTTCCAAGGCTTCCGGGGGACGGACTCCGCCCGTAGCACGCGGCCCAAGTCGCGCCTATGCCGCAGGAGACAGGCGACAAGCTCCGGGTGTAGCGGGACCGTCCGCGACCGCTTGCCTTTTGGGGTGAACCGGGAATCACAACGGACGGTTATTGTCCCGGCGGTGAAGTCGAACCAATCCCAGGACGCCGCCGCCACTTCCCCGGCCCGCAGGCCCGCAAGGCCCGCGAGGTGGACCGCAAGGTCCGTGTCCCCGCCCATGTCCCGCGCCATGTCCAGAACCGCACGGAGGCCCCCGGCGTCAAGCGTTGCGCGCTCTGTCTTGGGGACTCGGATTGCCTTTACCTTCTGGAAAGGATTCTCCGCTATCCAGCCGCAGGATACCGCCACATTGAACGCGGCCCGCAGGGTGCGCAAGTCCACATTCGCGGTCCCCGCGCTGGCGTCTCTCGCCCGCGCCTGTATGAACCGTTCCGCGTCTCCCGCGTCTGGTATGGTGTCCGCCCCCATGAACCGGGACAAGGCGAGGAAGGAAAACGCCGTCCGCCTGATACTGGCCGGGGTGTGGCGCGTTGCCGTCCATTCCGCGTGCCTTGCCTCCAATTGGGAGAGAGTCACGCCGGGACGTTTCACGGGCCGGAGGCCGTCCTGTTCCAGCCCCGCGACAATGCGCAAGGCCGCAAGCTCCGCCCGCCCCTTGTCCCCTTCCCCGGTACTGCGGCGCATGTCGAGGCCGCTTGAAAGCCGCAGACGAAACCACCACGCCCCGCCCCGCCTGAATAGAGTCAACATGCCTTTTCCCTTTCGCGTTGTGGCGCGATTCTTGGGCATTATTGGCTACTGGGAGTAGAACAAAGGCGGGAAAAAGAAGACGCGCAAAACCATGTAAGGCCTTGCGCGTCAACGGATTATTTCTGGTAGCGGTGCACGGATTCGAACCGCGGACACGTGGATTATGATTCCACTGCTCTAACCAGCTGAGCTACACCGCCACTGTGCCTTTATGATACCAGATTTCCCCGCCGCGTGCAAATCCGGGCGCGGCCCCGGGGCTCACGGCAGCACAGTCACCGTGCCCAAAATGTTGACGCCGTGGCGGCCGCCGGGAGCCCACCAGGGAACGTCGCGGTTGGCCGCACGGACGGCGTAGCGGGCGTCCTCCTGCAGGGTTTCCGCCGCGTCCGGCATCCACAATCCCACGAGGTACGCCCCCGGCGCGAGGTCCGGCGGCAGGACCGCCTCCCCCTTTGCCGTGTGGGTGAGCGGTGCGCAGTCCGGGTCGCCGGGGGCGAAGGGCTGCCAGGTGCGGGGGTCGGCGTCCAGGGGATGCGTCCACGCGACCCGGTTCTGCGCGTTGATCAGCGCCAGAAACACCGGACGCGGGTTGATGAGGGTGCTGAACCCGCGGTTGACGAGCGACAGGGAAAACGCCAGCGGCGCGCCGGCGCGCGCGGTCTCCGGCCACGAGGCCTCCCGCAGCTCGATCCGGTAGCCCAGGTGGTCGCGGAGGTACTCGAACTGCGTCCGGACAGCGGGCCGGCCCTCCGCGTCCTCGAAGTAGCCGTCCGACACGGGCAGTTTCGCCTCCGCCGCGCGGGCCGGGTCCATGGGCGTTGTCATCCAGGTGTCTATCCCGAGGAGCGCGCCCTCCATGCCGGAGTAGCTGTGCGCGATGCTGAAACTGGAGTAGTGGTGCAGGCGCATCCGCTCCGCCGCCCGGAACCCGTCCACCCGCCCGTCAATGTCGTTCCAGAACAGCTCGCCATCCACGGCGAGATACGGGCTCTCCGCCGTCATATAGTCGAACTCCGGGTTGCCGGGATTCGAGAAATGCGGCGGCTCGGTCCACGTCCCGCCGCAGGTCGTGCCCGCGAGGAAGCCGTCGTTGTGGAAACCGATGCGGGCGGGCGGCGTTCCGCCGAAGCCGCCCGCCGCGTCCAGTGCCGGCGTGTTTTCGCCGAGCGCCCACCGTTTGTACTTGGGCACCCGCACCTGGGTCATCCGGTCCGCCGGAAGGACTTCCAGGAGTTTCCCCACGATGGCCGCGAGGTTCGCGTGGTCCTTCTCCAGCCCGCGCGCGGAACTGTGCCATTCCCCCCACGCCCCGACAAAGCCCGCCTGAAGCACGAAGATGACATCCGCGTTTTTCCGGATGAGCGGGGCGAGCTGGTCCAGATGCCCCAGGATGATCTCAAGGGTCGGCCCCTCCTTCTCCTCCATGCTCTTCTCGTAGGCGAAGCGCAGCACCGCCTTCAGCCCCGCCGCGCGCAGGCCGTCAAAGCCCCGCTGGACGGCGTCCAGTTTCTCCGGGGAAATGGCCCCCTCCTGAAACCCGTCGAGGTAGCAGTACATCTGGGCGAGCGTGAGGCCGAAGGGCTCGTAATGCTGCGCGTCGAGCAGCCAGGTCGCGTCCGAGTAGGCCTCCGGCAGGCGGCCCCGCAGGTGCGCCGCCAGCCGGTAGAACGACGCCCCGTCCGGCTCGGCGAACACCGCCTCCGTCCGCCAGCCCCGCTCGGGATTCCGCAGGCCGACCGTCCCGCCGGGATCGTCGCGCCGGATGCCGTGGTATTGGACGGTTCTGAGGGCCGATTCCTCCGCCGCCGCGCCCATACCCGCGAGAACCAGAAGCACCGCAATGCACCGTTTCATGAAGCAAGCCCCTTTCCGTTTTGGTCAGTCCGCCGGGGAAAGCCGCCGCCGTCACCGGGTTTTCCAGGTCATCGTGCGGTCCCAGCCTGTGGGCGTCAGGGTAACCGAGGCGGTGACGCGCATTCCACCGCCCTGTTCTGCCGCCGCGCCTGACCCCATCAATGCGGCATGAAAGCGCGCAGGGTTCGCGGGCCATCCCGCGGACGATGGACCGCCTGATGCCGGAGGCCCGCCGGTGCCGTTTGCGGACAGGTTCCCATGAAAACGCCGGATTGTTTCTCTCAGGGCAATCGCACTAAAATCCGTGGGTGCTTTCTGGGTGAAGTACGGCAATCGCCCTTTATCCGGCCTCTTCAACGCTGAAAGCGTTGCCGAATATAGCCCAGGCCAGGCCGCCGCCCGAAGGGCCAGGCCTGTCCTGGGTTGCCGGCGCAGAACCATCATGCCCCAACGGGGCAGCCGAAATTGCTGCGGGGGGACCGCGCCGACCCAGTCGTTTTCGGTGTGCCCGCGCGCGGGCAAGCCCACGCGAAGAAAGGCGGCAGCAAGCTACCGCACTCCAAGGCGCTGCGCGCCGCGCGGACCCGGGGCTGCGGGAATGGGCGGCGGCCTGCTTGGACAATATGCGGATGTCCCGTTGGGACAACAAACACCAAATCACGTGTCCGAGGAGCGTTCATGCCAATCGAAGCGTTTCTCGAGAGGCCTTTTAGTGCGATTGCCCTGTCGTTTCTCTGGACATGCGGGGATCAGGGGTTTATCATGGGTCCGGTTGGGCGGTTGTCGCGGGAGGTCCGCGAGGCAACCGCCGGTTTCGCCGCAAGGCAAAGCAAATAAGAGGAGAAGAGACATGTGCCGTGTGTTTTTGAAAGCGCTGCTTGCTGTCACCCTTTTGTCGCTGGCCGCCGCGACGCCGGACGCCCGGGCGCAGTTAAACCTGGGCGGCGCGCTGGACAAGGCCAAGGGCGCGGTGGAGGCGGCCGTGCAGCCGTCCTCCGGCGCGACGGTCCCCTCGGGCGCGGTGGAGGTGTTCAAGAAGGTGGACCAGAACCTGGACAAGGCTGAGAAGGTGATGGGGGCCGAGGGCGCGAACTACGACAACGACTACCGCGCCAAGGAGGCCGCCGCCCGGGTGGCCGAGGCGAAGGAGGGCATGGAAACCGCCCAGCGCCGCTACGGATCGAAGATGGGGGCGGACCACCCCGAGTTTGTCTCGCGCCTTGACCGCATTTCAGCGCTGGAGCCGAAAATCGCGGCGTTCCAGGGCTCCATGAATGCGGCGACGCAGCAGGAAAAGGACGCGCGGGGCGCGGCGCAGGCGGAGGAGGCGGCGCAGGAAACGGCGCGCCAGGAGAAGAACGCCTCCGACATGGAGGCGCGCCAGGCGGAGAACGCCCGGCTCCGGGAGGAGGCGGAGAAGGGCAAGGTCGGCGAAGGAAAAATCGTCTTCTCGAAATCGCCGATTGACCCCGCCAGTCCGGCGGGCCTCACCACCGAATTCCAGGCGGGCGACCACATCTACGGGCTGATCCTGCCGGGCAAGAGCTGGCGCGACCTGTACGGGGCCGGGGACAAGACCGAGCTCGGCGTCATGGTCGGCATGACCGCGGGCGACAACGACGACTACCAGTACATCACCCTGAAAAAGCCGCAGTACATTGACGCGGACAGCCTCGTTCTGGAGATCGCGCCCGATCCGGCGAAAATGACCTCCTACAAGGATCCGGACATGCTCTTCGGCGAGGGCAAGGGCAACCGGAAAATCGGCCCGATCGCCTTCACCTACGACCTTTCCCGGCTTGCCCCCGGAAAGCACACGGTGAAGTTCTACGTCCGAAACTACGGCGACCATCCCGCCGTGGGGGAACTGGTCATTGAGGGCGCGGATTTCAGCTTCTACGCGGACCTCCATGAGAAAGTGAAAGCCGCCCATGACGCCTCCGCCACGATGCCCCCGGCGGGCATGGTGAACAAGCAGCTTGAGGCGCAGATGCGCGCGCTGCTGGAGAACGCCGGGTGGACGAACATCCTGCGCGTTGTCATTGTGGACAAGGACTGGTGGATCGAGGACGGCGGGGCCTCCCGCTATCTGAATGTCGCCGCCGCCGCAAAGGACGGCAGCGGAAAATGCCAGTGGTGCAACACCCAGTTCACCCAGCCGCGCCTGATTGACGGTTCCTGGGGAAAACTGGAGCTGACCAAGACCGGCATCATGCGCGACATTGCGGAGGAAAACGTCAACAAGTGACGCGAAAGGCCGGGTGATTCCGAAAGACACCCCCGGCGGTCACGAACCGCCGGGGGTTTCCTTGTCTCGCCCTGAGACGGCCAGCCAGACCGCCAGCGCGGACACGCCGAGGAAGGCCGCCACCGTCACCGCGTCCACCAGATTGTCGTTGAGGTCCCAGCCCGTGAGCGTCTTTATCAGGAAGGTGATGTACGAGCGCGGCATGTCCGGGTAGCCGAGGCGGTAACGCACGTTCCAGTGCCAGTCGGTGCAGAAGCAGTAGCCGAAGCCGCGGGTGAAACCAAATCCAAACCACGAAAGCGCCGTCAGCGCGATTGCCGCGAGATGGACCCTCCGCGCCTTGGGCCAGACCCACCCGAACAGCACGAACAGGATGAAGACCGTGTGGAACACGAGGAAGAAGATGTTCAGAAAGGAGTCCATCCGCCTTCAGCGGGGGACGGCCTGCGCCGTCACGGGGCAGGCAACGCGGAAACCCACGTCGAACACCTTCTGCCAGGGCGGATACTGCCGCCGCGCGGCGCTGCGGGCGTGTTTCGGGCGGTCATAGAACGACCCGCCGCGCGCGACGCGCGGGCCGTCGGCGTCCAGGGCGTTGCGCCCGTCGTCGCGCCAGGGATAGGCGCGCCAGAGGCTGCGGGTCCACTCGGCGGCGTTGCCGTGCATGTCATGAAGCCCCCAGGGGTTCGCGGCAAAGCCGCCGACCGGCGCGGTGACCCGGTGGCCGTCGTCCACCGTGTCCACGGCGGGCCGCCACGGGTGGATCGCGCCGGAGGGCAGTTTCCACGGCTCATAGGTGTTGACCCGGGCCAGTGCCGCGTCGGCGAGGTTGGCCTTCCCGGCGAAGTCGTCGCGGACACCACCGTACCACAGGGGCGTCTCCGTGCCCGCGCGGCAGGCATGCTCCCACTGCGCCTCGTCGGGCAGGGTGAAGGGCTCGCCGGTGGTCTCGGCGAGCCACGCGCAGAAGGCCGCCGCCTCATTCCAGGACACGCGGACGACCGGCTGCTCCGGCCCGTTGACGGGGTAGCCGCGCTCCTCCACGCTGAACTGGAGGAAGTCGCCGCTTTCGAGACGGCTGTCATGGGAGGGGTCGAAACGCGCGTACTGCGCGTTGGTGACCTCGGTTGTCCCCATCCAGAAGGAATCGTTCAAGGTGACTTCGCACACCGGCGCCTCGTCGGCAAGCCCCAGCCCGTCGCCTTCCGCGCCCATGCGCACGGTGCCCGCGGGCACCAGCACCAGCCGCAGCGTCACGCCGGCGCCCAGGTCCACGGTGCGTGTGGTGCCGGGCGCGGGGGCTGCCTCCAGCGACAGCGGGGGCGGCGCGGCGGCCTCTCCGGCGGGCGGCGGCGTCTCGGGAGGCACGTCCGCCGGCTCCTTCTGGAACGCGGGCACGGGTGTCGCGTCTTCCGGGTCAATGGAAGCGGTGCTCGGCGCGTATTTCGCCGCCAGGGCCATGCGGCGTTCCCGCTGGTTCGCCACCTTGTCCACGCCGACGATCTCGCCCCAGGTGCCGTGGGCGGGCGTGCCGAGGTCTATCCAGGTAATGATGCGGTCCCAGGACTCGGCGTCCAGCACGACATCCTGGTGCCCCGCGCGCAGGTGCCGCACCAGCTCGGTCGTGCCCGCGTGGTAGTCCAGCGGCGTGAGCAGGTGCATGTCGCTTTCCATGGACGGACCGCGCACATAACGCCGCAGGGCGAGGTACGACGGCGGGAAATGCGACCCGTTGTTGTAGGCGGGCTCGTTGGCCGTCGTGTGCACGTCCGGCCGGTCGGTGAAGTCGGGCTTGTCGTCCTCGGACCCGTCGTGGCACCCGGTGCAGTGGCGGTCGAGCACGGGCTGCACTTCACGGCGGAAGGAGAAGCCCCGCTCGGGGCCGTGCCACGGCGCGATGTCCGACGGCGCGCGGCGCGCGGCCAGCGTGGAAATGGCCGGCGGCGCGGTGTTCTGCTTCTCGTGGCAGCCCACGCAGGAGAGGGTCTCGCCGGGCATGGCGGTCATCCAGCTCCGCATGAGCTGGAGGGCCTGCCCCTTCTCGTCCAGCGGCTGCACCGACACCGGCGTGTTTGCGGGCACGCGGAAGTACGCGGAGCCGTCGGGCTCCACGGGCACGGTGCCCATGACCCGCTTGATATCCCACGGCCCGTCGAGCCCGACGCGGTTGATCTGCCCGCCGACGCCGTGGTACGCGAAGTGGTAGGTGAAGAGGCGGAGCTGCTTGACCGTGCCGCGCGGCACGCCCTTCAGCCCCGGCCCGGTGTACACGTCGCTCATGTACACCACCGCGTCATCGCGCGCGGGGTCCACCCGGTCCGGCACCACCGGCGGCTTCGGCGTCGCGCGCAGGGGCAGCGGCTCCAGCAGGGCGTTGCCCCGCAGCTCCTTGAGCAGCGTCATGTTGTCAAACACGTCCACAAGGTACACCCCCCACAGCGACGCGGGGCGCGGCTTGGCGGCGACGATGAAATACTTGTCGCTCAGGGGATACGGGTGCAGAAACTTCGGCCAGGACGCGCCGACCAGCCCGTCCAGAATCACGGGCTCCACCTTCTTCCCGCGTCCGGGGATGCGCTGGACCACGCCGTCGGCCTCGAAGCGCTCCTTGGCGGGGTCGAACAGCACCAGCTCGCCCATGCGCGGCACGTCGTGGTGCCCGCCGACAATGGCCGCGACCATGGTGGGGTGGCCCGGCACGGGCCGCGCGTAGAACATGGCGTTGGGCCAGTAGGAGTTGCTGCCGTAGTACTCCATCTGCCCGGTGCCGTCGGGGTTCATGTGGAACAGGATGCGCGACACGAAGTGGGGGATGTCCGAGTATTCCCAGCGCAGGTAGAGCACCCGGCCGTTGTTGAGCAGCGTCGGGCACCAGTCGTGGTCCTGCTCGAAGGTCAGCCGCCGGATCGCGCCCGTCGGCGGGTCGTACCGGTAGATGTTGGACACATGGGACGACCCGGTGACGCAGGGCACGCCGACGAAGGGCGCGGTGGACGTGAAGAGGAGCGCGCCGTCGGGCAGGTAGCACGCGTCGTAGTTGTCCACGTCCGGCTCCGTGACCAGCGCCAGCTCGCGCGGCGTCCGGTCCGCGAGGGCCATCTCGTGGATCTGCCAGCGGCCGTTGGCCCCCGGCATGGAGAAGAGCATGCGGTCGGCGTCGAAGTGCAGGTCCACGTCGCCGACAAACACGTCCTTTTCCGGGCGGTACAGCGGCGCGAGGGTGCCGTCGTCGAGCGGCGACAGGAGCATCAGCTCGTTGTCGAATCCGGACATGGGCAGCGAGGAGTTGCTCTCCCAGTTCTGCGGCAGGCCGAGCTGTCTGTGCGAACGCCGGATCAGCAGAAGGGTGTCGAAGTCCAGCAGCGGGTTGGCCAGCAGGGCGCGCCGCGCCAGGGCCTCCCACCGGGCCAGCCGTTCGGCGGCCCTCTTGTTCCCCGAGGCGGCCTTCTCCCTCAGGGCGGGGGCCTCCGCGCGGGCGCGTTCCAATTCCGCGCGGTCCTCCGCCGTCACGGCATACTTCTCCCCGTGGGTCTTCTGGAGGTCGTCCACGGCGAGGCACACGGCCTCGAAATCCACCCCCGGCGCGCGGTCCGCGGCGGCGCGGGACATTCCCCCGCCCGCCAGCAGCAGGGCCAGCGCGGCGGCGATCAGGCGCACCTTCCGCCCGGACGGGGCGGGGCGGGTCATTCGGGGTCCCCGAGGGCGACGGCGTCGGCGCGGATGCGGGCGACGTCCGCCGGATCGAGCGTCAGGGCGCCCGCGGCGGCGTTCTGCACGGCCTGAGCCTCCGTGCGCGCGCCGCAGAGCACGTGCGACACGCCGGGCTGGGCGGCGGTCCAGGCGAGGATCAACTGCGCCAGGGAGCAGGCGTATTTCTCCGTGAGGTCCTTCCAGCCGTCGAGCATGGCCAGCACCTTCGGGCGGTTGGACAGCTTGAACCACGGGTTCCACGCCTCGTTGTTGCGGAACTCGTTCGGGTCGAAGACGCGGTCCATGCCGACCTTGCCCGTGAGCAGGCCCTGCTCCAGGGACATGTAGGTGAGGGTGCCGACGTTGTTTTCCGCGCAGTAGGGCAGGATGTCCGCCTCCGGCGCGCGGAACAGCAGGCTGTAGCGGAACTGGTCGGACGCGACGGGGCCGCAGGCCCGGTGCCGCGCGAGCTGCTCCACACTGACGTTGGACACGCCGATGGCGCGGATCTTTCCCTGGTCCTTCAGTTTCAGGAGGAAGGCCATCGTGTCCTCGATGGGCGTCAGGTCCGGCTCTTTCGAGGGCCAGTGCGGCTGGTAGAGGTCAATGTGGTCCGTGCCCAGGCGGCGCAGGCTGTTCTCGATCTCCACGGCCAGCGTGTCCGGCCGAAGGCTGATGTAGGTCTCGTGGCCGTCAAACGCGAAATGGAACGACCCGCGTTTGTCCTCCCACCACATGCCGCACTTGGTGGCGAGCACCACCTGGTCGCGGCGGCCCCGGATGGCCCTGCCGACGATTTCCTCGCTGCGGCCCCAGCCGTAGGCGGGCGCGGTGTCTATCAGCGTGATGCCGTGGTCCAGCGCCGCGCGGATCGCCCGCTCCGACTCCGCGTCGTCCGCGCCGTTCCACATCTCCCCGCCGCCGGTCACCCAGGTGCCCAGCCCCACCACCGACGCCTCAATCCCCGATTCGCCCAGCATCCGTTTCTGCATTGTCTTCTCCTTTCGGTGTGATGGCGTTCATTTGACCACACGCGGCGGGGAGCTTTCCACTGACGGCACCCGCCGGGCTGTCGGACCCGTCGGACAGGTCGGACCAGTCGGACCAAGCCATACGACCGATCCGTCCGATCCGACCGATACGTCCGATGTTCCCCGCCCCCCGTCACTTCGCCACGGGCCGCCCCCAGACCTCCACCTCGACGTAGTGGTTCATCTCGTCGTTCGTGTTGCCGTTGCTGTAAAGGCGGACATACCGCGCCTTGAGGCCCTTCGGGTCGAGCAGGCGGCCCCGGGCGTTCTCGATGTACTCCTTGTCCGGGCCCTCGCCCAGGCCGGAGGAGTTGTCCACGTCGTTGTTGTACAGCGTTGTCACGCCGGTCTTGAACTCCGGGTCGTTGGACGCCTGCACAATGATGTCGAAGTAAACCCGCTTCTCCGCGTGGAAATGCCAGAACAGCACCGCGTACAGCTCGTGCTCCGCCCCCAGGTCCACCTGCACCCACTGCGGGCCCGCCTCCAGCTCGACCAGGGCGCTGGACGCGTAGTTCTTGACCCCGTCCGTCACCATCTTCAGGTCGCCCATGGCCGGCGCCGCGCTCGCGGTGACCGGCTTGCCCTTGGAGACCAGGGTGGTCCCCTTCGGCGCGAGGAACGGCGGCCGGTCCCGGAACTCCTCCTTCTCCAGGATCTCGCTGCTGTACGGCAGCGGCGTGCCGCCGAAGGCCGCCTCCGGCAGCTCAAACTTCAGCTCCTCCTTCGCCCCGTCGTCCGCCGCCCCCGCCCACGGCGCGCACAGCACCGCGAACGCCGCCGCCAGCAAGAGCCCGCATTTCCAAACGTTCATCTTCCTTCCCTCCTTGGCGGCAACCCGCCGGTCTGGCCTTCTGAAGTGGCATGGGCATCCTGCCCATGTTCTTCACGGGCTGGAAGCCCGTGCCACTTCGCCGTCGGCCCCACACAACGCCGGAGGAGCATGTCCTGTCACGAACAGCCTGATTCGGCCAATTCCCTGCGCTCTTTTCCCGGTCAGTCGTCCCAGCCGTAGCCCGCGGCGCGGGGCATGGGCTTGCCGGTGCGCTGGAGTTCGCGCAGTTCGCGGTAGCTGATTTTCTCGATGCCCTGCTGGGCCATCCACTCGCGGGTGGCGGGGTCGCTGAAGAAGTCGGTGTCGGCGATGCGGCGGCGGGCGGAGCCGGTGGTGGCGAAAATCTCCGGCTCGTCGGCGGCGCAGTGGATGTAGAGCTCCGTCACCTGGCCGGGCTTGGCCTGGAGCATGCGGTCCTTCCACCACGCCTCGGTGGCCTCGATGCTGGGCGGGTCGCCCATGAACAGCTCGTCGGGATGGAGCACGCCCATCTCGGCGGCCATGTCAATGAGGTAGCCCGCGTTGAACTTGTCCATCATTTCGCGGCCCGCGATGCGCGCCGGGAGCTTGTAGGACGCGGCGATCTTGATGTACAGCTCGTGGTAGCCGGGCATGTACTGCATGGTGCCCATGTGGGAGTCTATGTGGGTGACGTCCACCCCCGCCTGAAGGACGCGGTCTATCTGCGCGCGGATCTCCTTCTCCACCTCCTCCAGGTTTCCGCTGAGGTAGACCAGCGGCGCGTCGGTGAAGAAATGGCCGTTGTCGTCGCAGAGGCTGGGCGCGGCGGACCGGCCGACCACGGGGCCCCATTTGTACACGCCCCACTCGCTCGTGAGGGTCGTGTGCACGCCGAGGTTCGCCTGCGGGTGCGCCCGCGCCATCTTTGCCGCCTCCAGATACCAGGGGCAGGGGGCCATGATCGTCGCCGAGGTGATCCCGCCGGCCTTCAGCGCCTTCAGCGTGCCCACGTTCGTCGCGTGGTTCATGCCGAAGTCGTCCCCGTTGATGATGAGCACCCGGGCGTCCTTCGCAAAGCCCAGCCGCTCCACCAGCGACGGCTTGTCCTGCGCCGCCGCCCATCCCGCCGCCAGCATCCCCGCCGCGGCCATCCAACACACGCTCCTGAACACACGCATCGCAAGTCTCCTTGATTGGCCGGCCCCGTCCGGGGCCGGATTCGGTTCTATCCTAATGGACCCCTTCCGCGCCCCGCCGGTTTCCCCGCGCGGACGCGCCGGGAATCACGCGCGGCGGTGGGGAAGCAGGAGGAGGAGCAGGAGGAGGGCGAACCCCGCCAGGCTGACAATGAGCCCGGTGAAGACCGAGAGGGGGCGGTACTCGAACACGACCTCGTGGGCGCCCTCGCCCAGGGGCACGCCCCGGAACAGGCCGTCCACGGGCACGAGCCGCCCGGGCGCGCCGTCCACCAGCACGCGCCACCCCGGGTAGAAGGCGTCGGCCAGCACGAGCACCCCGGGGCGGGTCTGCGCGACGCGCACGACCACGCGGTTGTTGCGCTCGGGCTGCACGATCTCCGCGGCGGCGGCGGGGCCGGCGTCCTTCTCGGGCAGCTCCTCGCCCTCGATCTGGGGGAGGCTGTCGGCGATGAGGGCTTCCGGCGCGAACGTCTCAACCTTTTTGCCCGCGTAGATCATGCGGGCGCGCGGCCGCGCGGACAGGTCGCGCAGCAGGATGGCCCCGGAGGGAAACACCTCCTGGATGTTCAGTTCGGGGCGCAGGCCCGCGTAGGCGCCCTGGACGTCGTGGCGGGTGAGCAGCAGCGCGCCGACGGCGCCGCGCCGCATGACGGCCGGGTCCTTCTCGGCGGCGCCCATGAACGCGGCATGCCGCCTCAGAGCGACGCCGGAGGACGCGTACACCTGCGGGACGCCGTGGACGGACAGCGGCCAGGTCCGGAGCGAGGGGGTGCCGCCGACGCGGGTGCCGGCCTCGCGCAGGGCGGCGATGAAGGTGGTCTCGGGGTAGAGCGACGCGGCGGGGGTGAAGGACCGCCCCGGCTCCAGCGCCCAAAGGGAGCCCAGGGCCGCCGCCAGGCCGAGGCCGTAGCCCAGCAGCCGCGCCGACGGGCGCACGGCGGTGGCAAGCATCAGAACGAAAACCACGCCCGCCGTCACCCCTGCCCCCGCCGCCACCGCGCCGGGCCGTCCGCCCGAGGCGCTGACCGCGGCCGCGCCGCCGCCGATGAACAGCGCGCAGGCCCCGGCAAACCAGAGCAGGAACCGGCGGAACACACCGCGGCACAGGGCCGCGTCCAGCAGCACCCACTCCTCCAGGGCCGCCACGGCGAGCAGCGCCCAGGCGAATCCCCACGGGAGCAGGAAATGCTCGGAACGCGGCAGCGGCATGCCGTGGCCGGACTCCAGCAGGCGGCCCGCCAGCAGGGCGAACGCCCCAAACCCCAGCGAGGTGATCCAGAAGGTCTCGGTCCACCGGCGGCGCGCCCGTTCGGTGTGGCGGCGCACGGCGAACCACAGCGCGGCCACCAGGGCGGGAAGGCCGGCATGCAGGAACAGGGCCGCCCGGGCCGGGGCCCCCTCCGCCGCCGCCCGCCACGGGGCCAGCAGGAACGCCGCGATGTCGGCGGCGCGCAGGGCGCCGTGGGACGGGTTCAAAGAGGAGACGCTCTCGCCCCGGTATTCCAGGTAGGGCAGCCACTGGACCGCCGCCAGCATCCCCGCAAGCAGCAGGGCCCCGGAAACGGCCAGATACGCGCCCCAAACCCCCTCCAGGGTCCGCGTGCGCGCCGCCCGCACCGCGGGCACGGCGAGCAGAAACAGGGCCAGCACCCCCACGGTCTCGGGCGACCCGCCGAGGGCCGTCAGCGCGAGCATCCCCGCGAGACCGACCCACGCGCGCGGGCGGCCCGCCAGCACGGCATGCCCCCAAAACACCGCCAGGGGAAACCAGGCCATGGCGTCGGCGACGGGCTCCGCCGCCAGCCCCAGCACGGGCGCGCTGGACTGGTAGACCGCCGCCACCAGGAAGGCGAACGGCGGGGCGTACGCGAAACGCCGCGCGGCCACATAGGCCGCCCATCCCGCCACGAGCAGCTTTAAGAGGATGGACAGCGAGAAGGCCGCCGGAAGCGGCAGGGGCAGCGCGTAGAAAGGCAGGGAGAAGGGCGAAAACACACGGGTGCGCCACAGCCCCAGAAACGGCGTGCCAAAGCCCTCGGTGGGGTTCCACAGGGGAAGTTCCCGCGCCTGGGCGGCCCGCCGCAATTGCGCGCACCATGGGTAATAGCGCTGAATGAGAAGGTCCTGCCCCGGAACGGCGGCTTTCGACGCGTCGGCGGGGCGGGCCTCCTGCCACGGGGCCAGCTCCGTCAGGCCGTGCAGCGGCGCGGGCACCCCCTGCTGCCAGGGAAAGGGCCACACCATCCACAGCGCCAGCCCCGCCAGCAGCAGCAGGCAGGCCCAACTTTCCGCTCTTGACCGCGCCATCTTCATCACGGGATACGCATCCCCTCGTTCGTGGGAACCACACGGGACCGCCGCCGGAAAACACCCGCCGGCACGGCCCCGCGCGGCCGGTCCGGCAGTATACCCAATGAGTCCCCCCCCGCGCACCTGAAACAAGAGGCACGGACTCCCCCCCCTAGACCCTAAACCCCAGACCCTGGACCCTATCCCCCGTGCCGTGCCATACTGCCTCCACCATGACACCGACGCCCTCCAACACCGCCCTGCCCCCCGCCCTGGCCGTTGCGGGGGGATGGGGACACATCGGCGGATGCTTTGCCCGAGCCGCGCTGGGCGCGGGGGTCTTGGCCTTTGTCCACGATCCCGCCCCCCGGCCCGGTGACAGCGCCCTCGCGGAGGCGGTGGAGGTTCCGGATGCGGCGGCGTTCTACGCACTGCCCGTGCCCTTCTATCATCTGGCCCTTCCCCCCGCGCACCGGGATGCGGCGTTCACCGGACTCTCCGCCCGCCCAACGCGGGACGGGAACCTCCTGGCGCTGGTGGAAAAGCCCCTCGCCCCGCCCTTTGACAGGGAGCGCGCGCTTCGTGCCCGCGACACCGCCGCCGGCCTGCCGGGAACGGTTCTCTACGACTTCATCGAACTCTACCGGCCCCTGACGCGGGTTGTCTTTGAGTATCTCTCCTCTTTCCGGAACTGCCGCATCCATGAAATCGCCCTGACGCGGACCAAGGACCGCGAGGACCCCGCCCTCCCCCGCAACCACATCGTCACCCTGCCCGTCCAGTACCAGGAGACCGTGCACTGCGCCGCCTGGGCGCTGGCCTGTCTGGAGCATGTCTCCGCGGGGCTTCCGGAGAACGACGCCGTGGAGGCGTGGGGAAGGTCCATCCCCTACTCCCCGCCCAACCCGGAGCGCTATCCCGAACCGGTGGACGGGTTCTTCGAGGGGGGAATCGCCCGCGGGGAAACACGGGTCACGTTCCTGACCGATTTCCGGCGGGGCACGCCGCGCAGCCAGTACCGGCGCGTGGTGGGCGAGGGCGACGGCCGCCGCTTCATCCTGGAAGCCGAGTACCTCCCCGGCGAGGCGTGGCTGAAGATCAACGGGGAGTTCGTGCCTCTTCCCCGGGAGGACAGCCCGCATCTGGAGGCCCTGCGCGGGGCCTGGCGGTGCCACCTCGGCCGGATGAACGGTACCCCCCGGCAGATGCCCCCCCCCGGTCCGGCCTTCGCCCACCGCACCTGGCTCGTCTCCACCCTGCTCTGGAACGCCGCCCACGGAAAGCCGGCAACGCTCTCCTTTCCAGAAGACAGCGGGTGGGCATAAGCGCCCCCCCGGATTCGCGCACCCCGCCGACAATACTGAAAAAGGCTCCCCCGGACCCTCCACGTCCAGGAAGTTGCGCGGGCCTGCGATCTGGCTGCGGAACCGGGAGGGAATTGCCCCTGAACCGGCCCTCCCTAGAACCCTTCCCCGTTTCGTCTTATCGGCACAAACAACCGAATATACTGTGTCCTTCGGATCATAAAGCACAATATATTGTGTTCTTCTGCTGAAGAACTCGCCTGATTTTGCCGGGATGCCCAAGGCCAGAACCCCCGCCAAGAGGCCTTCCTCATCAGGAAAGCCGGGGGTATCTCCCCCTCCCTTCCCGGTGGCTGCTCCCCCAGATTTCCGAAGGAAGAAGCCGCTTCTTTGGGGATTGCCCCGGCTCACAGCCCGCCCTTTCTTGTCATGTAGCCTCGGGACACCGCCCCACTCCCGCAAAACACAATATATGGAGCTTATACGAACCCCAAGCACAATATATTGAATTCTCGTCCCCTGTCTTGTGGTAAGAAAACGGCGAATTCTGGCGGTCTCCCGGGGCGCGGAGAGGGGGGTTTACAGCCGGGGAAAAGATGGGTATAATTCGGACCCCTGCGACGGGGTTCCCCGTTGTCCGCACGGAGAGAGAACAGATTCTGACCAGTTTTTGGGGTCTTTCATGAAGATTGTCGAGCCGAGCGTATTTTTGGTGGGGGAGACCCGGGTGCACGAGCCCGGGCTCCAGGCCTATCTGGAGCATGTCGGGGCGGCGGACTGGCAGACGGACGCGCCCAGCGACTGTGAGCGGCTGTCGGAGGTGATGGGGCGCCTGTGCTACCGGTCCTTCGAGCCGGGGATGAACCCGAACGTGACCCGGGTGCGCCAGGGCAACGCGCCGTATCTGGAGAACATTTTGAAGGTGGGGCACGGCAGCGTGCTGGAGCACGCCTCGCTGAACTTCATCTTCGCGGACGTGAGCCGGGTGGTGACCCACGAGCTGGTGCGCCACCGGGCGGGCACGGCGGTGTCCCAGGAGTCGCTGCGCTTCGTGCGGCTGGACTCGCTTTCGGCCTATGTGCCCATGCACATCCGCGAGAGCGGGGAGGGCATGGAGATTTTCGTGCGGACGGTGGAGCAGCTGGAGGAGGTGCAGCGGAGCCTGGCAAACCTTTTCGCCATCGGCGACGAGGAGCGCTTCTCGGAGAAGAAGAAGCTGACGTCGGCGTTCCGGCGGGTCGCGCCCATCGGCGTGGCCACGACCATCGGCTGGTCGTGCAATTTCCGGGCGCTGCGCCATGTGATCGAGAGCCGGACGGACCCCCATGCGGAGGAGGAGATTCGGCTGCTGTTCGGCAAGGTGTTTGCACTGGCCCGGGAGCGGTACCCGAACCTGTTTTCGGACTATGTGGCGGAGGAGGTGGACGGGCTGCCCTGGGTGCGCACAGGAAGCCGGAAGGTATAAAGACGGGCGCCCTGCGGAAGGGGCGCCCGGGTTGCGGAAATGTTTCGCTGGCAGTAAAGGAGAGACGGCCATGTTCACAGTGAGGGAGCGGTTCCGCCTGTCGGAGAGTTTTCTGGACCAGTTCAAGGGGCGGCAGCCGGACTGGGGCCCCCTGGGGTACATCACCTTCAAGCGCACCTACGCGCGCACGGTCAGCGACGGCACCGGGCGGACGGAGGAGTTCTGGGAGACCCTGCGCCGGGTGATCGAGGGGTGCTACACGATCCAGCTCAACCACTGCGCGAGCCTCAAGCTGCCCTGGAAGCCGGAGAAGGCGCAGCGCTCCGCCCAGGAGATGTTCCGCCTAATGTGGGACTTCCGCTTCCTGCCGCCGGGCCGGGGCCTGTGGATGATGGGGTCGGACTACATCTACCTGCGCGGCTCCGCCGCCCTGAACAACTGCGCCTTCGTCTCCACCGACGAGCTTGACACGGACTTCGCCGAGCCCTTCTGCTTCCTCATGGACCTGTCCATGCTGGGCACGGGCGTGGCCTTCGACACGAAGGGCGCGGGGCTGGTCACCATCCAGTCGCCGCAGCAGGGCGAATACACGCATGTGGTCGAGGACTCCAAGGAGGGGTGGACGGACCTGGTGCGCGTGGTGCTCAACGCCTACGTGGGCAAGGCGCGCCGGCCCGCGCACATAGACTACGGCAAGATCCGGCCCATGGGCGCGCCCATCACCACCTTCGGCGGCATCGCGCCGGGGCCGGGCCCGCTGATGGAGTGCGTCAAGAACATAGACCTGATCCTGGCGCCCCGGGCGGGGAACATCATCTCCTCCACGGACATCACGGACCTGATGAACGTGATCGGGAAGTGCGTGGTCTCCGGCGGCGTGCGGCGCACGGCGGAGCTGGCGCTGGGCGACCCGGACGACGCGGAATACCTCCATCTCAAGGACCCCAACCTGCACAAGGACAAGATGATGGCCTGGCGGTGGGCGTCCAACAACAGCGTCATCGCCAGGGTCGGCATGCAGTACGGCGCCACGGGCTCGCAGACGGCCAAGAACGGCGAGCCGGGCTATTTCTGGCTGGAAAACGCGCGGGCCTACGGCCGCCTGAAGGACGGGGCGAACTATGTGGACGCGAAGGTGGCGGGCACGAACCCCTGCGCCGAGCAGAGCCTGGAATCCTACGAGATATGCAACCTCGTGGAGACTTTCCCGTCGCGCCACGCGACGCTGGACGAGTACAAGCGCACCCTTAAGTTCGCCTACCTCTACGCGAAGACCGTCACCCTGATCCCCACCCACAACGAGCGCACGAACGCCATCATGCTGCGCAACCGCCGCATCGGCCTGTCGCAGTCCGGCATCGTGGAGAGCTTCCAGCGCCACGGCCGCCGCGAGCATTTCCGCTGGTGCGACGAGGGCTACCAGTACATCGGCAAGCTGGACCGCATCTACTCCCAGTGGCTCTGCGTGCCCGAGAGCATCAAGAAGACCAGCATCAAGCCCAGCGGCACCGTGTCGCTCCTGCCGGGCGTCACGCCGGGCATCCACTACGCCCACTCGGAGTACTACTACCGGACCATCCGCATTGACAAGACCAGCCCGCTCATCGAGCCCCTGCGCCGCGCGGGATACCGCATCGAGGACTCGGCCTACGGCGACAACACCCACGTCGTCTACTTCCCCGTGCACGAGAAGTTCTTCGACCGGAGCAAGACCGACGTCTCCGTGTGGGAGCAGGTGGAGAACGTCGCCCAGATGCAGTTCTACTGGGCGGACAACCAGGTGAGCGCCACCATCACCTTCACCCCCGACGAGGCGAAGGACATCCCGGAGATCCTGGAGCTGAACGAGACGCGCCTGAAGTCCATCAGCTTCCTCCCCCTGGTGGAGCACAACTATGTGCAGGCGCCCTACCAGGAGATATCGAAGGAGGTCTACGAGCAGGCCAAGGCGAAGCTCGGCCCCCTCAACTTCGAAATGGTCAACACGGACGAGGCGCAGGACCTCTACTGCGACGGCGACAAGTGCATGGTGGACCTCCAGCCGCGCCTGCCGGAGCAGCAGGAGGTGCCGTTCCCCGAGGAGCAGCCGGAGGAGTCGCCCGCCGCGCAGGACGACGAGGTCGGCGCGCCCGCAAACTAAAACTCATCCGCTCCCATCCATACCACGGGTCTCCGGAGTTCCTCTCTCCGGGGGCCCACATTCTTTCCGGCGGGCGCCCCTGTCCCCCTGATCGCCGGACAGGATGGGCGCGGGCCGGCGCCGTGGCGGGCACGAGATTGCCTCACTTCGTCCGCAATGACGCGGAAACGCACGTCATTGCGAACGAAGTGAGGCAATTTCGTGCCAGAACGCCCCAATTCTGTCGCATCCGGTGGGTGAACGGGTGTGTTCGCCGCCCCAGATGCATTCAGCGCGCATTCACAGGGCGCGTTTTCTCTCAGGGGAACCAAGGGCCATTCCTTGTCCGCCGATTCGGGCTGTCCCCTCCGGGAAGCCCCGGGGCCGCCGGCTTGTTTATAATGCCCGAACCCCGAAGCAACGAAAGGACACGCCATGCAGAACTTCCGGTATCACAACCCGACCGAGGTGGTTTTTGGAAAGGGCTCCATCGCGGAGCTGCCGGGCCTCATCCCGGAGGACGCCGTGGTCCTCATGACCTACGGCGGCGGGTCCATCCGCGCCAACGGGGTCTATGACCAGGTGACCGCCGCCCTCGCGGGCCGCCGGGTGGTGGAGTTCGGCGGCATCGAGCCGAACCCCCGCTACGAGACCTGCATGAAGGCCGTCACCCTTGCGCGGGAACAGGGCGCCACGTTCCTCCTGTCCGTCGGCGGCGGCTCCGTGCTCGACGGCACCAAGTTCATCGCCGCCGCCGCGCCCTTCGCGGGGGACGACCCGTGGGACATCCTGGCGAAGGGCGCGGAGGTGAAATCCGCCCTGCCCGTCGGCTGCGTGCTCACCCTGCCCGCCACGGGCTCGGAGACCAACGGCTTCGCCGTGGTCTCGCGCGACGCGACCAACGAGAAGCTCGCGTTCTTCTCCCCCCGCGTCTACCCGAAGTTCGCCGTGCTCGACCCCGAGACCACGGCCTCGCTCCCCCAGCGGCAGGTGGCCAACGGGATCGTGGACGCCTTCGCCCATGTGCTGGAGCAGTACATGACCGGCGACATGGGCGGCCCGCTCCAGGACCGGCAGGCCGAGGCGATCCTGTCCATCCTCGTCGAGCAGGGGCCTAAGGCCGTGCCCGGCCCGGCGGACTACGACACGCGGGCGAACATCATGTGGGCGGCCACCCAGGCCCTCAACGGGATCATCGCCTGCGGCGTCGCGCAGGACTGGGCGACCCACATGATCGGCCACGAGCTGACCGCCCTCTACGGCCTCGACCACGGCCAGACCCTCGCCGTGGTCTTCCCCGCCACCCTCCGCCACCAGCGCGCGCGCAAGGCGGAGAAGCTGCTCCAGTACGCCGCGCGCGTCTGGAACATCATGGAGGGCGCGGAAGACGCGCGCATTGAGGCGGCCATCGCCCGGACCGAGGACTTCTTCCGCAGCCTAGGCGTCAAGACCCGCCTCGCCGAATACGGCATCCGCGAGGGCCTGGAGCGCGTCGGCCAGCGCATCGAGGCCCGCGGCCAGAAAATCGGCGAGCACGCCGACCTCGGCCGCAAGGAGATTGACGAAATCCTCGCCCTCTGCGCGGAGTAGGGTCAGTCGGCCCCGGCGTCCGGCACCTCCGTCTCGGCGAGGAGGGTGGCGGTCTTGACGATGCGGACGGCGGCGGGGTCCAGCCCGAGGAGCTGGAGGATTTCCTTCGGCTTGGCGAGGCGGCCCGCGTGGAGGCGGGTGGAGAAATGAACCACCGCCGTGTCGTCGTCCCCCGCCTCCACGTACAAGGCGTGGAGCATGGGCCGGATGTCCAGCTCTGCCTCGGCGCGGCCGCCGGGGGCGGACCGGCGCTTCACCTTGCGGTTCAGCGGCAGCGTGTCGCGGGCCATCAGTTCCCCGGCCAGCGCGGCCAGCGCCGCCGCGTCCGCCCGGGTGTGCAGCTCATAGTCAAACCCCGCCACGGCGGCCATGAGCGACGGTGCCTTGAGGGGGACATCGCACGCGTCCGCCACGGAGAAGTCGGGCGGCAGCGCCGCCGCGAGGGCGCCGCGCGCGGTCTCCGGGTCCACCCGCTCCGCGAGGATCACGTCCATGAAGTCGCCGCCGCGGCTCTCCTCGCCCAGCGGCGCGGCGGTGGAGAAGGTGACGCGGGGGTGCGCGTGGAAGCCCTGGGTGTACGCGAGGGGCAGGCGCGCGCGCCGCAGCGCGCGGATCCACGCCTGCGCCGTCTCCAGATGCGAGAGCAGGCGCGCCTCGCCCCGGCGGCCAATGCGGAAGCGCATGCGCTGGACCGCCTCGACGGGGAGCGCGGGCGGTTCCTCCGCAGGGGGTGCCTCCTCCTCCGCGCCCGCCGCGCCGCGTCGGCGCATTTCCACACACTCGCCCGGTAGGCCGCCGCTCACGCCGCAGAGATTGCAGTCGCCGCCCCGGCAGTCCGGCGTGGGCTCGCCGCGCAGGGCGCGCGCCCATTCCTCCCGCAGCCAGGCGGGGTCCACCCGCGTGTCAATGTGGTCCCACGGCAGGCGCGCGCCGGGGTCGCGCGGCCCCAGCAGCACGGCGGGGTCCAGCCCCGTCTCCTCCAGGGCCTGCTGCCACGGCTCGATGCGCAGGCGCTCCTCCCAGGTCTCGTAGCCCGCGCCGTTGCGCCAGGCGCGCTCCAGCAGGTCCGCGACCTCCCGGCCGCCGCGGCTCAAGAGCCCCTCGATGAACGACGCGGCGGGGGCGTGGCGCCCGAATTTGACGCCGCGGAGGTCGCGCAGGCGCGCGCCGAGCAGGCGCTGGCGCGCGAAGGTCTCCTCCAGCCCGAGCTGCTCCGCGTACTGGAAGGGGGTGTGCGGCTTGGGCACGAAGGTGGACACGCCGGTGCGCAGCATGCCGTCGCGGCGGAAGCGGCGGCCCGCGGCGAGCATGCGCGCGCACAGGTCCGCGATGGCCAGCACGTCCTCCTCCGTCTCCGTGGGCAGGCCGATCATGAAGTACAGTTTCACATGCTCCCAGCCGCGCTGGAAGACCTCCTCGGTCATGGCCAGCAGCGCGGCGTCGGGGATGTTCTTGTTGATCACGGCGCGCAGGCGGTCCGTGGCCGCCTCGGGGGCGAAGGTGAGGCCGCTGCGCCGCACGCCGGACACGAAGTCCGCCAGCCCGACGGCGAAGCTGTCCAGCCGCAGCGACGGCAGGGACACCGAGGCGTTGCGCCCGCGCGCCGCGCGCATCGCGCCGCCGACCAGCTCGCGCACCCGCGAGTGGTCGCAGGTGGACAGCGACACCAGCGTGGCCGCCTCGAGGCCCGTGGCGTCGAGAAGCCCGCCGATCCGTTCGGCGACGGCCTCCGGGGCGCACTCGCGCACGGGGCGCGTGGTCATGCCCGCGTGGCAGAACCGGCAGCCCTGCGTGCAGCCGCGCAGCACCTCCAGCGCGAGGCCGTCGTGGACGAGCTGGGTGTACGGGACGATGTACTTCTCCGGCACGGGGGCGCGGTCCAGGTCGCCCACCACGCGCCGGGTGACCTTCACGCGGGCGTCGGCGAAGGGCCGCCCGTCCACCATCTCCACGGGGTGCAGCGCCGGGACATACACGCCGGGAACCGCCGCCACCGCCTCCAGCCGCCGGCGGCGCGGCGCGCCCCGCAGGGGCAGCAGCGCGCGCGCAATCTCCACCACCGCCTCCTCGCCGTCGCCCATCACAAAGAAGTCGAGGAACGGCGACAGCGGCTCCGGGTTGGTGGCCGTGGGGCCGCCCGCGAAGAAGAGCGGCGCATCGTCCGCGCGCTCCGCCGAACGCACGGGGAATCCGGCGAGGTCCATGGCGTTCAGGACATTCACCCAGGTCAGCTCGGACTGGAGGCTGAAACCCACGGCGTCGGCGGCGCCCAGCGGCTCCTTGGACTCGTGCAGGAACAGCGGCAGGCCGCGTTTCCGGAGCACGGCCTCCAGGTCCGGCGCGGGCGTGTAGGCGCGCTCCGCCCACACGTCCTCCAGGCCGTTCAGCAGATGGTAGAGCAGGTGGAGCCCCAGATTGCCCAGCCCAAGCTCATAGACGTCGGGAAAAAACAGCGCGATGCGGAGCTTCACCGACGCGGGATCCTTGTGGACCGAGTGCAGCTCGTTCCCGAGATACCGCGAGGGCTTCTCCACCGAGGGCAGGATTTCAGACAGCAGAATATCGCGAAGCGTCGTCAATGGAGGGGGGTGTCCTGTGGGTTTGCCCGCCGCGCACGGGGGCCGGTTGCCGCCCCATCATACCAGAGGCAGGAATCTCCCCGGCGCGCGCGCCCCGCCCGGACCAGGACAATCGCACTAAAAGGCCCCTCAAGAAACGCCTGCGAGCGGCATGAACGTTTCTCGGTTATTCGATTCTGTCTTTGTTGTCCCAACGGGACATCCGCATATAGCCCAGGCCAGGCCGCCGCCCGAAGGGCCAGGCCTGCCCTGGGTTGCACGTCCCAAAGCACTTTTTGCCCTGAAAGGGCATCCGAAATTCGCGCGTCGGGAAGAAGACAAGGCAGGCGGGACGCCTGCGGTACGAACAAGACCTGCGGGGCGCGTTTCCGTACCGCAGGCGTCCCGCCTGCCTTGTCTTTGGGTGCCCGCTACAATTTCGGCTGCCCCGTTGGGGCATGATCCTTACGTCCCGGTAACCCAGGGCAGGCCTGGCCCTTCGGGCGGCGGCCTGGCCTGGGCTATATTCGGCAACGCTTTCAGCGTTGAAGAGGGCG
>JAPXRP010000036.1:0-28634 GCA_033813475.1 Candidatus Hydrogenedentota bacterium
CATCAGCGCCCCGGTGCCCGACTACACCCTGTACATGACCCCGTCCTCTCTCACCATCCCCCCCGGGCGCGACGCGGTCTTCACGGTGCACGCCCTTCGGCGCGAGGGTTTCGACGGACCGATTGACGTGACCCTGAAAAGCGCGCCGACGGGATTCCAGGTGGCCGGCGGACGCATCCCCCAAGGCCGCGACGCCGTGCGCATGACCCTTTCCGCGCCCGCGCGCGCCTTCAACGGCGTCTTTCCTCTCGCACTGGAGGGGTGCGCGGTGATTGGGGGGACACCTGTCTGCCGTCCCGTCCGGCCCGCCGATGATGTCATGCAGGCGTTTCTCTACCGGCATCTTGTTCCGGCGCAGACACTCGCGGGAACCGTTCGCGGGAAAGTTCTCCCCGGCCGGGTAAGTCTTTCCGCCCGGGAGCCTGTGCCCCTGCATTCCGGAGGGAACGCCGAAGTCGAGGTGTTCTGCCCCAAGGGTTCTCTTCCGCAGGACCTGCGCCTCCAGCTCAATGCGCCTCCCGAGGGCGTCTCCCTCGAAGGATTTGACCGCACAGCACAGGGGTTCCGGGTCCGGCTCGCCTTGGGGGCCGACGCCCCCCCGCCCGGGTATGAGGACAACCTCATTGTGGCGGCCCTGGCCACGGTGAACGCCAAAACCAAGGGGGGGAAAGAGGAGAAAAAGGAAGTCCTTCTGGGGGTGCTTCCCGCAATCCCCATCCGTGTTGTTGAGCCGCCGTCCAGTGCTCCCGTCAGCGCGACGTAGCAGGCGTGCCTGGCGGGCGGGGCGGCCTCAGCTGACGCCGAAACCGGCGGCGAGCAGGCCGAGCAGATTGGCCATGGCGGGCGTGACGGGCGCGCCGCCGGGATAGCGCACAAATTCGCAGTGCCCGTCCATGTAAAGGACGTTGCATCCCCCCGGCAGGTGGTTGAACACGCTGGCGCCCGCGCCGGACCCGATCAGGTCGCCCATTACGGGCAGGGTGCTCTGCGCCATGGCGCTGGCCCCCGGATTGTTGATGTCCGTGACCAGGAAGCGCTCAATCCCCTCCCGGAGGCGGTGGATGGTGGACTGCCCCCCGTTGCCGGCCGGCGGAAGCACCTCGTAGTCCTCGTCCACAGCTTTCCTTGCGGGAGACTCCAACAGCCGGTTGGCCGGATTAAGCAGGGAGGGGATGAGCTTCGGCAGGAGGCTCTCAAAGAGCTGCGCGGGCTGCACCGGCACCTCCTCGGAGAGCGCCAGCGAGACGATGGCCGGGTCAATGTCGGGAAAAGCCACCTGCACGGCGCCTGCAAACCCGGGCGCGCACTGGCTGAGCAGCGCCTCATATTCCGGGCGGCTGTCCAGCCGGTCAAACACCCACCCAAAATACGCGTAGCTTTCCTGCATCATGTGCGCCCGCGCCTGAATCCAGGTTTCCCCCTTCTGATAGGTGCGGTCAAGAAAGTCGCTGTGCCAGGTCTGGTCCCCGGGGTTGTCGCAGCAGTACAGCATGTCCACCTTCCCATGGGAATCCGACGGGCAGATCAGGATCGCCACGTCTGTCAGGTATTCCGGGTAGGTGGAGAAGGGGTCGGCGGCAAAGGCGACATAGGGCCAGGAGGCCACCGGGGGAAAGGCGCCGCCTTTTGCCTCGTTGGCGTACATCTTGAAGATGACGCCCCACTGCTTGAGGTTGTTCTGGCAGCTCGAACGACGCGCCGCCTCGCGCGCCCGCGCCAGCGCTGGAAGCAGAATGGCCGCAAGAATTCCGATTATGGCGATGACAACCAGCAGTTCGATCAGGGTGAATCCGTTTTTGCGCATCTTGTCGCCCTCCCTTGGTACCTGCAACCTCCGCGGGGTCCCCGAGCGGTGCCGGGAAAAACTACCCCCCGCAGCTCCTTCAGAATAGCGCACTTCCCCCCGTTTTGCAACGGAAAAAACGGCCGGCGATGGAATAAACGGCGCATTCTGGCCGTTATTACGGTTTTCGTAATAGTGCTGGACACCGGAGCATCATGGACAACGACACAGGCAAAGCCCTGCAACGGGAGGTCCTTCTGGCTTTCTGGCGCGCGCACATCCTGCATCACGCGGCCCAAGAGGAGGTCGTGGGCCTCTGGATGATGGAGGAACTGCGCCGGCACGGGTATGCGGTCAGTCCGGGCACTCTCTATCCCATGCTCCACCGCATGGAACGTCTCGGATGGCTGGAAAGCCGCTCCGCCAACGAGGAAAACCCCAAAGCCCGCAGGGCATACCGGGCAACGGAGGAGGGGAAAAGGGTTCTCAAAATCATCCAGCGCCAATGCCGGGAACTGGCCGGGGAAATCGGCGGATCCCCCAAAACACTGAAAGGAAAGAAAGCATGACAGACTATCTCATTGTCATCATCGCGTCACTGGCAACCTCCGGCATAACGCTTTACTCTGGATTCGGGCTGGGTACGGCGCTGCTGCCGGTGTTCGCGCTCTTCTTTCCCCTGGAGACTGCCATTGCCGCCACAGCCCTTGTGCATGGGGCGAACAACGTGTTCAAAATCGCCCTGGTCGGCGCCAAGGCAGACCGGAGCCTCGTCCTCCGGTTTGGCCTCCCGGCCATTGGGGCTGCCCTGGCGGGCGCCGCCGCAATGGGCTATGTCTCCCATTTTGGGGAACTCTTCCGGTACCGCATCGGACCAGTCTCCGCCGTGGTCACCCCCCTGAAACTCTCCCTGGCCGCGCTGATGGCCTTCTTTGCCCTGTTCGAGCTGCTCCCGCGGCTGCGGAATCTTCGCTTCGACCGCAAGCATCTCTTTGTCGGAGGCCTGCTTTCCGGATTCTTCGGCGGATTCTCCGGGCATCAGGGCGCCCTTCGCTCCGCCTTCCTCGTAAAGGTCGGCGTCTCCACCGAAGCCTTCGTGGGCACCAACGCCGTCATCGGCTTCCTGGTGGACGCCATGCGGCTGTCTGTCTACGCGTGGATCTTCCTGGCGGCCGGGGAGGGGAGCCCCATTGCGGCAGGGCAGTGGCCCCTGATTGCCGCCGCCGCCCTGAGCGCCTTCGCCGGCGTGCTGCTGGGCAAACGCTTTCTTCACGCGGTGACCATGGGAACCGTGCAGACCCTGACCGGGGTGCTGCTTCTGGTGATTGCCGCCGCCCTGGGCGCGGGCCTCGTCTGAGAGACGAAACGCCCCGCCCCGCTTCGTGTACACTGGTGCCACAACAGGAAAGGGTTCTTCCATGTCAGCGAAGCCGTTGGTCACCGTTTTGATGCTTGCCGTTCTGGGCGCCGCCTGCATCCCCGCCGCAGTCGCGGAGGACGCCGGGGGTGTCTGGGTTCCCCTGTTCAACGGGAAAGACCTGGAAGGATGGACGCCGAAAATTGTCGGCTATCCCCTTGGGGAGAACCACGGCAACACCTTCCGCGTGGAGGATGGCGTGATCAAGGTCTCCTACGACCAGTACAAGGCCTTCGATGACAAGTTCGGCCATCTCTTCTACAAGACCCCCTTCACCGACTACCGCCTCCGGGTGGAGTACCGGTTCACCGGGGAGCAGGTGAAGGGCGGGCCCGGGTGGGCGTTCCGCAACAGCGGTGTCATGATCCACGGGCAGGACCCCACGACCATGCGCCTGGACCAGGACTTCCCCGTGTCCATCGAGGTGCAGCTTCTTGGAGGCAAGGGCAGCGGCGAACGGCACACGGTCAACCTCTGCACGCCGGGGACGAATGTGGTGATGAACGGCGCGCTGCACACCGCCCACTGCACCGACTCCACCTCGAAGACCTACCACGGCGACCAGTGGGTCACCGTGGAGATCGAGGTGCGCGGCGGGAAGATCACCCACCTCATTGATGGGGAGCCCGTCCTGTCCTACACCGAGCCGCAGCTGGACCCCTCCGACAAAGACGCCAAGGCGATGCTGGACGCAGGGACCCCGAAAATCCTGACCGGCGGCACCATCTCCCTCCAGTCGGAAAGCCATCCCGTCGAGTTCCGCAAGGTGGAGATCATGGAGCTGAAGAAGTAGCCCCCGGGCATGCCGGGCGCCCCTATTTCAGTGACGTGATGTGTTCCGCCGCCGCGCGCCGGATCTTCTGGAGCGTGGAAGTGCGGAGGACCTTGTCCTCCCGGGGTTGCCGGCTCATGGGGTTGTGGAAGGGGAGCGCCTCCACCAGGGCCGCGGTCTCTTTCTCTGCCCGGTCCGCGCGCTTCTGGAGGCGCGGATTCCCGTCCGCCCGGGCCGACTTCACCGCCTCCGACAGCGTGTGCAGGTACAGGTAGTCGTTGTACCCCTCGCGCAGGGCCTCCCACGCCAGCGTGGGGATGGAGCCCTGGTACGTGCTCCAATCGTTGGGGAGCAGCAGGTGCGGGTAGACGGTCGTCTGATCCTTGGGCTCCGATTCGTTCTCCGGGGCGCCGTCAAAGTCGTTGAACGGGTCCGCGTGGGGGCGGCTGAAAGTCCAGGTAACCTGGCTCTTCGCACCGGTCTTCCAGAAGAACAGTCCCGCACCGTAACGGTTGAAAAACAGGCCGGACTCCTGCGGGTACGGATTGGAGTAGCAGCCCGTGCCGTACCACCAGAACTCCGCGCCGCTCTTGGCGCACGCCTCTCGGGCCTCCCGCGCCCGCGCCTCCTCGGAAACCAGCCCGGAGACGAAGCAGGGGGCGGTGAGGAACTCCGACGCTTTTTCCAGGAAGTTGATGTTGAAGAAGGTGGCATAAGTAAGCGCCCCGGCGGCATGCCAGCACTGGTACTCCTGGATGGCGAAGGTGTTCTCCCCCGTGGGCTCGTCCACGCCGTAGAAATACCACGGCGCCCCGGCATCCTTCGTGGTCTCGACAATCACCCTTGCCGCGTCCGTAACGCCCTTCTTAAGCGCGTCCGGCCAGACATCCTTCGACAGGTCGCATTCCAGGCCCAGCCGCTCGCGCACCCGCGCGGGGATTCCGCTGAAGGAGCAGACATGCGGCCCCGGCATGCCGGCGCGCCGGCTGCGCGCCACCAGGGTCCGGTAGGGCGTGTCGTCAAAGGTGATGCGTCCGTCAGCCATGCCCGACAGGTCCAGGTCGCCGAAGGGAACGGACACCAGCCCGTTGAACCCGTGGGCGGCGAAATCCCGCAGGTCGCCCATGACCTGCTCCTCGCTCATGGACCGCCACCGCCCCGCGTCGCAGTAAAGCAGCCAGTGCCTTTCCTCCGGACGGGTCAGGTGGAAGGGAAGCACCTCCAGCAGGAAGGGCAGCGCGAGCGTCTTCCCCCCGTTCCCGCCCAGGGAGAGAGCGCCCTTGTGGCGGCCGGGGGCCGCGTCCGCGCGCGCCGACACGGTCATCCAGATGCCCGCCGTGGCGCCTTTTTTCAGATCGAAGGGCTCCTCCTTCAACACCCCGTCCTTCAACGGGACCGTGCGGTTTCCGTCAGCGAAGGGGAGAAGCAGCTCCGGCACAATGGTCCACCGGCGGGATTTCCAGCCGGTCCGCTGCGGCCAGCAATGCAGATGGCGCAGTTCCACCGACACCGGCGCGTCCTTCACATCCACGGCCGCCTGAAGGCCCGAGATATCCCCCAGCGCATGGACCCCGACCCAAACCGCCGTGGTCTCGCCGGGCGTCACAATCGCCTCCAGCGCCTTGACCCGCTCCTCCTTCCGCGGCACCCGGCCGGGCACATACTCCCCCGGATCGTCTGTCTGAAAGGCCATCAGCCCAGCACGGGCCTCCGCCCGCGATGGTTTCGGGGCCGTCCAGGCCTTGACCGGCGGGGCGGTCATCTCCACAAACGGCTCCCCCTCGTCCACTGAGTCATAGAGAACCCCGCCGATTTCCACGGGCGCGGCGAACGCCGCAGGGAACGCCGCAAAGAGAAGGAGAAGGGTTCCGGCACACAAACCGGCACATTTGCGCATTGCGTTGACCTCCCAGGTTCCCGCGCCGCCCGGAGCGGGGTCTACAGCGTAGCCGACCCCGGCCCGTCCGCTCAATTTCTTTCTGGGCGTGGGGAAACCGTCGGCAGTCAACCGCAGGATCAATTTCCTGGATCAGGCGTGGGGCTGCGTCCAGGCGACCTGGACTTCGGGGTGAAAATGGACTTTGTAGTCGCTGTTCACGCTCGACTCGATTTTCGCGCGGACATAGAGGTCGTCGTGCGCCATGCGGTAGGAGGCCTCGACGCCCTCGACGAGGTCCACCGTCTGGCCGATTTCGGGGGAGTACACCGGGAGGGCGCGCGCCGTGTGGCCTTTCACGGCGGGGACATGCACGGTCCGGACAGTCTGGTCGAAGCCGCGCTTGGTGGCGATGAAGCGGATGCGGTAGTTCACCCCGGGCTCCGCCTGGACGCTGACGCGCAGGGTGCGGCGGCGGGGCTTGAACGTGATGTCCTCCAATGACACGCCGGTCGAGGCGTAAAAATCGCCGGCATGCATGGACTTCAGCAGCGCGTCGGCGCTGAGTGCGCTCGCGCGCACCATGACCCAGGCGTCGGCAATGCGCTGGTTCGGGGCGCGGTTGATGTAATAGTGCGTGTCGTCGGAGCCGACGCCGAAGAGCAGCGGCGCGCCCTGAACCGCGCGGAAGGCGTTGACCGCATCCCAGAAGGAGTCGAGTGTCACGTTTTGGGCGTCGGGATGCGGGGCAAAGGAGGAGCCGCCGTTGCAGACCTCGAAGAAGCGGACCTCCGGGTTCTCGATCAGGAAGCGGGGCTGAATGTCCCAATAGATCCACTGCGGATGGTTCAGCATCAGCAGGTGGGGGCGTTTCATCGCGGCGGCCATGGCGGCCGCCTCCCGGGCCGTTTGTCGGATCACCTCGGTCTCGTCGAGGCCGCCGTCCTTGAAATCCTTGACCAGCGGCCCGCCTTTCACATAGGGGATCACGTCGGGCAGGTTGATGTAATTCTGGTGGACATTGACGCCGTCCCGGGCGGAGGTCATTTCGACGCCCGGCAGCAGCAGAAACTCTCCGGGAACCTCGGAGCGTTTGCGCATCTCGTCGTAGGTCTTCAGGCGCACCTGTGTCTTGCCGCCGGATTGCCGGGTCTCGGCTTCCTGGGGGTAGTCGCGGAGGTACGCGTCATAAACGGGGGGCGTGACGTCCGGCGGCCATTTCGTCTCTTCCGTCTCAACGGTTTTCCAGTGGTCCGGGGCGTCCGCGAAAACATTGTGTTCGCTCAGGGCGATGAAGTTGTAGCCCAGCTTTTTGTAGATATCCACGGCCTGCTCCGGGAAGGCGCGGCCGTCCGACCAATAGGTGTGCATGTGCAGGTTGCCCCGGAACCACGCGCCGCCGCGCCCCCCGCGTCCCGCCGTTTGGCATCCCCCCGCCATCAGGGCCAGCGCGCCCCCCCCCATGACCCCCAGCGCCTGCCGGCGCGTAATTCGCATGCTCATTCCGAAACTCCTCTCCTTGCTGTCATGCGCGCAGAGTGCGTGACAAACAAAGCGTATGCCGCTGCGAGTATAGCCTGCAAAAGGGGCCGTTTCAAGAGGACATGGCACTTAAACCGCCAGATAGAAACAGTCATGGACAGACTCGAGAGCAGGCACGCCACTGCGCGCAGCGCCTGAAGCAACCTCGCTCTCGCCCTGGCCCCGGTCTCACAATGCCTTCTCCGGCGATCAGGGAAGCCGCGCACGGGGACACGCAACCGTCGGACGTGACGCGTGGCCCCCCCGTTTCCCGTCATGGAGTCTCCGTCCATCCCTGCCCTGGCGTCCAATGGAGGCGGGGCGAATGGCCGGAAAGGACGGAGTCCAGGACCGGTGCGAGAAACCCGCGAAGGGACGAGACAACCTCCCCGAGGTCAAGGTCCGTTTTGCCGGGCATCGTGCGCCGCAGAAACGCCTTCCACTGCGTCTGCTTGGCTGGGTTGGCGGCAAACTCATCCGCAAGCCCGGACGGCAGCCGCGGCGGCAGGTCGCGGCCACGCCGTTTGAGAGTGGCGTCGAGGGCCCGGGCCAGTGCGGCAGCCTCGAACGGAAACTCCCGCGCGAGCGCCCACAGGTCGTAGTAGTCCTTCATGCGGCTGTTCTGAAGTCCAAGAAGGATCATGGCGTCAACCTTTTCCGCCACAACCGCCTCTCTGGGATACGCATGCATCTCGGGATGTGGGAGGTCGAGCAGGACAGGATAAGCAACCTTCTGTGGGTCGGGCACAACGGCGTCTCCGAATCCGACATCCACTGAGACGCGCAGCTGAATGTTTCCGAGCCGTCCGGGAATCGTGACCCGCAGTCCCTGATAGTTCTCGGTCTCCCGGATTTCCTCGATCTCGATTCCGGCGCTGAGGAACTGGGTTCCGTCGTCTTCGACGGGTACGGCGCACGCCTCCTCGAAGATGCCCCGCAGGGTTTCGGCCGAGAGATCGCCGAGACCAAGCAGGTCCAGGTCGCGTGTGGGGCGGTGCCCGTCTCCCATCCAAAGAAAGAACAGGACCGCGCCCTTTAGAACAAACCTGTCCGCGTGGGACGAACGCGAGAGACGGTACATCAGGCGTTCGACCCCATACCGCACCAGGGTGTGGCTGTGGTTCACCCGGCGTTCACGCGAATAGTTCAACAGTCTCACCTGGATCGAATGAGACAGGGGCGTGCTCAAAGCAGCGCCTCCAGATAGGGCTGCATGACACGCTCGACACGGCAGACCCTTGCGTGTTTCGTGAGGTCGTCAATGGCGCCCTTGCGCTGGCGCAGATAATCTCTGAGCGCTTCGGCGGCCACATCCACGCCGATCTTGTTGCGGTATTTAAAGCAGTCCGCGACGGTTTTTGCGGCCGAAAACACCCGAAGCTCCGCCCCGTTAACCTCATGGCGTTCCACGCCATCCTTGAGAGAGTCGGCGGAGAAGCGGGCGATGCGCAGCCGAACAAGGCTGATCCGGGGGATCTCCTTGGACTCGCCGATGGCAAGCCAGACCTCAAAAGGACTCTGCGTGGTCATGCCGTGAAACTGGAGCGCCGAAAGAAGGCAAATCACCCCGTGCGGCACAAGTGCGCAGACTTCGACCAGGCTGCGGTGTTCCGTTTGGACCGCGCCGGGAAGGGAGTAGAGGCCCCGGTCCAGACGTTCAAGCAGCCCGCGCCCGCATGCGACCGACAGACACTGGCGCGGGATTCCTTGTCCGGCCAGATCCCGGGCGCGAATCAGCCCTTTCGTCTCGGCCAGATGCAGGAGTTTTTCAAGGGGCGTTGCCATAGCATCATGAGTTTACTTTATCGCTGGACTTGCTGTCAAGTCCGGCGGTATTGTAAGTAATGGGGCTCTTGGCCAGTTTGCAGCAGTCTGTCTAATCCGCCCCGCTGTCTCGTGGGGATGGGGGAAGGGGCGCGCAAGAACAGCCATAGCCGCCTTTACGACAAAGGCCCGAGACACAAGGTCTCGGGCCTTCGCGCTTTCGTATCCGAACCGCCGCAAGGCGGCAAACATTTCTGGCTCCGCGAGCAGGACTCGAACCTGCGACCTAGTGGTTAACAGCCACCCGCTCTACCGACTGAGCTATCGCGGAAGAATTGTGCCAAGATGATAGCAGACAAACCGCGCATGCTTCAAGTTTTCGGCCGCTCATTGAGGGCCGGAAGTGCGCTCCGGGGGGGGATTGTGCTACCCTTGACCACGGTCTCCCTGTTGCAATGCAAGCCCTTGCGCAACCGGAGCAACCATAACCGGTTATTCAAGAAAGTCCAGAATATGTCCGATTGGAGCCCCGCTTCCTGGCGGTCACATGCCGTGGCGCAGCAGCCCGCCTATGACGACCCCGCCGCCCTCGACCGCGCGGTGGGGGAACTGTCCACCAGGCCGCCCCTGGTGGCGCTGGGCGAGGTGGAGCGGCTGCGCGCCGAGCTGGCCCTGGCCGCGGAGGGACGCCGTTTCGTGCTGCACGGCGGCGACTGCGCCGAGCGCTTCGCCGACTGCACGCGGGAGTCGCTCACCGCCAAGTTCCAGGTGCTGCTCCAGATGAGCCTGGTGCTCACCTACGCCACCCGGCGGCCCGTCATCCGCATCGGGCGCATCGCCGGGCAGTATGCCAAGCCGCGCAGCGCCGACACCGAGACGGTGAACGGCGCGGCCCTGCCCGTGTACCGGGGCGACCTGGTCAACGACGTGGCGCCGACGCTGGAGGCCCGCCGGCCGGATCCGGCGCGGCTGGTGGACGGCTATTACCACGCCGCAGCGAGCCTGAACTTCCTGCGCGCCCTCATCGAGGGCGGTTTCGCCGACCTGCACCATCTGGAGCAGTGGGATTTGGGGTTCATCGAACAGAGCCGCAACTCGGTGGAGTACCGCCGCGTGGTGGACGCCATCCGCGACGCCGTCACCTTCATGGAAACCGTGGGCGGGGCTGCGGAAACCCTTCAGCGCGTCTCGATCCACACGTCCCACGAGGCCCTGCTGCTCCCCTACGAGGAGGCCATGACCCGCCGGGAGGGGGGAGGCTGGCTTAACAGCAGCGCGCATTTCCTGTGGCTCGGCTACCGCACCGCCCAGCCCGACAGCGCCCATGTGGAGTATCTGCGCGGGGTGCGGAACCCCGTGGGCGTGAAAGTTGGCCCGGGCACCGATATGGAGAACCTGCTGGGCATCCTGAATATTCTGGACCCCGACCGAGAGCCGGGACGGGTGACGCTCATCACGCGTTTCGGCGCGGAGCGCGCCGCGTCCGACCTGCCGCCCCTGCTTCAGGCCGTCTCCGCCACGCGGCGGCAGGTGGTGTGGAGCTGCGATCCCATGCACGGCAACACGCGCCCCGCGGGCGACGGGCGGAAGACCCGCCGCATGTCCGACATCTTCGCCGAGTTGGAGCAGACCTTCGAGGCTCACGAGGCCGTCGGCACCCGGCTCGGGGGGGTGCATTTCGAGATGACGGGAGAGGCGGTCACGGAATGCCTCGGCGGTTCCGGCGGCGTGGAGAAGGAGGACCTGGGCCTCCGCTACCAGACCGCCTGCGACCCCCGCATGAACGGGGCGCAGGCCCTCGAAATGGCCTTCCTGATTGCCCGTTTCATGCGCTGACACTTGCCATCCCCCCCCGCAATCGCGTATCCTTTCGCGCGTTCCCGTCGCCCCGATAGTTCAGTGGATAGAACGAGCGCCTCCTAAGCGCTAGACACAAGTTCGATTCTTGTTCGGGGCACCATTTTTCCCCCTGCGGAGTCCCCCCATGCCCATCAAGATCATCCTCTCCGACATAGACGGCTGCATTTCCCCCGAAGAGTCCATGGCCTGGGACGAGGCGCTGTTTGGCCGTTTCGTCCGCCTCTGCCGCGCGGCGGCGGCGGGGGAGGGGCAGCTGCCCCCCCTGACCCTGTGCACGGGCCGCCCCCAGCCCTATGTCGAGGTGCTGCTGAAGATTCTGGACATCCGGCTCCCCGCCATCTGCGAGGGCGGCGCCGTGCTGTACTCGCTCCGGGACAACCGGTCCCTCTTCATCCCGGCCATCCACCCGGACCAGATCCGCAAGCTCCAAGCCCTCCGTGCCGCCATCCAGGACGAGGTCTTCCCCGCGTATCCCGAGCTGGTCTACCAGTTCGGCAAAGAGTCGCAGATGTCGCTCTTCTGCGAAAACCCGGAGATATTCCCCGACGTCACCCGGCGGGTGCAGGCGCTGGTCGCCGCCATCCCCGGACTCAACGTCCACATCTCCCCGTCGCGCTACTACCTCAACATAGACCTCGTGGGCGTCACCAAGGGCGCGGCGATCAAGCTCCTGCTTGACGGCCTCGGCATCGCCCGAGAGGAGGCCGCCGGCATCGGCGACACCATGGGCGACTGGTCCATCCGCGAGGCCGTCGGCTTCTTCGCCTGCCCCGCCAACGCCGTTCCCCAACTCCGCGAGGCGGCCGACTACGTCTCCCCCCACAACGATCTGGCCGGGATTCTGGACATTCTGGAGCGCCCTGAACTGCAGACGGGCTGATTTCGCGCCCCGATTCAGCCCTGTTTCCGCCCCGTCGGACCCGTCTGACCGGTCCGACCCGTCCGACTTGACTCCCTCTTTTCGCGCGATGTGGAACTCTTTCCCCCGTTCGTGAATAATCTTGGTGTGGCCACGAGGGGCGTGCGCCCGCCGGGGTCCACGGCAAGCAACTTGAAGGGGTTCCGTCCATGACCCGCCGCGCCGCCCGCCTGACACTTTCCCTCCTGCCAGCCGCCCTGGCTCTCGTCATGCTGCTGTCCGCGCCGTCATTGGCGCAGGACACGCCGGCACCGCCGCCGCCCGCCCTCCGGATTACGGGGGTTTATCCCGTGTCCGAACTGCCGTTCACGGACACCATCGTCTTCTATTTCAACAAGGATCTCGCCGCGCTCCCTGAGAACGCGTCGCCTGTGAGTCTTATGACTGTCGAGCCGGAGATTGCCCCATCGAAGGCATTCACGTCGGGGAACGCCCTGGTCGCGCAGTTCAACAGCTCCAGACTGAAAGATGTCGCCTACCTCCGAATCACCCCTTCGCCGTCGCTTCTGGCCGCGGACGGAACGACGTTTGAGGAGGCGCCCAACGGGTTCTATTTCGCCCTGGGATTCGCCCTTCCAAGGATTTCTCTGGACGGCTCCCCCGTGCTTGAGGAGGGGCGCATCGTCTACAAGGCGCTCCTTCCGGTTTCCAGGCAGATGTTCCTGGAGCATTTCACCCTTGAGCTTGTTGACGCGGACCAGTCGCCCATCACCCCGCAATTTGCTGACGGGACAGGTTCTGACAGGAGCGTGCTTCTCATTCTCCCGAATGACACCCCCTTCCCCGTGTCCATAGCCTGCAAAGCCAAAGACAGCCTCCCCTCCGAACTCTCCGCAGTCTTCACGAACGTCATGTCCGGATCCATTCCGGACCCCTGGATCAAAGCGGAGTCAGTTAACTGGATAACACAACAGGAAAACGAGTATCTCGATTTGTCCTTTTCGCAGACCCTGGACCTTGAGGCCTTGAAGACCGCCCTTACGCTCACCGTGGAGGCAACGGGCGCGCAGGTGCCGTTTGAACTGAACGCGGGATACGGGGGCAGGTATGTGGTGTTTCCCGATCTTTCCGTTCTGGAGCCGGACAGCATGGTGCGTGTCGCCGTGAAGGCGCCCGTTCCCGGAGCAAACGGCAACAGGCTGGCAAAGGACTTCTCCAGGACCGTTCAGCGCGTGCCGTCCAGATGGAACCAACCCGAGCCTGAGGCGCAAGAGACCAAGAGCCTCAACGTCAACTGGAACCGCTGGGAAGACAACGGTGTCCGGGGCCCCTATCATCTGATCCTCTTCAACGCCCCCCCGGACCTGAAAACCGTCAGACAAAACATGACCATCTCCCCGGAGGTGTCCAATGTCACCATCACCGGGGCGGGAGGGCGTGACGTTGCCATCTGGGGCGACTTCAGAACCGGGGCAGTCTATACCATTACCATTCCCGAGGGCCTCAAGAGCGCGGACGGCACCCGGACGCTCGGCAATCCCGTCACCCTTGTCACGGAGAAGATGCCGAAATATGTCTTTTCCGGCTTCGATTTCGGCGGAAAATGCTACATTCCCAACAGCGCCTTCGGCCCCCTGACGCTGAACGTGCGCAACATCCCCGAGGTGGAGGTTTCGGTGCACCGGGTCTTCCCCACCAACATCGCCCGCGCCATGGACGAGCTCGAGAACACCCCCACCGGATACCATGTGAATGACACCATCGCCGAACTCCTGAACACCCGGAAGATCGCCGTTCCCGACAATCCGGACGTCATGCAGCAGGTGCCCGTGGACATCGCCGCCCTCCTGCCCGCAGACCGGCGAGGCGTGTTCACCCTTTCCGCCCGGCCCGGGCAGTACTACAACACACAGATGGTTCTCTGGACCGACCTCGGCGTGGTGGGCCACTGGAAGGACGACGAGGTGCTGATCTTCGTCCACGACCTGCACACGCTCGCCCCCGTGGCGGGGGCGACGGTGTCCGTCTGGTCGTCCAAATCGCAGCAGATGGCGTCCCTGGTGACGGACCGCGACGGGATCGCGCATTTCTCCGCCCTGGAAAGCCGTTTGGGAACGCCTGTGGTGGCCGTGGTGGAAACGGCCAAGGACGCCACTTTCCTGAAACTGGAGCACCGGGAGCAGGACACGCCGCAGGTGTCGGCGGGACTCACCCCCTTCGACTATGACGGCTACGACGCCTTCCTCCACTGCGACCGGAACCTCTACCGTCCCGGGGAGACGGTCCATGCCCGGTGGATCGTGCGGACACGGTTCACCGAGGCCGCCGCAAACGTCCCCCTGCTGTTTCAGCTCCAGAACCCCAAGGGGCGTGTGATCCAGTCCACCCCCGTCACCCTGTCCGAACTGGGCACCGGCGGGCTGGACATCGTCACGGAGAAGTCCCACCTCACCGGAAAATACACGGCGGAACTGCGCGTTCCGGGGGCGGACGCCCCCTGCGGCACGGCGGTCTTCACGCTGGAGGAGTTTGTGCCCAACCGGATGAAGGCCACTGTCGCCGTCGGCGCGCCGCTGATCACCCCCGACACCCCCGTGGAGATCAAGGTCACGGCCGAGAACCTGTTTGGCGGCCCCGCCGCGGGCCGCAACGCCGAGGGCTTTGTCCTCCTGCGCCCCGGCATGTTCAAACCGGAGCAGTGGCCGGGATTCTCGTTCACCAACGACTCCGCCATGGACCCGATTCTGGACAAACTGGGCCAGAAAACCACGGACCCGGAGGGGGTGGCGGCCTTCTCCTACACCTACAAGGGCCGCGAGAACGTCACCATGCCCCTGGAAGCCATAGCGCTGGGGTCCGTGTATGAACTCGGAGGACGGGAGGTGCGCGGCAGCGCCCAGGCCCTCGTGTTCCCCGCGCCCGTGGCGCTGGGCGTGGCGCTCGCAACCGTCCCCGGAGACGCGGCCGCCGTGGAGGTCTCCGTGGCCGCCGTCAAGGCCGACCAGCAGCCCGCCGAACTCGCCACGGTCTCCGTTGTGCTGGAGTCGGAGGACTGGGTGTACAACGTGCGTCGGTACATGGGACGGAACGAGCCCTGGTATGTCAAGGTCTTTCGGACGATTGAGACCAGGGATGTGCCCCTCGCGGCGGGCAGGGGGACGACAAGTTTCCCCGTCAGCAGAGAGTGGGGGCGGTTCCGGGTGCGGGTGGTCTCCAAGGAAACACCCCTGTACGCCTCGGCCACCTTCTTCAGCCGCTGGGACCGGTTGGAACTGAACGCCCCGTCGAGCCCCAGCCTCATCCGCCTCTCGGTGAACAAGGAGGTCCACACCCCCGGCGACACCTGCGAGCTGCACATCCAGGCGCCCTATGACGGCGTGGCCTTTGTCGCCGTGCAGAACGACCGGTTCCGCGACGCGAAGGTGGTCCCCGTGGTCAACGGCGAGGCGCTGCTTTCCTTCGTGGTCACGCGGGACCATTTCCCCAACGCCTGGCTGGAGGTCACCGTGGTCCGCAAATCGGACCCCAACCCGGCGCAGGCGCACCCGTTCAGCAGCTTTGCCATGGCGGAGCTGAAAGTGAGCGACACGGCCAACCGGATCGAGGTGGCCCTGCCCAACCTCCCGACGGAAGTGCGGCCCGCCCAGCGGGTGGAGTTCACCGTGGAGACGAAGGACGCCAAGGGCACGCCCGTGTCCTCCGAAGTGACGCTGGCGGCGGTGGACGAGGGCATTCACAACATCCTGGAGTTCGCCAACCCCGACCCCTTCACCTTTTTCCAGCGCCCGCGCCTGCCGCGCTTCAACTACGCCCACTACTACGACAAGGTGGCCTACGACTTCACCCCCGCCAACGTGGGCGGCGACGCCATCCTGAAACGCCTGGGCGGCGCGCCGCAGATCGGCGACAACTGGATCAAGCCCGTCGCCCTGTGGTCCGGCGCCGTGCGCACGGACGCCAACGGCCTGGCCACGGTCGGGTTTGACCTGCCCGAGTTCAACGGGCAGTTGCGCCTCGTCGCCGTGGCGACAACCCCCGCATCCACCGGTTCCACGGCGGGCAGCATCTTCGTCCGGCGGCCCTACATCCTCCAGACCAGCATGCCGCGTTTCGCCCTGCCCGGCGACACCTTCGCCTGCGGGGCGTCGGTGATCAACACCACGCAGGCACCCTGCCAGGCCGTCATCCGCTGGCGCTCCGAGGGCACCCTGTCCGGGGCGGGGGAGAAGACCCTGACCCTGGCGCCCGGCGCCACCGCGTCGGACCGCTTCGAGTTCTCCGCCACCGCCATGGGCCAGGGCCGTATCCTCTGGGAGGCCGACATCCTCCCGGCGGCGGGCGGCGCCCCCCTCGAACGCCTCGCCCAGGATGCCCCCATCCCCGTGCGCGCCCCCGCCGCGTGGCAGTCGGAGGTCAAGCAGTATGTCGTGAATCCCGGTGAAACCCGGACTTTTGAAAACACCCAGCTCGCCGGGGACCACACACTGGAGCACACGCTGCACATTTCCGCCAACCCACTCCACCGGCTGCGGCGGAATCTGGCCTACTTGATTCACTACCCCCATGGATGCGTGGAACAGACCACCTCCAGCGCCATGCCCCTGCTGCTGCTGCGCCACCACACGGACCTCTTCGAGGGGGTGCTTCCCGGAGCGAACGAAGTCACCCTGGACATGCTGAACGGCTATGTCGCCGTGGGAGTCTCCCGGCTTCTGGGCATGCAGACCCCGTCCGGCGGCCTGGGCTACTGGTCAGGGTCCAGCGAGACCTATGTGTACGGGTCGGTCTACGCCGCCCATTTCCTGACCCTGGCCCGTCTCGAAAACGCGGCGGAAGTCCCGGAGAAGCCGTTCCGGTCCCTGCAGGACTATCTCCGGAAGGTGATGAACGGGCACTTCAACGACGGTTACGAGTTCCGGGACCTCTACACGCGCGCCTACGCCCTGTATGTGCTCGCGCTGGACGGACAACTGGACGCGGTGGAGGCCATTTCGCGGTTTGACCGCATCACCATGCCGGAATCCGGAAGATGGCTGCTGGCGGCCGCTCTGGCGCGCAACACCAACGACCCGGCACGGGTCGCCGAATACATCAAGACGGCCCCGTCCAAGCCCTATACCGACACCTGGCGGTCCGGCGACCTTAACTCCGAAATCCGCGAGGTCTCGGTAAAGGCGCTCGCGGCGGTTCAGACGGGCATGCCCGACACGGAAATCCAGCCGCTGGTGAACCGCCTCGTGGAATGGATAGACCAGAATCTCGCCTACTACTCCACGCAGGAGGCCGCCTTTGTCATCACCGCCCTCAATGCCTGCCTTTCGCTGGCGGAAACCGACCTGACCGCCGCCGTCGCGACCGTCACCGGCCCGGACGGGGAGGCGACGGTGCAGGCCGGCGGGTCATGGCGCGGGGCGGCGAAGGGGCCGGGCAAGACCTTCACCGTGGCCAACACGGGGTCGTCCCCCATGTATGTCACCCACACCTGCATGGGCCTTCCCACCGTGCCCCGGACCGAACCGGTGTCGGAGGGGATGACGCTGTCGCGCACGGTCTCCACTGCGGAGGGCGCGCCGCTGGCGCCGGACGCCCCGCTGGCCCACGGGGGAAGTTATCTCGTGGACCTTGAAATCTCTGTGCCTTCCGACCGGGAGAACGTCATCATCTCCGACATTCTCCCCGCCGGACTCGAAATCGCCAATCCGCGCCTGGACCGGAACGCCCTGGTCAAGATGGGCAAGATTGCGGCGGCCAAGGCGCAGGACCAGTCCGAGAATCCGGAGGAGGACTGGAACGGCGACCGCGACGCCGAGGAGGCCCGGCGTGAAAAGGCGGAGGGCGTCCAGCCCCAGTATCTGGAAGCCCGCGACGACCGGCTGGTGGTCGCCTTCGAGAAACTGAGGGCGGGCACCCACCACTTCTACTACGTCGTGCGCGCCGTGACACCGGGCACGTTCCGCCAGCCCGCGCTCCAGGGCGAGTGCATGTACAACCCCGAAATCCGCGCCGTGACGCTGGACAAGACCGTAACCATCCAATGAACCGCCTCCGGCACCTGTCCGGACGGAAGCGCGCCGCGCTTTGCGTCCTCCTGCTCGCGGCGGCGGCCGGCGGGGCCGCGCTGGCCTGGCCGTCCGCCTGCCTGCGGTTGGCTGCGCGGCTGCTGCCTCCGGTCCCGGCGAATGCCTGGCTCCATGTGTCCCCGGGCGCGGAGATGACGGACCGCGCGGGACGTCCCCTCCACGGTTTCCTGGACGCGGAGGGGCAGTGGCGGTTTCCCCGCCCCCTGGACCAGATCAGCTCCCGCGTGGTGGAGGCCACACTGGCCGCCGAGGACAAGCGGTTCTGGTCCCATCCCGGCGTGGACCCGCGCGCCGTCGCGCGGGCGGCCTGGTTGAACCTGACCCGGGGCCGCATCGCCTCCGGCGCGTCCACGCTCACCATGCAGGTCGTCAAGAACGCGGAAAAACACCCCCGCTCCTGGGCCGCCAAGGCCGCGCAGGCGCTCACGGCCCTGCGCCTCGAGCGCGCCGCGCCCAAGCGTGGCATCCTGGAGGCCTACCTCAACAACGCCCCCTACGGGCGCAACCTGGTCGGGGTGGAGGCGGCCTCGCGCCGGTGGTTCGGCAAGCCCGCCGCGGAACTCAGCCTGCCCGAGGCGGCGCTGCTGGCGGGCCTGCCGAAATCGCCCACGGGCTACGACCCCCTCACGCGCCCCGACCGCGCCCTCCTGAGGCGCAACCAGGTGCTGCGGCTGATGGCGGCGGCGAATGTCATCACCCCCGCCGAGACGGAGGAGGCGCTAGGCGCGCCGCTGGGAGCCTCGTGGCACGACTTCCCCCGCCTGGCCCCGCACCTCGCCGCGCGTGTCACGGAGAAGGCCCGCCAGGAGGGGAGGGTGGAGACCACGCTGGACGCGGGCATCCAGGCGGACGCCGAGGCCGCCGTCGCCAAGCACCTCCTCCGTTTCGACGGACGAATCACGAACGGGGCGGTGATTGTCGCCGATGTCGCAGGGGGCACGATGCTCGCGCGCGTGGGGTCCGCGGGGTTCTTCAACGACCGCATCGCGGGGCAGGTGGACCTCTGCGCCCGCCCGCGCTCGCCGGGCTCGACACTGAAGCCCTTCGCCTACGCCCTCGCCATGGAGAAAAACCTGCTCTACGCCAGCGAGATGCTGCTGGACGACGACCTGGACTTCGGCCAGTACCGGCCCTCCAACTTCGACGGCGGCGTGAACGGGCTGGTCTCCGCAAAGGAGGCCCTGCGCCTCTCTCTCAACATCCCGGCGGTGCAGACGCTGGACCGTGTCGGCACGAAGGAGCTGCTGGCCTTTCTGCGCAGCACCGGCATGACCACCCTCACCCGCGGGCCGGAGGACTACGGCCTGGGCCTGGTGCTGGGCGGGGCCGAGGTGACCCTCGAGTCCCTGGCGGGGGCGTATCTGGCCCTCGCGCGGCTGGGCGAGGCCCGTCCGCTGACCTGGCGGCGGGAGGTGGCGGGGGAGGGGACCGCACCGCTGGTCTCGCGGGGCACGGCGCTCGTCCTGTGGGACATGCTGGAGCAGCCCCTTCCCGGGGAACTCGGCGGCAATCTGGTTTCCACTAACATGTCCCCCACCCGTGTCTGCTGGAAGACCGGCACCTCCGCCGGATTCCATGACGCGTGGGCGGTCGTCTTCAACGCCCACTACCTGGTCGCCGTGTGGATGGGCAACAACGACGGCAAGGCGGCACCGGACCTCGTCGGCGCCCAGGCGGCCCTGCCCCTGGCCGCGCGCATCTTCCGGGGCCTTCCGGCGAAAAACACCGCCGCCTGGCCCGACGCCGCGGGCGAACTAGTCCCCGTTTCCGTGTGCGCCGACTCCGGCCTGCCCGCCTCACCCTGCTGCGGAGCCACCCGCTCCGTCCTCCTGCCGCGCGGGCAGTATCTCCACCGCCGCTGCGCCGTCCACCAGCCCGCGCCGGACGGCAGGGAAGGGGGGATCGAATGCTGGCCCGCGTCCCCCGCGCGCTGGGACCTGGCGCGCCTGCCGCGCCGCGCCCTGTCCGCCGAAGGCGACGGCGGGGAGGACGTCCGCCGCCTGCTGGCCATCACCTCCCCGCCGGACCGCGCCGAATTCGTCCTGTCCGGCACGCCGGGCGGCGACCGGGTCCCCCTGAAGGCCTCGCATCAGGAGGCCACGCCCCTCCACTGGTATGTGAATGGGAAGTACCTCGGCGAATCCAGCCCCGGCAGCCCGCTGGTCATGGACCTCGCGGCGGGCACCAGCCTGATCACCTGCATGACCCCCGCGGGCGACACGGCCAAGTCCGTCATCCACGTCACAGGGGGGTAGTTCCCTACTGCGCGGGTGCGGCGGCCTCTTCGGGGGGCGGGGCGTCCCCCGGCATGTCCACAAGGCGGGAGGGGTTGGTGGACCGGAACTGGTACCGGTCCATCGGCTCGATGACGTAGGAGCCGTCCGGCATCACCGCGTACTTCCATGGGGACTCGTCCACGGGGTTCCGCGGGATCTCCGGCACATACGCGGGCGCGAGATCCTCGAGACGCTGCGGGGGCGCGCCCTTCTCCGCCCGGTACCGTTCCACCGCCACGGCCAGCCACACCGCGTCCACCCACGCCTCCCCCTCCACCTGGCTGCGCAGCACGCTGAGAAGGGGCGGCCAGCCGCGATGCCGTCCGAAAGGCCCCTTGTCCCGGATGAACGTTGCGAGGGGGGGGAACGATCCGGACAGCATGCTCTGGATGGTGGCCAGATGCTCCCGCAAGAAGGCTGACTCCTTTCGCCATTGCCGGTCAAAAAACATGCGGCGGACGCGCATGTCGAAGGGGGTGTCTCCCGGCGCGGCATGACGGAGGGTGTCGTCCACGGCCATGCAATACGACCGCAACGCGTCCTGACGGTCCGCCTGGGCTTTGGCCCGCTCCTCGTCGAGCAGGGCCTGAAGCCGCTCCAGCTCCCCCGGCCTCCCCGCGCGCAGCCGCGCCACAATTGGAAGGATGCGCAGCGGGCTGGTGCGGACGCTGTTCATGGAGGAGAAGGGTTCCCGGGTGATCTGAATGTCATAACGGGGCTCTGTCCCATAAATCGCGCAGGAGGCGCCCTGCCTGCGTGAAAGGGCGAGATGGGTTCTTGCATGTTCAAGGAAGATATCCGGCCTCTCGTCCCGGTGGGCGTGAAAGAGAATCAGCATTTCCAGAAGGGGGCGCACGGCATGGGAAATCCGGAGGGTGGCCGTGGTGTCTGCTCGCACCCCTCCCCAGTTCGTGTCGAGAAAGACCGGACTGTCCACCACGCCGCGCAGACCCGCCAATGCGGATTCCGCAGCCTCCAAGTAGGCAACCAGGGCCGGGTCGCCGTTTTCGCAGAGGCTCTTCGAGATGGCATAGGCCGCCACCCTGGTGCGCTCCTCCCAGGAGCCGGGCTGGCCGCCAAAAGGCTGCGGTATGCGCACGCCCTCGCCCTCAACGGGAACACAGGGGGGGACTTCTTCAAGCGTTCTCAGGGCGTTGTGCAATTCAAATAGCGCGCGGATTCCGTTCTCAGGCAGCCGCCGCTCCTCCGAAATACGGGCGTATTCCTCCTCGCCGAGGATGGCCTCGGGCGGACCGGAGCCGGACAAGGCGAGCACCGCGATCAGCCCCCCCAGTGCGAGGGGAATCAGGCACAGCAACAGCAGGTTGCGGCGAACGGCGCGGTTCATGGGGGGGCGGCGGGCCATGTCAGGACCCCGCGACGCGGTTGGAGACGTATTCCCGGCGACGGACCGCGATGATGCTGGCCACGAGGAAGGCTGCGGTCACGCCGGCCAGCACCAGCCCGGCCCGCGACGCGCTGACCATAAACACCTGCTTTTGGAAGCTGCCGAGAGCCGTCTGCACCTCCACCACGGCGCGCTGCGTGGCCAGCACGGGGTACAGGGCGTCCACATACTTCTTGATGGTCAGGAAGTCCACGAGGCCCGGGATCACCGTGGCGATTTTCTGCCAGCCGTAGAGCAGCAGCAGCCCGTAGACGATGGGCCGCTTGGTGAACGCCCCCAGGAAGACCGCCAGCGAACCGTAGGCCGCCAGGGCGGCGGCGGTCACCCCCAGGTAGTGGGCCAGCAGGATCAGGTTGTTCCGGTCGGTCATTTCCAGATTGGCCAGCGTCGCGCTGGCGAGATAGGTGAGCGTGATGGACACCGAAAGGATAGCCACGGACACGCACAGGTACGCGATGAAGCGCCCGACCACCCAGCCGGAGCGCGGGATCGGCCGCGTCAGGATGTAGGGCATGGTCTGCATCTCCACGTCCTCGGCGACCAGCATCCCCGCGAAAAACAGCGCGAGCAGCGGCGCCAGCACGCTGATGTAGAGCTGCTCAACGAGGCGCACGAAGATCACGTTGCCCCCGTCCACAAACTGCGTGCGCGAGAGGAACGCCATCGCCAGCGGGATCAGGACAGGCAGAAACGCCACCAGCGCCACGAGGGCGAGGCGCTTCTGACGCAAGATAAGCGACGCCGCGTGACCCGCGCTCCCGCGCACCGCGTTCAGGTAGCCCCGCGCCGCCGGCTTTGCGCCGAGAAACGCGGCCAATTCTCCGGGTGTGTGCTCCATGGTCCTCCGCCTACTTCTTGGTCAGGTAGTCAAACACGGCCTGAAGGCTGTCGTCCGCGCACTCAATGGTCCGGACCAGCGGGTCGTCCCCCTGCGCGAGGCCGTTCAGCAGGTCGTAGCAGCGGTTCGGGTCGCTGGTGCGCAGCACCAGGCCGTCGTCCCGCAGCTCCAGCCCGAGGATGTGGTCCTCCCCGGCGACACGCGCCGCCAGCGCGCGCGGGGCGCCGCTGGACACGTGGATCGTGTGCGGCTTGCTGTCAATGAGCGCGCGGATGTCGCGCACCCGGCCCTGGGCGATCAGCGACCCGCCGTAGAGCAGCACCACGTCGTCCGTGATCCGCTCGATCTCGTACAGCACATGGCTCGACACCACCACCGGCGTGCCGTGCTCCGCCAGCCGCTGGATCAGGGAGTACATTTCGTCGCGGCCCTGGGGGTCCAGGCCGTTCATCGGCTCGTCCAGCAGCAGGAAGTCCGGCCGCGCCGCCAGCGCCTGCGCCAGTTTGATCCGCTGGCGCATCCCCTTGCTGTACTCCTCCACCGGGTCGTGCATCCGCTCCGTCATGCGGACCAGGTCGCACGCCTCCTCCGAGGCGCGCGCGGCGTCCCGGCTGTTCATCCCCCAGTACCGGTTCATCCAGTAGACAAACTCGTACCCCGAGGTGTTCGCGTAGAAGTTGTCCGTCTCGGGGCAGTACCCGATGCGGCGCAGCACCGCGGCGTTGTTTCGCGGCGGCCCGCCCAGCACCCGCACGCTGCCCCGGCTGGGCGCGTGCAGGCCGAGAATCACCTTGATCAGCGTGCTCTTGCCCGCCCCGTTCGGCCCGAGCAGCCCCGTGACACCCCGGCCGATCTCCAGGTCCAGGTTGTTCAGCGCGATGACCTCGCCGAACCATTTGGAAAGGGATTTCACCTCCACCACGGCGCTCATGCGGGAATCTCCGCGCGGCGGACGCGGCGCGCCACGATCAGCAGGCAGACCAGGGAGGTCACCGCAAGCAGCAGGAAGGGCCAGTGCCAGGCCATGTCGAAAATGGCGGGCCGGATTCCGAAGAAATCCTGCCCGAGCCGGTACACCGAACGGGGATAGGACAAAACGTAGTAACTCCTGGCGCGAAGCGCCTGCGAAAGCAGCTCCGCCATGCTGGAGTCGGCGATGATCAGCATAAACAGCGTGATGGCCGCGTAGTTCTGGCCGGGCAGCAGGCTGGAGCAGGCCAGCACGGCGAGCGCTGTCGGCACCACCAGCACCAGAGAGTAGAGGAGGGAGGCGGAGGCCATGTCCACCGCCTCGCGGGCCAGCTCCCAGCTCGGCAGGAGGATGACATGCTCCGTGATCAGGAACAGCGCGGGCAGGGCGGTCACCGAAAGCCCCAGCAGGATGAGCGTGGCCGCCTTGCCCAGCAGGTAGTCGTGCCAGCGCAGGGGCTTGGAGAAGTAGATTTCCATGAGGTTGTTCCGGAAATCGTTGCAGATCATCCCCGTCCCCGCGTAGAGCAGGATGATGAACATCACGGGCGTCTGAAAGCTGATGAAGTCGAAGAAGGTGCTGGACTTCACCGTGATGCCCTCCAGGCGGCTCAACACGGCGGCCATGGGGTGGTTGGGGTCCTGCACGATGGTGTCGTAGGCGACGATCTGCACCAGCCGCAGCAGCACCTGGATGCTTGAAAGGAGCACCAGAAACTTGAAGATGCGCAGGCGCGCCAGCACGCGGAACTCCTGCTCCACGACGATCCACCAGCGGAAACGGTGGCGGAAGACGCCCTCGTAGTTGCGGTAGGTGTGCTCATACACCGGCATCGGACGTGTCCTTCCCCAGGGCTTCCATGAACGCGCTCTCCAGCGACCGCCGGGCCGGGCGGAAATGGCGGACCTGCGTGCCCGCCGCCCGCGCCATCTCAAAGAAGGCGTCCTCCCTCATTTCCGCGGGCACGCGCACAAGCAGCGTGTCCGAAGGCGCCATGCGGCGCTGGGCGCAGCCGGCCTGCTCCAAGAGCGCCGCGTAGGCCCCGTCGTTGTCCCGCACGCGCACCTCGTACTGCCGCTCCAGGGCGCCCGTGAGCGACTCGATGCTCCCCTCGCTCAGGATGCGGCCCTTGGCCAGCATGGCCACCCGGTCGCAGACATGCTGGACGTCGGGGAGCAGGTGGGAGGAGAGGATCACCGTGACCCCCCGCTGCGACGCGATCTCGCGGATCAGCTCCAGCATCTCGATGCGGCCGTCGGGGTCCAGCCCGTTCGTCGGCTCGTCGAGGAACAGCAGCTTCGGGTCGTGGATGAGCGCCTGGGCCAGTTTCACGCGCTGGAGCATCCCGGTGGAGTAGGTCTCCATGTTCCGGTAGCGGCTCTCGCCGAGGCCCACATAGTTGAGCACCTCGTGCGTGCGCTCCATGGCGTCCACCATGGACATGCCGAACAGCCGCCCGCAGTAGGTCAGGAACGAGACGGCACTGATCTTGGGGCTCGTGGACTCCCGCTCGGGCATGTAGCCGACCCGCTGGCGCACCAGCAGCGCGCTCTTGGGAAGGGGAAGGCCGAACACCTTCACACTGCCCGACGAGGGCCGCAGAAAACCCAGGATGGTCTTGATCAGCGTGCTCTTCCCCGCGCCGTTCGGCCCGAGGAGGCCCAGCGCCCCCTCGTCAATCCGCAGGGACACGCCGTTGAGCGCGCGCTCCCCCCCGTAGGACACGATGAGATCGTCAATTTCTATGAGCGCCATACGCGTCCTTCGTCAGTAGTTCGACACCTGAAGCGTCAGCGGGATCACCTCCTCGCTTCCCACGGACACCACCTCGGTGTGCACGAAGCGCACCTGCAGCGGGTTCCGTCCGCCCAGCTCGAAGTAGTATACATTGAGTTGCCACTCGCCCGGCGGAACGTCCTCAAGCACGAAGGTGCCCAGCGGGTTGATGCCCGAGCTTTGGCCGGTGAGCTGCGACAGGTCGGCCGTGCCGCCCAGGGGCCCGGGGATCATCCCCGGCATCTGGAGAACCACACGCCCGCCGAGCATGTTCGCGGGGCCGGGGAAGCACTGCCCCTCAATGCGCGCGCCCGAGCGCCCGCCGAAGTCGCACCGCGCGGTGCGCCCCTCCTCAATGGTGACCTGGAGCCCCCGCGCGCCGTAGACGCTCGAGATGTCACCGCTGCTCAGCTCGGTGACCATCGCCTGGAACACGCCCGTGGAGAGCCCGTCTATGTGGTAATAGCCCTGCTCGTCCGTGGTGGTTGTCTTGGTGTCGCCCCCGCCGACCACCATGACGACGGCGCCGGGCGTGGCGCGGCCCTCGGTGAAGACATACCCCTCGACGGCGCCGCCGTACCCGAGGCGCAGCCGGATGTTCTCCTGCCGCCCGCCCTGGGAAAGCTCCACGGGCCCCTCGGTGGCGGTGGCGTAGCGGGGATGCCGCGCCAGAACAAAATACAGGCCCGCAGGCAGGTTTTCAAAGGCGAAGGCCCCGTCCTGGCCGACCTGGCGCGTCCGGTCCTGGGGCACATTGGCCGACAGGATCATGGCCTCGGCCGCCGACGCGGCCTCCACCAGCACCACCTCGGCGCCCTGCACGTTGCCGTTGTCCCCGGCAACCACAGTGCCCGCGATGCGGCCGCCGGAATCCTCCAGCTCCAGCACCACCCCCTCCAGCACCTGGCCCGCCTCGAGGGTGATCTCCTCGCGCGCGGGGGCGTAGCCCTCCGCCTTCGCCTCCAGCCGGTGCGCGCCGGCGTCCACCCGCAGCTCAAAGCTGCCGTAGGGGTTGTCGAAACTCATGCTGTTCGTCGCGCCGCCCAGCATGCTCATCATGTCCATGCGCCCGCTGCCGTCCGCCGAAAGGGGAAGCGCCGCCACCTGGTACAGGGCCGGCGCCCGGCCCGTGTCTTTGGCCTTGACAATCCCGCGGACCACTGCGGACTGCGTCAACACGACGCGCATTTCCTCGTTCAGGCGCACCCGGCGCACCGTCACGGGGGTGTAGCCGTCCTTGCTGACCACCAGCGTGTAGGCGCCCTGGCTCACTCCGTCGAACACAAATTTCCCCCCGCCCGACGTGGACTCCGTGCGGGAGATGGTGGAAACGTCCGCCAGTCCCATCCCCTCCAGCCGCACCTCGGCGCCGTCCACCCCCAGTCCCGTCGCGTCGCTCACCACGCCGAAGATGGAGAAATTCCCCTCGTCCACGGGGGAAAGCTGCAGGCGCACGTTGGTCAGGTCGTTGTACCCGTCGGGATAAACGGGATAGCCCTGGATGGGAATCTTGAAGCCCTTGGCCTGCGCCATGATCTGGTACTCGCCCGGCGGCAGCTCGGCAATCGAGAAACGGCCGTCGGCGTCCGCCGTGGCGTTGCGGAAGGCCTGCGGCGAGTCCATCGGCGTCAGCAGCTTGGAGTACGCCGGGATGCAGGTGACCTGCGCGCCGCCGACCCCGCCGCCCCGCGTGCTCTCGACAACCCCCGTGATGTTGGTGCCGGCGAACATGAAAATGTCCACCCGGACCGTGCGCTTGGCCGAGGTCAGCAGGAAGGGGTCCGCCATCTGCGGCGCATGGGAGGAGACGGTGGAATAGAGGCGCCAGGGCTCGTTCAGCGGCACCCCGCGCAGCTCATAGTAGCCCTCATCGTCGCTGGTGGCGGTCAGCGGGGGCGCCTGGCGCGCCATGGCGTTGATCGCCTGGGCGAGGGGGCTGTCGGAGGTGCAGAGCACCACGTCCGCCTTGGGGATGGGATCCCCCTTGTGGGTCTGCACATGCCCCCACACGATTCCGGCGGCCTCCACCTCGAAGTTCACGTTGGCCACCACCGCGTTGGGGGCGGTCACCCGCACTTTCTTGAAGGGGAGCGCCTTCCCCGCCGTGTAGGGCGTGTTGCGGAGGTCCAGGGTCACGGGGATGTCGCCTGTCTCCACCCCCTGAAGCTCGTAGTCCCCCCGGTCGTCCGTCACCGCCACCACATCCCGCCGTCCCTGAACAATCACGCGGACCCCCGGCGCGGGGGTGGAGCCGCCGGCTTCCGTGACGCGGCCGGAGATGGTGGCCCCGGAATCCATCTGGAAATCGAGTTCCGCCTCGGGCAGGGCATCGGAAAGGCGCGGCGTCTCCAGGGTGACGGCCACAAACCCGGGCATGGTCACCGCCACCGTGTAGACGTCCTCCTCGAACACCTCCAGCACATAGGTCCCGTCGGCTCCGGTCTCCGCCTGATATCCGGAACTGGAGAAGGCGGACCGGCTGGCTCCGCGGAAGGTGCCCTGACGCGCCGACACGCGGGCACCTGCCAGCGGGCTTCCGTCGGAGGCGTCGGTCACCGTCCCGCGGATGACATACCCGGCCGCCTCGTCCACCAAACCCGCGGCGTCTTCCCCGGCGGGTGCGGCATCCGCCGCCGTCGGCGGCGGCTTGGGCCGCGTGGCCCGGGGCACCTCGCCCATGGCGGGGGAGGAGTCCTCCCTGCCAGGCTGCGCATTTTCGGGCAGCTCCTGATAGGAAATGGCGGAGACGGGGGGAGGGGGGGTGCGCTCCGGCGCGAAGAGGAAAGCTCCGACAACAAGCGCGGCGAGCACGATCATGGCCGCGGCGATGATCTGCACAGTGGACACGGAGGCGTTGCTGCGTCTTCCCCGGCTCATGGTTCTTCCCGTTCTCCTCGGCTAAGCGCCGCTATTCTCGCACAAATACCGGCGGGCACGCCAAAACATGACAACGCCGTCTGGCCTGCAAAGGAGAACAGGCAGACGGCGGGGTTTGTGAGACACAAAATCAGCGGTAGTTCAGGTAGCGGCGCAGGGGGCGGACACCCAGCGCGATGGTCGCCGCCAGGAGCAGCAAACTGAGGACCAGCGTGTACGCCCCCGTGTAGTCTCCAAGCGAAAGGCCCAGGGCCGTCGCGTAGTAATCATAGTGGCCCTTGCCCCCGGAGACGCCGGACTGCGCGATCACGCTGAGCTTGGTGAACCAAAGATAGCCCCCCGCCGCGATAAGCGAGGAACTCAGGGCCAGCAACAGCGTGAGCAGGGACATGCGGAAGCGCCGCTTCTCCCTGTCCCGCAGGGCGGCCACCTGAAGCCGCTCGGCCACCCCGGCCACGAGGGTGGGGGGCGCCTGCAACTCCGGACCCGGCCGCAGGGCGGCGTCCATTAACGCGTCCAGTCTGTTCATCCTAGAACCATCCATGACCGCCTAGCTC
>JAPXRP010000037.1:0-28231 GCA_033813475.1 Candidatus Hydrogenedentota bacterium
TTCCGCCGCGAAACCACGCCCCGGGTGCCGTGGGTGCCCTTTGTGGGGGTCCACGGCGGGTTCCTCATCGGCATGCCCGCCCATGAGTACCTGCGCTCCGCCGAGGCCGTCGTGCGGGGCCAGCTTCTTGCGGCGGAGCGGTACCGCCCGGACGGGTTGCCGGTGGTTTTCGACCTCCAGGTGGAGGCGGAGGCCCTGGGCTGCCGTCTGGCCTGGGCGGAGGATGTGCCGCCGTCCGTGGTGTCGCACCCGCTGGAGACGCCGGCGGACATGGACGCCCTGCCGGCGCTGTCCTTTGACGCCGGGCGCTTCCCCGTCATCGCCGCGGCCACGAAGGGCCTGGTGGAGCGGGCGGGGGACGGCCTCGCCCTCTACGGGCTCATCACGGGACCCTTCACGCTCCTCTCGCACCTGCGCGGCGGCGAGCTGTTCCTCGACCTGCTCACGGACCCCGACGGCGTGCGCGCGGCCATGGACCGCTGCGCGGACATCGCGCTGCGCTGCGCGCGGTTCTACCTGGACCTCGGCGTGCCCATTGTCGCCGTCGTGGACCCCATGACAAGCCAGGTCTCCACGGGGCACTTCACGGACTTCATCGCCCCGGCGCTGGACCGGGTGTTCACGGGCGTGCGTGCCGCGGGGGGGTACTCCTCCCTCTTCGTGTGCGGCGACGCGACGCGGAACCTGGGCGCAATGTGCGCGACGGCGTGCGACAACGTCTCGATTGACGAGAACATTTCGCTGGTGGCGCTGCGCGAGCACGCGGCCCATTACCGCAAGTCCTACGGCGGCAACATGCGCCTGACGACGGCGCTGCTCATGGGAACGCCCGACGACGCCAAGCTCGACGCGATCCGCTGCCTCGACGAGGGCTACGGCCCGGGGTTCATTCTCGCGCCGGGCTGCGACCTGCCCTACGCCACGCCGGAGGGCAATCTGCGCGTGGTCGCCGACATGGCCCGCGACCCCTACCTGCGCGACATCGCCCGCGTGGCGGCGCAGGCCAGCGCGGACGCCTTCGACGACATCGTCCTGCCGGACTACGCCCGGGAGATCGGCATCACGGTGGACTGCGTCACCCTCGACTCCGCGGCCTGCGCCCCCTGCCAGTACATGCTCGACGCGGCGGTGCGCGCGGCCGAGCGCGCCCAGGCCCCCGTGCGCGTGAAGGAGCACAAGATCAAGAACCGCGCCGGCGTCGGCATGATGTGCCGCCTCGGCCTCAAGAACATCCCGGCCCTCTGCCTCGACGGGCAGCCCCGGTTCATCTCCATCATCCCGGACATTGACACGCTCGTGGCGGCCATCGAGGACGCCTGGCGCGCGAAGAAGAAACGCTGACCCGGCCCGCGCCCCCGCGCCGCCGAAAGGAGTCTCCCCATGAATCTTGTGCTGGCCATCGCCGCCCTGCTGGCGCCCCTGGGCGACACCGCCGCCGTCCGCCTGACCGCCGACCACCAGGTCCTCCAGCGCGACGCCGCCGGTTTCGCCGCGTGCGTGGTCGAGCTGCCCGCCGAACTGTTCGCGGGCGAGACCGTGGAGTATTCCGTCGCCCTTTCGGGCGCGGACCCCGTCCGCGACGCGATCCGCGTGGCCCAGGACCCCGAGCGCGGGCGCACGGGGCTGCTGCTGAAGAACCTGCCCGCAGGCGGCCCCTATGACATAGAGGTGCGCGCCCGGGGCATGGACCAGAAGGAGACCTTCCGCGCCGCCTTCCAGGGCGTGCTCGTGGGCGACCTGTGGATTCTCGCCGGGCAGTCCAACATGCAGGGCGCCGCGCCCGTGCCCGGACCCCAGACGCCGCACCCGCTCGTCGCCATGCTCGGCATGGACAACGCGTGGCGCCCCGCCGCCGCGCCCACCCACCGCATCGTCGAGTCGGACGCGCCGGTGATGAAGGCCCTGCTGCTGAACCGCGGCGGCTACAAGTCGGAGGAGGACATCCTCGCGGCGCGCCAGGCAAGCCGCGGGGGCGCGCCCTGGGGCGGCGCGGGCTGCGACGTCTTCTTCGCCGAGTTTCTCGCCAACGAGACCAGGGTGCCCGTGGGCCTCATCCCCTGCGCCTTCGGCGGCACCTCCCTCGACGAGTGGAGCCCCGCCCTGCTGGACAAGGGTGAGGAGAGCCTCTACGGCAACATGGCCGCCCAGGTGGCGCGCGCGGGCGGGAAGGTCCGCGGCATGCTCTGGTACCAGGGCGAGTCCGACAGCGCCCCGGGCGTGTGCGACACCTACTTCGACCGATTCAAGGCCTTCGTCGAGTCCGTCCGCCGCGACACGGGCAACCCCGACCTCCCCGTGTTCACCGTGCAGATCGGCCGCGTTGTCGTGCTGGCGCCCGAGACCGCCCTGGGCTGGAACAAGGTGCGCGAGCAGCAGCGCCGCGCCGCGCGGGAGTTCCCCGGCGTGTTTGTCACGGCGGCCAACGACCTCCAGATGAGCGACGGCATCCACATCGGGTGGGACGGCCACCGCGCTCTCGGCGGGCGCCTGGGCCGCATGGCCCTGCCGCTCGTGCGCGACGGCGCGGCGGTCCGGCGCGGCCCCGACTTCGAGAGGGCGCAGTTCGCCAACGAGGCCCGCACGGAAATCTGGGTGGACTGCTCCAACGCCGCCGGCGACCTCCACGGCAACGGCAACCTCCTGCGCGGCTTCGCCGTGTCCGCCACGGCGGAAGAGCCCGGCCGCGACGTCTTCTTCGCCGTGCAGACCGTGCCCGGCGTCCCCGGACGGCTCCTCCTGCGCACCGGCGCGCCCCTGGCCCCCGAGACCCTCCTGAGCTACGGCATGGGCCTCAACCCGGCGGCCAACGTGGTGGACGCGGACAACCTGCCCCTGCCCGCCTTCGGCCCCGCCCCCATCGAACCCTTCGCGCCGCCCGCGGGCTGAGGGAAGGGGCGGTGTCCCGCCAGGGGGCTTCCAATAACGCTGCCGGCACGACGATAACTGTGGTGCGGACATCCGCCCCGCCCGTCACCCCCGCGAAGGCGGGGGTCCATGCCTTCGGCGCGTGGCGCATCCTGTTGCCCCCGGATGGGTTCCCGCTTTCGCGGGAATGACGGGGAGGGGGGATGCCGCAGACGTCGGGGACGCGGCAAGATCATCCGCCCGCCTCCTCCGTCGCCTCCGTTTCCGGCGGCGGCGGGGCCTCTTCCCCGGCTTCCGGCGCGGGCGGGGTGGCGGGGGCGAAGCCGCCGAGGGCCTCCTGGAACCCCGGGGTGTCGCGCAGGGCGGCGAGGTCGGGGTCAAGCAGGGCCTCGCGGCGCAGGGCGTCGGAGCGGCGCGTGGCCAGGGGCAGCCATTCGAGCGCCTTCTCGTTCATGCCGCCGAGGGCGTAGAGGCAGGCGAGGTTGTAGGCGGGCTTGGGGTTTTCCGGGTCGAGTTCATGCGCGGCGAGATAATGCTCCTCCGCCTCGGCGAGCCGCCCGAGCTGCACCAGCAGGTTCGCGTAGTTGTTGTGCGCGGCAATGTCGTCCGGGTCCAGCGCCAGGGCGCGCAGCGCGTGCTCCTCCGCCTCCGGCCAGCGCTCCTGCATCCGCAGCACAACCGCCAGGCTGTTGTGCGGGCGCGCCCAGTCCGGCTCCAGCGCGATGGCCCGCCGCAGCTCCTCCGCGGCCTCCTCCAGCCGGTCCGGCGCCCGCGCCACCAGGCTGCCCAGGGAGGCGTGGGGCCAGCTCCAGTCCGGGCTCATCATGGCGGCCCGCCGGTAGAGCGCCTCGGCGGACGACGGGCTTCCCTCGCGCTGAAGCTGCACCGCCGTCACATAGAGCGCCCCCGCGTCGTCCAGTCCGTGCTCCTCGGCGGCCGCCGCCGCAAGGCGCACCGCAGACCGGGTGTCATCGCGCCACGCCGCCGGGTCCTCCGCGAGAAGGTCCAGCGCGCGGGCAACGCGGTCCCCCGGCGCCGCGGCGCCCGGGAACGGCGCCCGCCCCGGCCACTGGCGGCAGGCGAGCACGGCCGCCGCGGCGAGCAGCGCCGCCAGCGCGATTTTCCACGCGACACGCACCGTCTGTTCTCCTGGAGTCAGAAAGGCGCGCGCGTCCCCCTGGACGCCCGCCGCCTTCCCCCTGCCAGTGTACTACACCCGCGCCCGCCGCGCGCGTGTCAGGGGAAGACGAACGAACACGGACGGACACGGACCGGCACGGACGGACACGGACGAGGTGGACAGGGTGGACGGAGTGGACGAGGTGGACGAAGTGGACAAGAAGGACCGCGCCCCACCCGCCTTGTCCACTCCGTCCACTCCGTCCACACTGTCCACTCCGTCCACCTCGTCCACCTCGTCCACTCCGTCCACCTCCCCGGTTTTTCGCGCCCGCGCCGACTGGATTCTCCGTTTCCGCCCGGCTATGCTTTGGGGCCGCGCGTCGGCCGCCTCCGCACGGGTGCGGGGGCGAAGGTCGCCGCGTGCGACGTGGACGTGGTGATGCTCTGCGACCCGCCGGGGTTCCGGCCGGCGCACTTCCAGGCCCCCGTGGCCCTGCCGGGGGTGACCCCGCTGGTCTGAGGGCGTCCCGAACCGCCGAACAGCACGGTCACGCCGCCGCCCGCGCGAAAATAACCCGGCGGCGGGCGTAACGCTCCGCCGGCTCCGGTGGTAGGATGGAAGACGGGCCGTGTTTGCAGGATTCCGCGCGGTGTCTCTCCGGCTGCGGGGCCGGGGGGGCATGCAGAAACAGGTGTCCGCAGGCCCGAGGAGGACAGGCCATGACGTTTCGTAGAGGTGTCGCGCTGCTGCTGCTGTGTGCGGGGAGCGTGGTCGCGGGAGGGTGCCGGCAGGTGCCCTGGGGCTTTGAGGACTCCGCGCTGCGGGGCCGGTGGTATCTCGCCGTGGGCGGACCCTTCACCATCGCGGAGAACCGGTATCTGGACTTCGGCCGCGACAAGCTGGTCTATGTGTACCCCGAGCGGACCCAGGACCTGCTGGGCGACCTGCTGATCACGCTGCCCAGGGGCTATCCGCCCACCTATTTCGTCTCGCTCAAGGGGCCCTATGTGGTGGACCCGAACCGCCAGCCCTCGGCCGTGGACTACGCCGTGGAGGAGGTGGAGGTGGACCTGAAACCCCTCCAGGTGTCGCTGGAAAACTACCTGCGCCCCATGAGCGTCTACGAGCGGTCGCAGTTTTACTCGTCCATGGCGCAGCGGCTGGGCTCCGGCCGGATCAATGACGTGCCGGCGCTGCTCAAGGCCATGTCCCTGTACCAGGAGGCGCGGTTCACCGCGGCCTACGAGCCCGGTTTCTTCGGGCTCTACGATGTCTACGAGTGCGATCTGCTCCTCCAGATGGACCTGGGCGTCCGCCCCGAAGTGATGGACAACCCCCTCACCTTCAGCCACGAGACCTGCAACTAGGGCCGGTCAGGGCGAAGGGCATCGCCTTCGGGCGAACGAAGAATGGACGATATGGACTGAATGGACGGTATGGACGGTGTAAACGCTGTCCATATCGTCCATCTTGTCCATAGTGTCCATCCTGCCCGCTTCCCCGCCTCAGTCCAGCGGCGTGCCGTCCTGGGTCCACACCGTGAGGTTGGTCAGGTCCTTTTCGCTCCTGGGCAGCAGCCGCGCGAGGACGTAGCCCAGCGCGAACATCACCGCGTTCCCCAGGATGCCGGTGTAGTACCCGTCGAAGGCGCCGCGCACCGTGCCCGAGAGCGGCCCGAGCCAGCCGAGGGCGGCGGCGGAGGTGCCCAGGGAGAAGACCACGGCGCACACGATGCCCGCGCCGACGGCGCGCCCGTCGCCGCGCGTGGTGAGGAACCCGAGCATGAACAGGCCGAGCACGCCGCCGGAGACCACGGCCTGGATTTCCGTCCACAGGTCCTGAAGCGTGAGCGTGTCCGCGCGGAAGAGGACCCACGCGCCCGTCACCATGACCAGGGACGCGGCGAGGGTGACCCCGCGCGCCACGGCGACGTAGTGCCGCTCGTCCCGCGCGGGCGCGAGGTGCCGCCGGTAGATGTCCGTCACGGCGACGGCGGAGATGGAGTTCATGGCGGAGGACATGCTGGACATGGCGGCGGCGAGGACGGCGGCGGTGACGATGCCCGCCGTGCCCACGGGGAGCTGCGTGGTCACGAAAAGCGGCAGGATCTCCTCGGCCTTGCGCGTCCCGGCGAGCATCTCGGCGGCCGCCGGGTCGGGGAAAACCTGGTAGAACACATACAGGCCCGTGCCCACGAACATGAAATACAGCCACGTGGGCACGCAGCAGGCGCAGCTCAGCCAGAGGGCGCGCCGCGCGTCGCGGGCCGTGCGGGCGGCGCAGTACTTCTGGACGTTCTCCTGGTTCGCCGTATACTCGCCGAGCCACTGGAACAGCCCGACGACCAGCAGCATGGCCACGGTCTTGCGCTCCAGCGAGAAGCCCCAGGGGATGGACCGCAGCGCGCCGTCCGGCCCCGGCTCGGTGATGAGGAACTTGCCGTCGCGCCAGGCGACCTCGAAGAGCTGGCCCAGCCCCCCGGGCAGCCGCCACAGCACCACGCCCAGGATGAGCAGCCCGCCGCCGGTGAGGAGGATGGACTGCACGAAGTCGGTCCAGATGACCGCCTCCATGCCCCCCGCCACGGTGTAGTAGGCCGTCACCACGCCGCCCACGAGGATGCACACCGGCACGCTCCAGCCCGTGATGCGGTTCACCAGCAGCGCCACGAGAAACTGGATCAGGCTGATGCGGAAGCACTGCGCGACAATGAAGACCGACGCGCCGTAGACGCGCGTGCGCGGGCCGAAGCGCTTCTCCAGGTACTCAAAGACCGACGTGATCTTCCCCCGCCGGAAAAAGGGCACGAAGAGCCGCGCCGCGATGAGCGCCGCCAGCGGCAGGGTGATGCAGATGACATACCGCAGGTAGCCCGTCCTGAAGGCGTCCGCCGGATAGGCCACGAAGGTGATGGAGCTGATCGTCGCCCCGAAGAGCGAGATGCCGATGAGCCACCCCGGATAGGCGCGCCCGCCCACAAAATACCGCTCCGTGTCCTTCGCCCGCCGCGAGAACCCCGCGCCGACAAGGATCATGGCGGCGAAATAGACCACCACCACGCCGAGGTCCACCATCCCGAATCCCGACATGCCGCCTCCTTTCGTTAAGCGCCCGTTGAAGCGCCCAAAGAACTGTCCAACCCAAAACCCGCATCGTCATCGCGGCCGCACACACCCGTCATTGCGAGCGAAGCGAAGCAATCTCTTGTCAGAAGGGCCAAGGCGGGAACGGGATTGCTTCGCTTCGCTCGCAATGACGACGGCGCCCATTTCGCTTCGCTCGCAATGACGGCTTGGCCGCTTTCTCCTCGCCACCGGGACCCGCCACCGCCGGGTCACTTCGCGCCGGCATCCCCCGCCAGCACCCAGTCCGGGTCCAGGGCGACGTGCTTGATCGTCTTGCCCGCGCCGCCGGGGGGATTGTGGGTGTAGGTCACCTGCACCCGCCCGTCGGCGGTCTGGATCATGAAGGGATAGTGGAACGCGCCGCCCGCCGCGCGCTCCAGGGGCCGGGTCGCCTTCCAGGTCGCGCCCTCGTCGTCGGACAGGGACAGGACCAGGCTCTCGCGCTCCTGCTCGGTGTCGTTGTACACCAGCAGCCACCGACCGTCGCGCAGGCCCAGCACCTCCACGCTCGCGTTGGGGTTGGGCAGCTCCGTGTACTCCGCCACGGTCCACGTCTCGCCGTTGTCGCGCGATTCGCTCCGGAGAATGCGGTGCAGGACGTCGTCCTCCTCGCGGAAGTACGCCACCACCGTGCCGTCCTTCTTCTGGACCAGGCTCGGCTGGTTGAGCGCCGCGCCCGGCATGACCGCCGAGGACCGCCAGGTCGCGCCGCCGTCGTCGCTGATGCCGCACAGGCCGACCACATACCCGTCGGAGTACAGAGGCAGCAGCACGCGCCCCGACGCCAGCGTCGTCGGGCGGCACCGGGTCATCCAGCCGCGCTGGCGCAGGCTCAGGCTCTTCGCGTCCTTCAGGATGCGCGGCACTTCGCGTTTCAGCAGCCACTTCATCTGGGGCGTCGGGTCCGCGTGGCGCGCGGCCACGGCGTCGAAGCCCGCCTTCAGGGCCGCCTCGAAGCCGTCGCCCGGGTCCATGACCAGCAGGTCCTGCCACCGCCACACGGGCGGGCCGTCGCCCTGGTAGTCCGACGACACGCGCATGCGCAGCAGGGAGTCCTCCCAGCGCTCCGAAAGCACGGCGATCCAGAACAGGCGCAGGTCGCCGTGGGCGTCCACGAACAGCACGGGGTTGCAGTCGGGGAAGTCCGGGGTGTCGGCCATGGGGAAGGGCGCGCTCCAGGCCGTTTCCCCCTTGCGCAGGCGCGCGCCGAACAGCGCCACATCCTTGGCGGTCCGCTCGCCCGACCCCTGGAACCAGCAGGCGATCAGGTCGCCGTTGGGGCACTCCGCCACGGTGGACGAATGCGCGTGCTGCGGCTGGAGCGGGAAGACCAGCCCGGACTGGAAGAACGGTTCGGCGGACGCGGCGGACGCCAGCAGCGCCGCGCAGGCGGCCAGAAGTCGGATAGTCATGTGCGGGGCTCCTTTTCGGTGGGTTCCCGGTTCAGGGTGGACATCAGATGCTTTTCCAGCAGGGCGCGGACCCGCACGGCGTCGCCCTTGGACACCGCGCGCGCCAGCGCGTGGTGGTCGCGGATCGCCGCGTCCGCGTTGGGCCGCAGGTCAAACTCCGCCGACGCGGCGAAGTACTCCCCCAGCACGCGGTGCATCCCCGACAGCAGCGGGTTGCCCGCCATCTCCAGCAGCAGCGCGTGGAAGGCCAGGTCCACCGCGTCCGCCGCGGGGGTGTGCCCCGCATCCGCGGCCTCGGCCTCGAAATCCGCCGCCAGCGCCGCCAGCCGCGCCCGCTGCCCCGCCGACGCCCGCGCCACCGCCAGCCCCACCGCCCCCATCTCCAGCACATAGCGCAGCTCCGCCAGCACGGCGAAGTCCCGCCGGTTCGACCGGCGGCAGTACAGGGGCACCCACCGCTCCGCCATCGCCACCGGGTCCGGCCGCGCCACCAGCACGCCGCGCCGCTGGCGGCCCTCGATCACCCCCAGGGCGCGCAGGCGGCTCAGGGCCTCGCGCGTCACGGTGCGCGACGCGCCGTAGCGGGCCGCCACCTCGTCCAGGGTCATGAACAGGTCGCCCTCCTGCAGCCCCGACGCCACGATGTCGGTGTGGATGCGGTCGGCGAGGACGCCGGCCAGGGTGTCATCGGGCGAGGAATTTCTTGCGCTCATGGCCAAATAGTAGTATTATTTGGCCCCGGATGTCAACCCCGAAAGGAGACCCATTTCCATGGCCGCGGAAAAAGTCGCCGGCATCATCCCCGCGCGGTACGGGTCCAGCAGGCTGCCCGGCAAGCCCCTGGCCCTCATTGAGGGCAAGCCCATGATCCAGCGGGTGTGCGAGAGCGCCGCGCGCTGCGCGCTCCTGTCGGAGGTGTGCGCGGCCGTGGACGACGCGCGGGTGCGCGACGCGGTGCTGGCGTTTGGCGGGCGCGCGGTGATGACGCGGGCGGACCACCCCAGCGGCACGGACCGCATCGCCGAGGCGGCGGCCGCGCTGGACGCGGACATTGTGGTGAACATCCAGGGCGACCAGCCCTTCGTGCACCCGGAGATGATCGGGCAGGCGGCGGAGCTGCTGCTGGAGGATCCGGCGGCGGAGGTGGCGACGCTCATGTTTCCCGTGGAGCGCGACGAGGACCTGGGCGACCCGGCGGTGGTGAAGGTGGTAACGGACCTGCGGGGCTACGCCCTCTACTTCTCGCGGTCCCTGCTGCCGTACCCGCGCGAGGCGGTGCCCCACACCGTCTATGAGCACGCGGGCATCTACGCCTACCGGAAGAACGCGCTGATGCGCCTGACGACGCTCGCGCCGACGGTGCTGGAGCGCGTGGAGTCTTTGGAGCAGCTCCGCTGGCTGGAGCACGGGGTGCGGGTGCGCGTGGGGGTGTCGCGCGCGCCCGACCGGGCGTTCCACGGGTTCAGCGTGGACACGCCGGAGGACTTGGAACGCGCGGGGCGCATGCTCCGGGAAAGGAACCACCATGAAGAATGAGCACGCCGCCGTTGCGGCGCTCTGCCGGGAGCGCCTGGAGGAGACCACCCTCGCCCGCATAGACGGGGCCGTGGGGCGCATCGCCGCCGCGAAGGAGCGCGGCGGGAAAGTGGCCGTGGTCACGGGCAGCGGCCCGAACATCCACGAGGGCGTGACCACGCTGCTGGCGGGGCTCATGCGCGCGGGAATCGTGGACGGCGTGTCCACCAGCTCCGCCGTCGTCTCCCACGAGATGGGCGGCACGCTGGACCGCGTGAAGCGGTGCCCGGGCGCGCCGCTGGGACTGCCGCCGGAGCTGCTGCCGCGGGGCGGCGAGTTCGAGCTGACCCTGATGTCGCCCGAAACCCTGGACGAGATCCGGCGGCACACGCAGGTGGACGAGGGCCTTCTCGCGCGGCTGAAGGCGGCGGAGGGCAAAACGATCATCAAGGCGGCGGGGAACCTCGGGTATCCCGCGGGCCTGTGGCTGGAGCGGCTCTCGCAGGAAATCATGACCCTCGCGCGCGGGGAGGGGCTGTCCTTCGAGGAGGCCGCGGGCCTCGGCGCGGACCCGTGGACCATGATCGGCGCGGGCGCGGAGCGCGGCCTGCCGGTCATCGTGACGGTGCCGCAGCTCATCGGCGGCGGCGCGGTCGGGCTCAACATCGGCGACACCATCTCCCTGCGCGAGCGGGCGACGCGCCTGTCGCGGATGCTCGGGGCCGCCGACGTCATCATCGAGTCCGCCGTGGCCCTCACGCAGGAGATCCACGACGGCCCCTTCGAGCGCTACACCGGCCACGGCATGTGGTCCGCGTGGGACGGCCATCCCACCTACTCGCTGGAGGGAAAGACGCTCGTGCGCGTGGACCTCGACCCCGCGCTGGACCAGGTCTGCGCCGTGGAGCGGTCCGGGGGCGCGGTGCAGCGCGCCATCGCCGACGGCCTGCCCAAGACCAAGATGTTCAAGGTGCCCTTCCGCATGGAGATGTCCGGCTTCGCCCGCCACGAGGGGAGCATCCCCCTCATCGGCGACATCGGCGCCGTGTGGCCCCTGATCGCCCTGGGCGTCGCGGAGCGGCTGGGGGTCGGGCTGGAGTTCCTCTCCGCGCCCCAGGACACCGGCCCCGGCCGCGAAATGCGCGAATGGATCGTGCGCGCGGTAAAGCCGATCAGCCGGGAAAAGATGCTGCGCGAAATGGCGCGAAGGGCGGGCGGCTGAAAGGTCGGACGGGTCGGACGGGTCGGACGTGTCTGACACGTCGGACGGGCAGAAAGTGGCGTCTGCCGTGGTACTTTTGTCAGACTTGTCCGACCAGTCCGACTTGTCCGACTGGTTCATTCTGGCTTCCTTGGGAGGATAGGACCATGGACTCCGACGGCACCCCCCTGCTTCCTCATGGCGGATACCGGAACCTCCGCAGCTACAAGGTGGCTGAGGCGGTGTACGACGCCACGGTGGTGTTTTGCCGGCGTTTCTTTCCGCAGGACCGGCGAATGACGGACCAGATGGTTCAGGCGGCGCGCAGCGGGGTGCGCAACATCAGTGAGGGGAGCGGCGCGGCGGCCACGTCACGCAAGACGGAGATGAAACTGACCAATGTGGCGCGGGCGAGCCTGAACGATGAACTCCTCCGCGACTACGAAAGTTTTCTGCGCCAGAACGGCCTGCGGCTGTGGCCGGGGGATTCGCGGGAGGCACGGGCCATGCGCGACCGGCTGTCGAAGGACCGGGTCGAGAACCTGCCCACTGCCCCGCCCGGAAAAATCCGCCTGACGGGTCTCGCCGGACTGGCGGATTTCGTGGCGCAGGCACCCCCGGAACTGGCCGCAAACGCAATGGTTTGCGCGGTCCACCAGGCCGCCTACCTCCTGAAACGCCAGATCGAGAGCCAGGGGCGGAGTTTTCTGCGCAAGGGCGGTTTCACGGAGAATCTCTACCGGCAGCGCGTGGAGTCAAGGGGACGGCAGGGGTCGGACAAGTCGGACAAGTCGGACAGGTCGGACTCAAAAGGCGGATTGGACAAGTCAGACCTGTCAGACCCGTCTGACTCGTCCGACTGACTTTCTTTCTACGCCGTGCTGCCGGTGCGGTAGCCCGCCAAGTCCACCGTGACGTGGCGGTAGCCCAGCCCGCGCAGGGTCTCCACCAGCCGCTCGCGGAGCCCCGGCTCCAGCATCCGGGGCAGGTCCGCCGGGTCCACCTCGATGCGGCAGAGGTCGCCGTGGTGGCGCGCGCGGTACTGTTTGAACCCGAGGCCGCGCAGGCACTCCTCGGCCCGCTCGACGCGCAGCAGATCCTCCGGCGACAGCGCCACGCCCTTCGGGAACCGCGACGACAAACACGCGAAGGACGGCTTGTCCCAGGTCGGCAGGCCGCGGCGGCGGCTCAGGGCGCGGATGTCGTCCTTCGTGAGGCCCGCCTCGGCGAGGGGCGCGCGCACGCCCTGCTCCCGCGCCGCAATCGCGCCGAGGCGCGTGGGGTCGAGGGCGTCGTCGGCGATCTCGCCGTGGGCCACCTCGGCGACGCCGCGGGCGTCGGCGTGGGCGCGCAGGGTGGAGAACAGGGTCGCCTTGCAGTGGTAGCAGCGGCGGCCGTCGTTGCGGCGGTAGTCCTCCAGATCAAACTCGCGGGTCTGGATCACGTCCAGCCGCCAGCCCCGCGCGGCGGCCAGCGCCCGCGCCTCCGCCAGCTCCGCGCGCGGGATGCTCGGCGAGTCCGCGATGACCAGCAGCGCGCGGTCCCCGAGAACCTCATGGGCGACATCCGCCAGGTACGACGAGTCCACGCCGCCGGAATACGCGACGGCCACGGACCCGCACGCCTCCAAGATGCCGCGCAGGGCGGCCTCCTTCGCGGCGAGTTCGGGGGAAAGGGTGGTGTCGGTCATGACTGCCCCTTTGCTGGTTGCGGAACTCCGATGTGCGTCAGACCGTGCATTGGGTTGGCAGTCCGCGAAAAATGACGATCTTCACCCGTGCCCGTCTGACGGTGGACTGTTTCGAAGGAAATTCAGAGCCTCACTCTTGATCAGCGCTGCAGTTTCCGGCCGGTCTTTGCACCGGGCGGCCCATGGTCGGCCGGGGTGCAGCACGTCCCAGCGGGGTCGCAACCCCTCATGCCGGCCTTTTCCGGGGTCATGGTTGCCAAACCCGTCTATCACCTTGTTCCAAAGCGGGGAAAATCGCGCAATCAGCAGTGCCTCTCCGAGAGGAATCCAAATATCGTCAACCACGAGATAGCGGCAACAGAAATCCCTCACTTCCAAGTTTTCGGCCTGTTCTATGCTCTTCGCGTGGTCTTGCAGGCGGTCATAGAGGGCGAACTTCGGATCCGCCTCCAAGTCTCCACCCTTTCTCGCCCCCGCTGGAACCGCTTTTCCAACATAGATCGGCGTTGCAGGACGTCCACCGGCGTTTGCCTCAGCCAGAGGTTTGTAGGCCGGGAACTTTCCCGAATAGTAGACGGCATAAACGCCCGCGCCCCGGAACTTCTGAACATCAGGCAGCCTGACGGGCGGCTGTTCGAGCAGGGCCTGCGCGACGCTTTCGCCGAGGTTCTTCTTGTCCAAAGGATTGAACGGAAGGATATTGCCGTCGGTCATGCCACAACCCTTCCTTTCGAACGCAACGCCTCACGAATGCCCACCTCGGCGATCTTCTCCGCCACCGACGCGGCGACCCTTCTTGCCAGGGCGACGGGAACCGCATTCCCAAGCTGGCGCATGGCTTCGGTCCAGGAACCGGCAAGCAGGTACCCATCCGGAAAGGTCTGTACCCGCGCGGACTCCCGGACAGTAAAATACCGGCATTCCCCGTTGCCGAACACCATCATGTTTTCCCCGCCGGGAACGCCATGGTCTCCGGCCTTCAGGGCCTTTGCGGGCAAATCGAGGGGACTGCCGGTGTGGCCGGGATACGCCCTCGCACCCCCTTGGAAGTCGTGATTAAGGAAAAGTCCGTTGCCGACGCCCTCGCGCGGATCCGGAAGGTCGGTCAGCGCGTCGCGGACGGTCCTCCAAGCCTGCTGCTCCGGAGGAACCAGGCATTGGTCCAGGCTTCGAGCCCTACTGGCAAACACGGCGGGCATCGGGGGGCGGCTGTTCCCGGCCACGCGGTGCTGTTCCCAATACTCGCCGGTCACCCATTGGCTGTGCAGAAGCGCCTCCAGACTGTGGGTCGGGCGGGGAAAGGACCACTGAACGCCCAGGTCGGACCGGAAACCGACAATGAAGACCCGGTCCCTCTTCTGCGGAACACCGTAATCGGCGGCGTTCACCAGGGTGGAAACAACGTTGTAGGTCAGCCCTTCCGCGTGCAGCCTGCCGGACGTCTTCTCGCGTTGCAGGCGCTTAAGGTGTTCCGTCCACGACTCATCCGTCCTGCGCGTCACCTCGGGGAACTCCAGCCGCAGGAGAATGTACTGGTAATAATTGGCAAAACTGGACCGGGTCAGGCCCTTCACGTTTTCGATGAGAAACGCCTTGGGGCGCAGGGTGCGAATCACCTCCACGGTGGCGGGAAACATGTCCCGCGCATCCCCGTATGCCCGGTGTTTCCCCCCCATGGAGAAGGGCTGGCAGGGCGGGCCTCCGGCAACCAGGTCTGTTCCGCCGGGAAGCGACGCCCAGTCATAGGCGCGGACATCCCCCTCCCACAAGGGCCAGTCCCGCACAAGGGGATGGCCGCGCTCCTGATTCTTCCGGATGGTGTCGCAGGCCCACCTGTCCCACTCGACAACGGCCTGAGACTCAAAGCCTGCAAGGGCGACCCCCATGGCGAGTCCGCCCGCGCCCGCGAAAAGTTCTACCGATTTCATTGTCCCAACCCTTTCACCCGGTTGACGGCGGGAACCGCTGCCAGCCTCCGCCGCCTATTGTCTTCAAAACGGAACAACGGCGCAACTTGAGAGCGGCCCCCGTTCCCTCACCCGAACCCCAGCAGGCGGCCGCCCTGGAAAACGGCAGCGGCGAGGACAAAGGCGATGGTGGTGGCGTAGACAGTGGCGAAGAGGGGCCATTTCCAGGTGCCGGTCTCGCGGCGGATGACGGCGATGGTGGTGACACAGGGGGCGTAGAGCATGACGAAGAGCATCATGGCGAAGGCGCGCAGGGGGGTCCAGCCGGGGGCTTCGCGGAGGCGGGCGGACAGCGAGGCGTCCGCGTCCTCCGCGTCCTCCTCCATGGCGTAGACGGTGGCCATGGCGCCGATGACGACCTCCTTGGCCGCAAAGCCGCCGATGAGGGCGATGTTCACGCGCCAGTCGAAGCCGGCGGCGGCGGTGACGGGCTCCAGCGCGCGGCCCGCGCGGCCGGCGAAACTGTGGGCGACGGCCTCGGAGGGGGAGGGGGCCGTCCCGTCGGCGTTGGCCGGGGGCCGGGGGAAGTACATGACGGCCCAGAGCAGGATGTTGATGGCGAGGATGACGGTGCCGGCCTTGCGGATGTAGAGCCAGGTGCGCTCGGCGGTGTGCAGGAGGACGCCGCGGGGCACGGGCAGGTGGTAGGGGGGCAGCTCCATGACGAAGGGGGTCTGCTCGCCGCGCAGGACGGTGCGGCGCAGGACCCACGCGGCGCACAGCGCCACCACCCACGACAGCCCCCACAGCAGCAGCATGAGCGGCGTGCGGCGGTCGGGGAAGAAGGCGGCGATGAGCACGGCGTACACGGGCATCTTCGCGCCGCAGTTCATGAACGGCGCGACGAGCATGGTGATGATGCGGTCCTTCTCCTCGCGCAGGGTGCGCGTGGCCATCACGCCGGGCACGGCGCAGCCGCCCGCGCCCAGGCCGCCGGACACGATGAGCGCGATGATGGACTTGCCCTGGAGCCCGAAGGCGCGCAGGAGCCGGTCGAGGATGAAGGCGACGCGGGCGATGTACCCGCTGTCCTCCAGCGCGGCGATGAACAGGAACATGAAGAAGATGAGGGGCACAAAGCCGAGCACGCCGCCCACGCCCTTGACCAGCGCCGCGTCGAGCAGGGAGTGCAGCATGGGCCAGCCCGGGCGCAGCCCGTCGAGCAGGCCGGACAGCGCCTCGAAGCACCCCTCCACCACCCCCGTCGGGCTGGTCCACCCGCCGGGCCAGGGGATCCACGCCCACTCGTCGGACAGCTTGAACACCCAGAAGAACAGCGCCGCCACCACCCCCACCAGGATCACCGGACCCGCCGCGCGGTTGCACACGACGGCGTCTATCTTCTCCGTCGTGTCGCGCCGGGACTGCGGCGTGATGTGGACGCACTGGCGGGCCGCGCCCGCCGCGACGCCGTAGCGGCGCTCCGCCACGATGGTCGCCGCGTCGTCGTCGTAGTGCCGCTCCATGCGCGCCACCGCCGCGGCGACGGCGGCCTCCAGCTCCGCGGCGCGGGGTCCGGCGAGGCGCGCAACCTCCGCGGAGACCGGCCCGTCGCGCTCGAGGAGCTTGACGGCGAGCCAGGGGGCGGCGCGGCGCGCGTCGGCGGGGAGCAGGCCCCCGAGGGTTTCGGCGAGACCGTCCACCTCCTCGTCCACCACGTGGCCGTAGCGGACCTGGGTGGGCGTGACGGGATGCGTCCCCTCGATCACCCCGGCGCAGGCTGCGGCCAGCGCCTCGACGCCCGTCCCCCGGCTGCCCACGGTGGGGATGACGGGCACCCCCAGCATCTTGGACAGCGCGGTGTGGTCCACGCGGATGCCGCGCCGCTCGGCGAGGTCCACCATGTTGAGCGCGATAATCACCGGGGTCCGCGTCTCCAGGAGCTGCACCGTGAAGTAGAGGTTGCGCTCGAGGTTCGTGGCGTCCACCACGTTCACGATGACGCCGGGCGGGTGGTTCAGCAGGAAGTCCCGCGCCACCGCCTCCTCCTGCGAGTAGGCGGTGAGGGAGTAGGTGCCCGGCAGGTCCACCACCGTGTAGGGGCGGTCCCCGGCGCGCAGCGCGCCCTCCTTGCACTCCACCGTGACGCCGGGGTAGTTGCTCACCTGCTGCACGGAGCCCGTCAGCGCGTTGAAAAGGCTGGTCTTCCCCGCGTTGGGGTTGCCCGCCAGGGCGATCAGGGGCTCCGCCCCCCGCGCGCCGTCCGGCGCGGGCGCCCCGTCCCAGGCGCCGCCCCCCCGCCGGCGGCGGCGGACCGGGCCCATGCCGCCGCGGCCGATCACGGAACGACGGGCTCCACCTCGATCAGGGCGGCCTCCTGCTCGCGCAGGGCCAGATGGTAGTTCTTCACCACCACCTCGATGGGGTCGCCCATGGGCGCGCGGCGCACCACCAGCACCTCGGCCCCGCGCGTGATCCCCATGTCGAGCAGCCGCTGCCGGATGCCCCGCGGACCCGTCCGGCCGATCCGGACAATGTGCCCGCGCTCGCCGTCCAGCATGCCCGAGAGCCTTTTCAGCGCCGCCGTCATGGGGTGTTCACCGTTGTCATGCATGGGCCGCGCCCCCCGGCGGGGTCTTGCCGCCGTCGGGCCGCGAAATGCCGCAGGCCTCCGGCGGCACGGGGCATCCGCCCGCATCCACATGCGGGCAGCCCGCGCAGGTGCCGCACGGGTTCTCCCGCGCCCGAAGGGAGCGGCGGAGAAAAAGAACTGTGACGGCGGCCGCGGCCAGCAAAATGGCCCCAACCACCGCGGTTTCCAGGGTCACGGCGGGTCTCCGGTTGCGCGATGCGCCGCAGGACACGGAAGTTAATGATGCTGAACAATCCGCGCATGGAGTATACACCGCCGCGGGACGCCGAAGCAACCGCGCGACGCCGGGCCGGACGTTGCCGTCCGGGGCGGGGGACTCTATAATGCCCGGTGTCGTGAACCATTGGGCCGCCCGGGGCGGCCGGAGGCGTGCGGACACATGACGGCATCCCAGAGAACTCGGCGGACGGGGGCGCGGCGCGCGGGCGCGGCGGCGGGGCTGTGCCTGCTGCTGTGCGTCTGCGCGGGGGCGCAGCCCCCCCCGGGCGCGCCGCCGTCCGGGGAGGACTTGGACCGGCTCCTCGGCGAAATCACCCCCGCCTTTCCCGCGCCCTATGTGCAGGCGGTGTTCGGCCCGGAGGCGGACCCCGGCCCCCTGCGCCTGCTGGGGATGGACCTGGCGCAGGACGCGCCGCTGGACGGCGGGGTTCCGCGCGTGGACGGGGCGAAGGCCTTGGCGGTGACGGCCTACTGGGTGCCCGCGGTGCGGATCACCGGAAAGATTCCGGCGCAGCTCCGGTTCTGGCTGGAGCAGGTGGCCCTGGCGCGGACGCTGGACGTGTCCGCCGGCCCCGGCGCGGGGGAGCCCCCCTGGGAGCCGGGCGTGGTGGTGCGCCAGACCTTCGAGGCGCCCATGCGGGAAATCGTGCATGTCCTGAACGGGGCGGCGCATCTCACCGTGCAGCTGGCCGCGCCGCCGGGGCGCAACGCGGGCCCGGGGCTCGTGCTGCAGGACCTGCCGCTCCATCTGGGGCCCGCCGCCGGAAGGGGGCGCCTGCGCGCGGAGCGCTGGGAGGCCTTCGCCGGGCCGGGGGTGCGGACGCTGTCCGCCGGCTTCCGCCTGTGCAACGACGCGGCGCTCACGCTGCCCGTCCCGGATTCGGACGGGGCGGAGGTTTCCGAGCTGGTGGTCTCGTCCGCCTACGCCTACGGGATCGTGCCGCAGGGAAAACCGGTGATGGAGGTGGTGCTGCGCGGCGGCGGCGGCGAACGGCGGATGGAGCTGCTCAGCGGGGTGCACACCGCGCGGGCGGACTACGACTATTTCGCGCCGGGCTCCCAGCGGCATGAGCGGACGGTCATCGTGGAGTCGCAGGACGCCGACCACATGGACAGTTCGGGCGCGCCGTTTCAGCGGCACCGCTACGGCGGGCGCGTCCCCCTGTCCCCCCCCCTGCGAGATGTGAGGACGCTGGAGTTCCGCCTGCGCGGCGCGGTGGTGGTGGACGTGTTTGAGGTGGGGCTCGCGGGCGCGCCCGCGCCCCCCGCCCCCCCCGCGGCGCCGGGTGCCGCGCTGTGAGCCCGCGCCCGCGTCACCGGATCATTGCGCCGCTGCTTCTCGCGTGCGCGTGGGGCGCGGCGGCGGGGGACGGGATTCCCATCCCCGTGCGGCCGCCGGCGGAGACCCTGGCGCGCCCCGCCGCCCCGCTGGAAGTGGCGGAGCTTGTCCTGCGCGACGCCCAAGGCGCGGCGCTGACCCCGCCCCTGGTGATGGCGGAGGGTCAGGCCTACGAATGGTCCGCCGGGTGGCGCGCCCCGGCCCCGGTGGCTGGAGGGGACTACCGGCTGGCGGTCACCCTGGACATCAGCGGCCCCGTGGTGACGTCGGAGACGCCGGTGACCTGGAGGGAGTTCCTGCCTGAAGACGGCGCCGGGCGGCTGGAGATTCCCCCGGTGACGGGCAGCGGCCGCGCGGTGCTCCGCGCCGTGCTGCTGCCCGGGGCGTCCGGCGGGGACGATCCGGGGTGGGTGCTGGCGGTGCTGCCCGTCACCGTGACCCCGTGTCCGGCCGAATCCCGCGTTTCCCCGGAACGCGTCCGGGAACTGTTCGGCGATGGCGCGCACCGCATCGGCCGGCGGGTGCGCGTGGGGCCCGGGGCGGAGGTGGAACTGGCCGTGCCGGACCCGTCTGTCGCCTTTTCCCGGGTGGTCATTGTCTCCTCCGTGGGCTGGCTGCCCCGCCAGGAACGCCGCAGGGGCGGCCAGGTTATGGGGCTGGTGACCCCGGTTCCCGTGGAGGGCCCGCCCGAATCGTTCCCCCTGCGCCTGGGCCGCGAAACCCTGCAAACGGACCATCAGGCGTTCGCGCGGGAGAAAACCCTCGAAAAGGGGACGGTCCCCGTCTTTGAGACCTGGACGGTGGGCAACGGCGGGCAGCGGGCCAGTTACTGGGCCGAACTCCGGGCAGCGGGCCCCCGGCGCCTGTCGGCGGTGCGCATCGCCCACCCCGGAAAGAGCGGCGTCCTGCTGGTGGACGAGGTGGTGCTGCTGCCGTGACGCGGCGGGCGGGCGGCCCGCCCCCCCGGTTGCGCGGAAGCCCCGCTGTTTGCTATACTTCGGGCGCTTTTCGATTCCACAGGAGCGGACCTCCGGCGTGCGCCGGGGGGGAGATCGGGTGTCCGGCGTGTAACCGGATGCATTCCCACCGCTCCGAGGCATAACCCGATTGGAGGCGTATCATGCCCATCGTCACCCCCCGAGAACTGCTGGAAGCGGGCGTCCACTTCGGCCACCAGACCCGCCGCTGGCACCCCAAAATGGCGCCGTACATCTACGGCCAGCGCAACGGCATCTACATCGTCAACCTGCAGCACACGCTGCGCCAGCTCTACCAGGCCTACGGCCTCGTGCGCGACGTGGTGGCCAACGGCGGCCATGTCCTCATGGTCGGCACGAAGCGCCAGGCCCAGGAGCCGGTGAAGCGCGAGGCGGAGCGCTGCGGCATGTTCTATGTGAACAGCCGCTGGCTCGGCGGCACGCTGACGAACTTCCGGACCGTGCGCCAGAGCATCTCCCGCCTGATTTCGCTCCAGGACCTGGACACGGACCCCGAGGCGGACCGCAAGCACACCAAGAAGGAGCTGGTGCTCCTGCGCAAGGACCGCGTGAAGCTGGAGCGCAACCTGCTCGGCATCCAGAACATGCCCGGCCTGCCCAGCGTCATGTTCGTCATTGACGCCAAGCACGAGGACATCGCCGTGAAGGAGGCGCGCCGCCTGGGCATCCCCTGCATCGGCGTCGTGGACACGAACTGCGACCCCGAAGTCGTGGACGTGCCGATCCCGGGCAACGACGACGCCATCCGCGCCGTCGGCCTGTACTGCCGCATCATCGCCGACGCGGCCGTCGAGGGGCGCATGCGCGCCGAGAAGGTGCGCGCGGAGCGCGAGGAGCGCGACCGGATCGCCAGCGAGGGCGGCGACGCCGAGGACGACGACGCCCCCGTGACGGGCGACAAGGTGGACGAGAACTACGACCGCGTCTACGACGCGGAGCCGGAACAGGACGGCGACGCCGCGGCCCCGGCCGCCGAGTAGAACCAAAGCACACAACGACCCAAAGGAACGTCGAATGAATATCAGCGCATCACAGGTGAAAGAGCTCCGGGACGCCACGGGCGCCGGGATGATGGACTGCAAGCGGGCCCTGGGCGAGGCCAACGGCGACTTTGACGCGGCCGTGAAGTGGCTGCGGGAGAAGGGCATGGCCAAGGCCGCCAAGCGCGCCGACAAGGTCGCCTCCGAGGGCACCGTCGCCTCGTACATCCACATGGGCGGCAAGATCGGCGTCATGGTGGAGATCAACTGCGAAACCGACTTCGTGGCCCGCGGCGACGATTTCCGCACCCTCGTGAACGACATCTGCCTGCAGATCTGCGCCGCGAACCCCCGCTGGGTCACGGTGGAGGAGGTCCCCCAGGCCGAGTACGACGCCGAGATGGAGCTCTACGTCAAGCAGGCCCTGCAGACCGGCAAGCCCGAGAACATCTGCCGCAAGATCGCCGAGGGCAAGATGAGCAAGTGGCACGGCGAGGTCTGCCTGCTGGAGCAGCCCTTCGTGAAGGACGACAAGAAGACCATCAAGGGCCTGATCGCGGAGCTGACGGGCAAGTGCGGCGAGAAGATCAGCGTGCGCCGCTTCGTCCGCTTCGAGCTCGGCGAGGGCCTCGAGAAGCGCCAGAACGACCTGGCCGCCGAGGTCGCCGCCGAAATGGAGAAGTTCGAAAACAAGGGGTAAGCCGTTGGCCGAGCCGGTCTACAAGCGCGTCCTGCTCAAAATGAGCGGGGAGGCCCTGCAGGGGTCCACCCCCGGCGGGGTGGACTTCGGCGTTGTCGGCGGCTACGCGGAGCAGCTGGCCGCCGCCGCCGCCGGGGGCGTCCAGATCGGCCTCGTCGTGGGCGGCGGAAACATCTTCCGCGGCGCGTCCGGCCTGGCGGGCGCGCCCGACCGGCCCACGGGCGACTACATGGGCATGCTCGCCACGGTGATCAACGCGCTGGCGCTCCAGGCGGCCATCGAGGCGCGCGGGGTGCCCACGCGCGTCCTCAGCGCCATCGAGATGCCCCCCGTCGCCGAGCGCTACATCCGCCGCCGCGCCATCCGCCACCTCGACAAGGGGCGCGTGGTCATCTTCGCCGCGGGCACGGGCAACCCCTTCTTCACCACGGACACGGCCGCCGCCCTGCGCGCCAGCGAGATCGGGGCCGAGGTCCTGCTCAAGGCCACCAAGGTGGACGGCGTCTACGACGCCGACCCCAAGAAGAACCCCGGCGCAAAGCGGTTCGACCAGCTCTCGTACACCGAGACGCTGGCCCGCGACCTGCGCGTCATGGACGCCACCGCGATTTCCCTCTGCCGCGAGAACCGGATGCCCGTCATTGTCTTCGACATGACGCGCCCGGGAAACATCGGCAGGGTCCTGGAAGGTGAACCCATAGGCACCCTTGTCAAGGGAGGATGAGCGACATGCCGCACAAAGTGACCATGGACGACGCCCGCAGGAAGATGGACAGCAGCGTGGAGGCCTTCAAGGGCGAGCTGGCCGGCCTCCGCACCGGACGCGCCAACGCCGGCATGCTGGACACGGTCGAGGTAGAGGTGTACGGGTCCAAGATGAAGATCAACCAGCTTGGAAACGTCACCGTCCCCGACCCCCACATCATCGCCGTGGACCTCTGGGACAAGTCCCAGATCAACACGGTCGAGAAGGCGCTGCGCGCCTCGCAGCTCAACATCAACCCGTCCAACGACGGGCGCGTCATCCGCATCCCGGTGCCGCCCCTCACGGAGGACCGGCGCCGCGACCTGGTGAAGTTCGCCGCCAAGCTCGCCGAGGAGGCCCGCGTCGCCGTGCGCAACATCCGGCGCCACGCCGTCGAGGCCATCAAGCAGCACCAGAAGGACGGCGAAATCCCCGAGGACGACGCCCGCCGCCTCACCGACGAGGTGCAGAAGATGACCGACAAGCATGTCGAGGCCATTGACGCCTGCTTCAAGGTCAAAGAAGCGGACATCATGGAGGTGTGACCGTGCGGGGACGCGCGCAGAAGGCTTGACGCAGCCGACACCGCCGCGGGCGGGGCGCGGACGCGCGCCCCCTCCGCGGCGGTTTGCATTGAACCGACCCAGGGAGACCCCATGCAGCAGGGCAAGGAAAACCGCCCGCCCCCCGACCCCCGGCTGGACCCCGGCCGGATGCCCCGCCACATCGCCGTCATCATGGACGGCAACGGGCGCTGGGCCGAGCGGCGCGGCCTCTCCCGCGCCGAGGGCCACGAGGCGGGCGCGCGCGGCGTCCGCGCCGCCATCGAGGCCTGCCGCGGCCTCGGCGTGCGCGCCCTCACGCTCTACGCCTTCTCCACCGAGAACTGGCGCCGCTCCAAGCTGGAGGTGGACGCCCTCTTCCGACTCATGAGCAAGCACATCCGGAAAGAGCTCGACGACATCCACCGCAACAACATCCGCGTGCGCTTCCTCGGCGAGATGGACCGCCTGCCCGCCCGCGCGCAGGCCGACCTCCGCCACTGCCTGGAGGCCACCGCGGGCAACACGGCCATGGACTGCTGCGTCGCCCTCAACTACGGCGGCCGCACCGAGATCGCCCGCGCCGCCCGCGCCCTCTGCGACGACGCGCTGGCGGGCCGCATCCGCCCGGAGGACGTGGACGAGGACGCCGTGGCCGCGCGGCTCTACGCCCCCGACCTCGCCGAGGTGGACCTGCTCATCCGCACGAGCGGCGAAATGCGCGTCAGCAACTTCCTCCTCTGGCAGATTTCCTACGCCGAGATCGTGGTCACGCCGACCCTCTGGCCGGACTTCGACCAGCAGGCCCTGTGCGACGCGGTCTTCGAGTACCAGTCGCGCAGCCGGCGCTTCGGGGGGCGGCCATGAACCGCAACTGCGACAACTCCGGGGGCACCCTGGTGCGGCTGGGCACGGCGCTGGTCCTCGCGCCCACGGCCCTCCTCCTCATCTGGATTCCCCTGTTCCAGGTGCCCCTCATCCTTTTTGTGGCGGCGCTGGTCTTCCAGGGGCTCCGCGAGTACTGCGACATGATGGAGGCCATGGGCCTGCCCGCCATGCGGCGCACCGTGCTCGCCGCGGGCGCCGGCCTCATCCTCTGGAACGGCGGCATGGTCCTCTCCGACTGGAACGGCTGGACGGCCCACCCCGTGGTCACGGGCGTCTCCGCCGCCGTCATGCTGGTCACGGCGGCGCACCTGTTCAACCGCGAGCGCAGCCTCCAGGCGCTGGCCGCCGACGTGTTCGGCGTCGCCTACATCGCCGGCCTCGGCTCGTACCTCGTCATCATCCACGGCTGGGCGGGCATGGGCCCCGGGCTCGTCACGCTGCTGCTCGTGGCCGTGGCCTGGTCCGACACGGGCGCCTACTTCGTGGGGCGCGCCTTCGGCCGCCACAAGATGGCCCCGCGCACGAGCCCCAAGAAGAGCTGGGAGGGCGCCGCGGGCGGCGTGCTCGGCGCGGTCGCCGCGACCGCCGTCCTCCTCGGGCTCATCCGCCTCTTCGGCTGGGAGGACGCCTACCCGATGGCGGGCTGGCGCGTCTACCTCCCCCTGGCGGCGGCCCTGTCCGTGGTCGGCCAGATCGGCGACCTCGTCGAGTCCATGATCAAGCGCGAGGCGGGCATCAAGGACTCCAGCGGCATCTTCCCGGGCCACGGCGGCGTCCTCGACCGCTGCGACGGCATCCTGTTCGCCGCCCCGGCCCTCTATTACCTGTTCTACGGCCTCCAGGCCCTGCTGCAATAGGCGGGCCGCCAAGGCGCGAAAGGCAACAAGGAACCCTGACCCATGTATGAACCAGAGGCCCAGCAGGTCGCCGACCACCAGGCGCGGCTCGCCGGACTGCGCAAGAGCCTGAATGTGGACAGCCTGAAGCACGACATCGCCGAGGTGGAGGCCTCCATGGGCGTTCCCGGCTTCTGGGACGACTCGGAGTCCGCCCAGAAGGTCGTGCAGCGGCTCAAGGCGCTCAAGTCCGTCGTGGGCGCGCCCGACGAGCTCGCCCGCGAGATCGAGGACGCCGCCACCCTCGTGGAGATGGGCGCCGAGATGGAGGACGCCTCCCTCGCCGAAGAGATCGCCGCGATGCTCGCCCGCATCGAGGCCAAGCTCCACCGGATCGAGATGAACAGCCTCTTCCAGGACCCCCGCGACACCAAGACCGCCATGGTCAACATCCACCCCGGCGCCGGCGGCACCGAGTCCTGCGACTGGGCCGAAATGCTCTACCGCATGTTCACCCGCTTCTGCGAGCTGCGCGAGTTCGACGCCGAGGTGCTCGACTACCAGCCCGGCGAGGAGGCGGGCCTCAAGAGCGCGTCCCTGCGCGTGACGGGCCCCTACGCCTTCGGCACCCTCAAGTCCGAGGACGGCGTCCACCGCCTGGTCCGCATCTCGCCCTTCGACTCCGCCGCGCGGCGGCACACCTCCTTCGCCGCCATCGAGGTGCTGGCCGAGGTGGACGCGAACATCGAGATCGAGATCCGGGAGGAGGACATCAAGCTGGACGTCTTCCGCTCCAGCGGCGCGGGCGGCCAGAAGGTCAACAAGACCAGCTCCGCCGTCCGCCTGACCCACCTGCCCACGGGCATCGTGGTCTCCTGCCAGATCGAGCGGTCGCAGCACCGCAACCGCGACACGGCCATGCAGATGCTGCGCGCGAAACTCTACGACATCGAGCTGAAGCGCAAGGAGGCCGAGCTGAGCGCCATGCGTGAGGGCCAGCAGGACGTCGCCTGGGGCAGCCAGATCCGCAGCTATGTCCTCCACCCCTACCAGATGATCAAGGACCACCGGACCAGTCACGAGACCGGAAACGTGGACCGCGTCCTCGACGGAGACCTGGACGGCTTCGTCGAGGCCTACCTCAAGTGGAACCTCGAGCGCCGCAGCGGCGCGCGCAACGAAGACTGACGCGCCGCCCCCGGGCGCGGGAGACACCCCCATGACCGACGAGATGACCCCCGCACAGGAAGACCCCCGCGAAGGACACGGCGCCGAGGAGGAGCTCCGCAGGCACCGCGTCGCCAAGCTGGAGCGCGTCCGCGCCCGCGGCGACGAGCCCTTCAAGTACCGCTGCGACCGCAGCCACCGCATCGGGGAGGCCCGCGCCGCCTTCGAGGCGGCGGAGGCCGCCGCCGGGCCCGACGCCGACCCCCAGGCCGGGCTGCCGGGCGCCGCGCTGGCCGGCCGCGTCACCGCGCGCCGCGTCCAGGGCAAGAGCGCCTTCCTCGACCTGCGCGACGACACGGGCCGCATCCAGCTCTTCTTCGGCGAGAAGCAGGTGGGCCCGGAAATGTACGCCACCCTGGACGACCTGGACATCGGCGACTTCCTCCACGTCGAGGGCGCCGTCAAGCGCACCCGGCGCGGCGAGATCACCCTGTTCGCCACGGGGTACAGCCTGCTGACCAAGTCGCTGCGCCCCGGCGCCGAGAAGTGGCACGGCCTCTCCGACGTGGAGACGCGCTACCGCCGCCGCTACCTCGACATGGTGGCCAACCCCGAGGTGCTCGACACGTTCAAGCGCCGCGTGCGGGTGGTCTCCGTCATGCGCGAGTGGCTCGCCGCCCGCGGCTATCTCGAGGTCGAGACCCCCATGCTCCACCCCATCGCCGGCGGCGCCACCGCCCGCCCCTTCATCACGCACCACAACACCTACGACCGCGACTTCTTCCTGCGCGTCGCGCCGGAACTCTACCTCAAGCGCCTCATCGTCGGCGGATTCGACAAAGTCTTCGAGATCAACCGCTGCTTCCGCAACGAGGGCGTGGACACGCGCCACAACCCCGAGTTCACCACCATGGAGCTTTACGAGGCGTACCAGGACTACCTCGGCCTCATGGACGAGACCGAGGAGATGCTCTGCCACGTCATCGAGACCGTGGTCGGCGGGAAGACCTTCCCCTACCAGGGCCACACCATCAGCATCGGGCGCCCCTGGAGGCGCATCTCCCTGCATGACGCCATCCGCCAGTATGCCGGCGTGGACCTGGAGGCCACGCGCGACCGCGCCGAGGCCGCCCGCCTCGCCAAGAGCGCCGGCGTGGACGTGGACCCCACCATGGGCTACGGCAAGATCGTGGACGCCGTCATGTCGGAGAAGGTGCAGCCCCACCTCGTCCAGCCGACCTTCCTCTACGACTACCCCATCGAGATTTCGCCGCTGGCCAAGAAGAAGCGCGGCAACCCCGCCCTCACCGAGCGGTTCCAGCCCTTCATCGCCTGCCTCGAGGTCGGCAACGCCTTCTCGGAGCTGAACGACCCCATTGACCAGCGCGAGCGCTTCGAGGCCCAGGCGGCGCTGCGCGACGCGGGGGACGACGAGGCCCAGTATCTCGACGAGGACTTCATCGCGGCGCTGGAGGTGGGCATGCCCCCCACCGCCGGCCTCGGCATCGGCATGGACCGCCTCGCCATGCTCGTCACCGACAGCGCCTCCATCCGCGAGGTCATCCTTTTCCCCCAGCTTAGAACCCTCTAGCAGCCTGCGGCACAAAGAAGACCTGCGGGACGCCATTCCGTGCCGCGGGCGCGCGTCAGCGGATGTCGGCGTCCAGCCACTTGATGACGGCCATGATCCCCCGGGCGCGCTTGAGCATGGTCGCCTTCAGGCCCTGCTCGCGCAGTTTCGCCTTGGCGTCCTGCCGGTCCTTCGCAACCACCACGCCCCCCACAAAGGACTTCTCCGAGCTGTTGTCCCCCTCCGTGCGGATCGCGTGATAGTCATAGGTCGGCATGGCAGTGTGTTCCGGTTGCGTCGCGCGCCATTCTAGCAGGTTCAACCCCTTTGGGCAAGGGCCGCGGCAAATCCTCGACGCCGGACAGGACGGGCCCGGGCCGAAGCAATGGCGGGCAAGCGATTGCTTAACTTCGTTCGCAATGACGGGTGTTTCCGCGTCGTCGCGAGCCCCTGACCGCCGTGGCCGGGAATGTCGTTGAAGAAAGGGCCGCTTTTCCCTGGGAACGCCAATTTCCCGAGCGGGCTCCCAAAGCGTGCCAATCAGGAGATTGGCGTTCCCAGGGGAGGGCGGCGCGGGGGCGAAGAGGGCGCGGCAAGCGGCGCCCCTACGCGCGGACTCCGTGGGTTCGTGTGAAAGCGCCGGGCAGCCCTCCCGTTGGGGCGTGCGGGGGCGAAGAGGGCGCGGCAAGCGGCGCCCCCACGCGCGGACTCCGTGGGTTCGTATGAAAGCCCCGGGCAGCCCTCCTGTAGGGGCGC
>JAPXRP010000038.1:0-27781 GCA_033813475.1 Candidatus Hydrogenedentota bacterium
CTGCCCGCGGGGACTTTGATCAGCTCCATCGGCACGTTGCCGGGAAGCAGGATGGCCACCCCGTCGCCCGGGCCGCTGGAAACCACCAGATTCACCGCCGTGCCCACGGGCACCTCGGCGCCCGCCGCCGGATCCTGGCTCATCACCGTCCCGGCGGGATGCATGGCGCTGAATGTCTCCGTGACCGTCCCCACGGTCAGCGTCGCCTCCGTGAGGGCGGCCTCCGCGTCCTCCCGCATCATGCCGGTCACATCGGGGGTGGTCACCGGCTCCACGCCGCCGCTCACCACCAGATTCACCGCCCTGCCCACGGGAACGGTTTCGCCCCGTTCCGGGCTCTGTCTGATCACGGTTCCGGCGGGAACGGTGTCGCTGAAGACCTCCGTTACGGTTCCCACCGACAGCGTCGCCTCGGTGATGGCCGTCCGCGCCGCGTCGAGTGCCATGCCTGTCACATCAGGCACGGTGGCCTCGGCCTCAAGATCACCCGCCGCCAGCCGGAACCCGGTGATGTTGAACCGGTACGTCGGCGATTCGCTCTTCCGGTAGGCGGAGCGGCAGTGCTGGGCGCCGTTGGCCCAGTTGCCCCCCCGGACAACCCGGTAGGATGCCGAGGGATTCCGTGTCCACACGCTCCCGTCCACCGGGGCGCCCGTGTAGTCGTCGTGCCAGAAGTCCTCGCACCACTCCAGCAGGTTCCCGCTCATGTCGTACAGGCCGAAGGCGTTCGCGGCCTTCCCGCCCACGGGCTTTGTCCCATGCCCGGGCTCTCCGGCCGCCGCGTTGTTCCCGCAGTACCACATGTGCGCGTCGCGGCCGTCGTCCTTCTCGCAGACGTCCCCCGCCTCCAGGGAATCCCCGAAGTAAAAGCGCGTCTGCGTCCCCGCCCGGCAGGCATACTCCCACTCCGCCTCGCTGGGCAGGCGCAGCGTCGCGGCGCACTGCCCGTCCACCGCAATGTGCGCGTTCACCGCCTTGATGAACTCCTGCGCGTCCTCCCAGGAAATGTTGTAGGCGGGATACGCGCCGCCCTCCCCAAGGGAAGGCGTCGGGGCGTCGCCCGGCCACGCCCCCATCACCGCCAGCCACTGCGCCTGCGTCACCTCATGCCGTCCCATGTAGAAGTCATACCCGATGTCCACCGTGTGCACCGGCCCCTCATCGTCCCACCGGCTCCGCTCCGCGGCCGGAGACCCCATCTCGAAACTCCCGGCGGGCACCTTGACCAGCTCCAGCGGCACACCGCCGGGAAGACTGACTGTGACCGTTTCACCCGGGAACGGGCCGCTGGAAACCGCAAGGTCCACCGCCGTGCCCAGGCCCACGACGGCGCCCGCCGCCGGATTCTGGCGGATCACCGACCCTGCGGGAACCGTTTCGCTGGACTGCTGGGCCACCGTGCCCGGGACCAGCGCCGCCGCCGTGATCGCGGTCTTCGCATCCGCCTCCGTAAAGCCGACTACATTTGGGACAGTCACCGGCTGAGGCCCCTTGCTCACCGCCAGATTAACCGGCGAACCCGGCGAAACGACGGCACCCGCCGCGGGATCCTGGCTGCTCACCGACCCCGCGGGAACGGTGGTGCTAAAAGCCTCCGTCATCGTTCCCACAGTCAGATCCGCCGCCCGGACCACGTCCTTCGCGTCGGCATAAGGCATTCCGACGACAGACGGGACAGCCACCCTGACCTTGATGTGCTTCGCCAGTGTGGACGTGTCCGTCTTGCCGTCGCTGCTGGTCACTGTGAGCGAGACGGTGTATTCCCCCACCGCTGCGTAGGTGTGCTGGGGATCTTTTTCCGTGGACGTCGCCCCGTCCCCGAAATCCCACACCCATCCGGTGATCTCTGACTTCTTGGCGATGGTCGAGGCGTCTGTGAATTGGACGTTAAGCGGGGCCGCCCCGCTCGTGGGCGCCGCCGTGAACTCCGCAGAGGGCTTCTCCTGCTTGCACCCCGACACCCCCAACAACAGGACAACCATGGAAACGAAAAAAAGACAGCTGGAAACGCTTCATTGAAAAACTCCTCGCCGTTGACCTCACATCGCGATAATCTTCTGACAGGAAGAGGTTACGCACCAAAAGCATAGCTGGGACCAGAGGCGGTGTCAACCCCAAAATACAGGTCCGGGCTGGCGGATGGGACGGGGAAGAAGGCGCGGCCCGGGGGAGGTGCAGACGCGGCGGCCCCGCACCACCATGGATTCCGGTTGGTCTGCGGGAAGCGTGCGGGGTATGATGGTGCGGCAACAGGCGGATTCCCGGAACCACGCACCTTGAAGATCGTCTTCCTAAACACGCTGCACGAGCCCCACGACAAACGGGTATACCAGAAAATCGGCGTCAGCCTCGCCCGCGCGGGCCACGAGGTCTGGTCCGTCGCGCCCGTGCCCGTTCCGGGCACCCATGCCCCCCTGCCAGAACCCGGCGAACCCGATGCCAACGGAATCCGCTTTGTCCTCGTGCCCCCGGCGGCCACCAAGAAGCGCCGTTTCCTGGCAATGTTCCGGCTGGTCCGCGAGGGCATGCGCCTTGGCGCGGACGCCTGGTGCGCCCCGGAGCCGGAGTCGTGGGTGGCCGCGCTGGCGCTGAAGGTCCTGCGCGGCGGCCGGGCCGTGCTGGACATGCATGAGCACATCCCCACGGAGTTCGCCAAGTTCTTCCCCGCCCCCGTGCAGGGGTTCATGACCTGGCTGACGGTCCGCTTCATGCGCCTCTTCGCGCGGTACACGGACCTCATCATCCTCACGCGGGAGAGTTTCGAGCCGCCCTGGGAGGGGCTCCCCACCCCGCGGGTCACCATCATCAACACCAATCCCCTCCAGCCCCCGTGCGCCGACATCCCGGCGGCCCTCTCGGAGCGCTTCGCGGGCCGCCCCGTGCTGATTCACCAGGGGGTCTTCGGCGACGTGCGCGGGTCGTGGAAGCTGCTGGAGGCGATGCAACTGCTGGTCCGGCGGATCCCGGAGGTCCGGTGCGTCGTGCTGGGGCAGTATGTCTACGGCGACGAGGCCGCCTACCGGCGGGCCGTGGAGGAGGCGGGGCTGGCGGAAAATCTGCTCCTGCTCCCCACGGTGCCCTATGAGGCCGTGCCCGCCCACATCGCCGTGGCAAGGGCGGGGCTGGTCCTCTTCCAGCCGGGGCCGGTGAACCACACGCTGGCCATGCCGCACAAGCTCTTCGACTACATGCGCGAGGGGAAGCCCGTCATCGCGCCGGCCTTCGCCGTGGAGGTCCGCCGCATCGTGGAGGAGGCGGACTGCGGCCTGCTCGTGGACGTGACGGACCCGGCGGCCGTCGCCGACGCCGCCCACCGCCTGCTCACGGACCCGGCGGAGGCGGCCCGCCTCGGCGCGAACGGTCGCCGCATCGTCGAGGAGAAGTACAACTGGGGGCGGGAGGAAACGGTCCTGCTGGACGCGTTCCGCCTTCTGGGGGGCCGCTAGCATGTGCGGCATCGCGGGCATCGCCGGACGGGAGGACGCCGCGCTTCTGCGCGCCATGACGGACGCCCTCGCCCACCGCGGCCCCGACGACCAGGGCGCCCACATCGCCGACGGCGTGTCCCTCGGCCACCGGCGCCTCAGCATCATTGACCTCGCCGCGGGCCGCCAGCCCATGTCCACCCGCGACGGCGCGCTGACCATCGTGTTCAACGGCGAAATCTACAACTTCCTTGAACTGCGCCGGGAACTGGAGGCGGCGGGCCGCGTCTTCGACACGCGCAGCGACACGGAGGTCATCCTCGCGGCCTGGGCCGAGTGGGGCGAGGGGGCCCTGGACCGGCTGGAGGGCATGTTCGCCTTCGCCCTGTGGGACCGGACGGCGCGCCGTCTGTTCCTCGCGCGCGACGCCGTCGGCATCAAGCCGCTCTACTACGCCCACATCGGAGACACCCTCTGTTTCGCCTCCGAGATGAAGTCCCTCTTTCTGTGCCCCGGCGTGGACCTGGAGATGGACCCCGAATCCCTCGACGACTACCTCACCTGGCTGCACACCGTTCCCCCGCGCACCTTTTACCGGGGCATCCGCCAGCTTCCGCCGGCCCATGTGGCCGTGTGGTCCGCGGAGACCGGCGCGGTCTCCCTGCGGCGCTACTGGCGGCTGGCGGACACGGCGGACACGTCCCCCAGGTCCCCCGGAGAATGGGAGGAGGCGCTGCGCGCGCGGCTGCGGGAAGTGGTGGGCCGCCATCTCATCGCCGATGTGCCCGTGGGCGCGCTCCTCAGCGGCGGCGTGGACTCGGCGGCCCTGGTCGCGCTCATGCGCGGCGGCGGCGTCCGGCCCGCCACCTTCACCGTGGGCTACGAGGATCCGTCCCTCCCGGCGGACGAGACCGCCGATGCCCGCGAGACCGCCGCGTTCCTCGGCAGCGACCACCACGAGCTGCGCCTGGGCCCGGCGGCCGGCGATTTCCTCGGCACCCTGCTCCGGCACTTCGACGAGCCCTACGGCAACCCCATGGCCCTGCTCACCCACGCCGTCTGCGGGCTGGTGCGGCGGCATGTCACGGTGATCCTCTCCGGCGACGGCGGCGACGAGTGCTTCGGCGGCTACCCCCGCTACCGGGGCATGGTCCTCGCGCAGAAACTCGCGGGCGTTCCGGCGGCATTCTGGCGCGCCGCGCGGCCCCTGGCCGCCCTCATCCCCGAGGACGCGGCGCGCGGCCCGTGGCCCCGCCGCGTGCGCGGGTTCCTCTCCGCCGACCCGCGCGACCCCATGTCCGCCTACGCCCGCTGGCTCAGCCGTTTCACCCCGGAGATGAAGGAGGCGCTGTACACCGGCGACCTCAAGAAGACCCTCGCGGGGCGCGACGCGTGGGACACCGTGCGCGGTTTCGCCCGCGAGTCGGGCCGCGGCAACCCGCTGTCGCAGGCCATGTATGTGGACGCCCACCTCTTCCTGCCGCACAATGTGCTGCACTGCGGCGACCGCATGAGCATGGCCCACGGGCTGGAAATGCGCGTGCCCTTCGCCGACCGATCCCTCCTCGCGTTCATGACCGCCGCGCCGCCGGAGCTGAAGGTGCTGGGCCGCGAGACCAAGGTGCTGCTGCGGCGCGCACTGGCCCACGAGCTGCCCCCGGCGGTGCTGCGGCGCCCCAAGCGCGGTTTCGAGCCCCCGCGCGGCGCATGGCTCACGGGGCGCCTGCAAACCGAGCGCGACCGCCTCTTCTCGGACGCAACCCTCGCGCGGGACGGGCTCTTCAACCCCGCCGCCGTCCGCCGCATGCTCGACGACCACGCCGCCGGCCGCCGCGACCACACCCTCGCGCTCTGGGCGCTGCTGGTCTTCCAGCACTGGCGCAACACTGAAAACGGAGGCACATGAGCGTGTCTGAGCCCCCCCTCCCTTTCTCCGATCCGGAACAGGGCGCGCAATTGCTGGGCACCCTTGCCGGGGTCTTCGGCGACCTGCCCCTGGACACGGTACGCCGCGCGCTGGCCGACGCGTCGAACCCGCTCAAGGCGGCGCTGGGCCTGTGCCGCTTTCTGGAGCGCTCCCTCAGTCCGCGCACCCAGGCGGAGCTGCTTGCCTCCAGTCCCCGCTACGCCGCCCTGCTCGTCACGCTTTTCTCGCAAAGCCGCCTACTCACGGACATCCTGTGCCGGAACCCTGAATATGCCGGGTGGCTCTGGCAGGAGGCGGAGCTGGACAATGCCCGCCCGGCGGACGCCATTCTCGCGGACCTATGGGCCGCCGTCGGCCCCTGCGACGGCTTCGAGCGCCGCATGACGGCCCTGCGCCGCGCCGCCCGGCGCGAGGTGCTCCGCATCGCCGCCCGCGAGGTCTTCATCCACCCCCACTTCTCCAGCATCGGCGAGGACATCTCCAACCTCGCGGACGCCGCCCTGGGGGCGGCGGTGCGCATGGCCGCGGAGCAGCTCGCGCCGCGCTACGGTGCGCCCCTGCGCACCACGGCGGAGGGGCCCACGGACCGCCGCGCTGAGTTCACCGTGCTGGGCATGGGCAAACTCGGCGGGCGGGAACTGAACTTCAGCTCCGACATAGACCTGGTCTTCATCTACAGCGACCCCGGGGAGACTTCCGGGGGCGCGTCGGGCGCCGTCACCAACGAGGAGTATTTTAAAAAGCTGGCGGAACTGCTCATCAGGGCGCTTTCCGAAACCACCGCCGACGGCTTCGTCTTCCGCGTGGACGCGCGCCTCCGCCCCTTCGGCGCGAGCGGCCCCCTCGCCATCGCCTTCGACCCCGCGCTGGAATACTACATGCACTACGGCCGCGCCTGGGAGCGCCAGGCCCTCATCAAGGCCCGCCCCTGCGCGGGCGACCCCGCCCTGGGCGAGGCCCTGCTCGACAAGCTGCGCCCCTTCGTGTTTCCCCGCTACTTCGACGACGCCACGCTGGAGGACATCCGCCGGGTCAAGGAGCAGGCCGAGGCCCGCACCGCCGGGCGCGGCGAGACGGAGCGCGAGGTGAAACTGGGCCGCGGCGGCATCCGCGACATTGAGTTCACCGTGCAGATGCTCCAGCTCCTCAACGGCGGGCGCTTCCCCGAACTGCGCACCCGGAACACCCTCGAGGCGATCCGCCTCCTCGGAGAGCGCCAGCGGTTCAGCCCCCTGGAGGCCGCCGCCATGGCGCGCAACTACACCTTCCTGCGCGAGGTGGAGCACCGCCTCCAGATCGAGGCGGGGCAGCAGGTCCACGCCCTGCCCGACACCCCGGAAGACCTCGACGAGTTCGCCCGCAAGCTCGGCTACACGGACGGCGGCGCGTTCCTGCGGGTGTACCGCGAGCACACGGCGGACAGCCGGCGCATCCTCCAGAAGTTCCTCACCGTCAAGGGGGACGGGAACCTCTGGGTCACCGAGTTGCTGGAACGGGACGCGGACGCGGGAGCGGGTCTGGAGAAGCTCCGGGAAATGGGCTTTTCAGAGCCCGAAGAGGTGCGCCGGGAATTGCTGACCCTGGCAAACGGCCCGGAGGACGCGCCCCACACGCGCGACGTGGCGGCGGCCTTCGCCGCCGCGGCCCCCGCCCTGCTGGACGCCTTTGCCCGCATCCCCGACCCCGGACGCGGCCTCATGCGCCTGGCCCAGATCGTGGAGCGCATGCGGTCCCCGCGCACCCTTTACGAGCTGCTCCACCACAACCCAGACCTCTGCCGCTATCTCGCCGTGCTCACCGCAAACAGCGAATACCTCTCCACCCTCCTCGTGCGCGATGTCGGACTCCTGGAGATCGTCGGAAGCCCCCGCGCCATCGGCACCCCCTCCAGCCGCGAATCGCTGGGGGAGGACCTCAACGCCCTCCTGGCCGCCGCCGTCCCCGAGGCCGCCCCGTGCCGCCTGCGCGACGCGGAAATGCTCCGAACCGCCCTGCGGGAGCTGGTGCTGGACCTTTCGGTGGCGGAGGTGGGCGACGAGCTGACCCTGCTGGCCGAGGTCATCCTCGGCCACGCCCTGCAAGAGGCGGAGACCAGGACCGTGGAGCGGTACGGCCCCGCGCCCGCGCCCTTCGCCGTCCTCGCCCTGGGCAAGTTCGGAGGACGCGAGATGAGTTACGGCAGCGACCTGGACCTGGTCTTTGTCTACGGCGACCCGGAGAACGCCCCCGTGCCGGGCTCCATGTCGGAGACGGAGTACTTCGCCCAGGTCGCCTCCCTCACCGTGAAGCGCCTCAAGGAGCCCACCCGCCACGGCGTGCTCTACGATGTGGACGCCCGCCTCCGCCCGGACGGAGGCAAGGGCAACATCGCCATCCCCCTCAGCCGCTTTGCGCAGTACTACGCCGAGGAGGCCCACCCCTGGGAGCGCTTCGCCCTCATGAAGGCCCGCGCTGTCGCCGGGGATCCGGCCCTCCGCGAGCGGCTGGAGGAATGCGCCCGGAACGCCGCCTTCTCCCGTCCCCCCGGCCTCGACGCGCTGGAGCAGATGGACAGCCTGCGCGCCAAGGCCGCCGCCGCGGCATCCCCGCTGGACCTCAAGCGGCACGAGGGCGGCCTGTCCGATGTGGAGTTCACCACGCGCCTGCTTCAGCTCAGGCACGCGGCGGAACACCCCGAGGTCCGGTGCTGGGGCGTCTTCCGGGCGCTGGGCGTGATGAAACAGGCGGGATGGGAGACCGGGGAAACCTGCGACGCCCTGGCGGACGCCTACAACTTCCTGCGCCGCGTCATGAACCGGGTGCGCATGATGCGGGGGGACGCCGCCAGCGCCCTCCCCGAGGACGGGGCGGCGCGGGGCAACCTCGCGCGGCGGCTGGGGCTGGACGGGGAACTGCTGGACCTGGTGTCAACACACCGAAAGCGGGTCGCCGCGCTGTACCGGGCCGTGCACGACGCCGAAACGCGCCGCGCGCGCGGGAATCACTGAAAATCGGCCATGGTGGAGACGATGCCCGAAATCAGCCCGTAGTCCCGGGCCTCCTCGGCGCTCATCCAGAAGTTCCGGTCGCTGTCCTTGGCGACCTTCTCCTCCGGTTGTCCGGTCTCCCCGGCGATCAGCTTGTTTATCTTCTGCCGGATCTTCAGGATTTCCTGCGCCTCGATCCGGATGTCCGCCGCCTGGCCGCCCGCGCCGCCGCTCGGCTGGTGCAGCAGGAAACGCGTGTTGGGCAGGCTGAACCGCTTGCCCTTGTCCGCCCCCAGCAGGATCGGCACGGCGATGCTCGCCACCCAGCCCGCCCCCAGCGCCAGCACGGGGGACTTCACAAAGCGCATCATGTCGTGGATGGCGTAACCGGAGTCCACATGCCCCCCCGGCGAGGAGACCACCACCCTGATCGGGTCGTTCGACAGGGTGTCCAGCAGCAGCAGCTGCGCGAGAATGCTTTCCGCCGTCTCCGGCTCGATCTCCCCCGACACCATGACGATGCGGGATTGCAGCAGCCGGGCGGCGATGCCGTTGTCCCGGGGTTTCTCGGCGTCTCCGCAGCATTCGCCGTCGTGGCGGAAGGGGGTGTGGGGCGTCATCAGGGTGTTCTCCAATGCAGGTTGTCCGCCTATTCTGCCATCCGCGCCGGGGGAGGGTCAAGGCACCACGCAGATGACCTGCCAGCCGTCGCTCTCATCACAGCCCCAGCCGGCGTCATAATCCTCGAAAAAGAAGCGGCCTTCCCCCTCCAGCAGCACGCGGCCCACGGGCGGCGCCGAAAGGTGCCAACCCCCCTCCGCGTCCGTCTTCGGGCTCATCCACAACGCCGCGTCCCCGCCGGCCCCGCAGCCGCCCCGCCGGTCTCCCCCGAAGGCGGCGCTTTCCGTCCACACCTGCACTGCCGCGCCCTGCCGGGTCGTCCGCACCGCCGCCACCAGGGGCGTCCACGCCGCCGGGAACCCCGCCGGGGCGGTCACCACGGCCCCGAACGGATGCCCCAGGGAGAGCGCCTGAACGAGCTCCCCCGTCCGCCATTTTGACAGGTCGTCCTCCAGACCGGGAAACCCGAGCAACGATGCCAGTACCCGCGCATACAGTTCAGGCGGTCCATTCTGGTCCGGCGCGTCCTCGACGCGCACCCGCAGCAGGCCCAGTGCCGCCCCGCGCTCGCCCCGGAGCAGCAGGAACCGCTCCAGCGTCCACCCCCGGGAAGCCTCGGGCAGCGTGCCCACATGGTCCCGCAGCCGGGCCTGCGCCTCCTCCCACTCGGCGGCCGTCGGCGCCGGAAGCACTCCCCGTTCTCCCGCCAGCGCCGCCGCCTGCTGCCAGCAGTCCACCGCCTCGCCGGGATGTCCCGCCGCCAGGGCCGCATTTCCCCGCCAAAACACGGCGCACGCCTCGCGGGGCTTCCGGCTCAGGACAAGACGGAGCGCCTGGTCCGCCTGTTCGGGATGACCCGCCTCAATGGAGGCGCGGGCGCGCGCGGCATAGTGCCGCACGTCCCCGGGAAAATGCTCCAGCCAGAAAACATGCGCCAGCGCCAGCAGTACCGCCACAAGCGCCGGAAACAGCAGAAAGCGCCCGTTCGACCGCGTTGCGGCGGTTCGGGGATACCCGGCCGAAACCGCCAGCCCCAGCAGGAACGCCGCGCCCGGCGGCACCGGCGCTTGAAGGACAAGCACCGCCACGGTGACCAGGAACACGCCCGCCGCCAGCAGGGCGGGCATGCGGCCGCCGTCCAGGCGCGCCGAGGTAAGCAGTTTCCCGACACAAAGCGAGACCAGCCACAACACCGCCGCCGTCACCGGCAGCGCACGGGGCATGAAAGGCCCCGAAGGAGGCAGCCACAGGGCCGATTCCACAAATAATAAACGGCATACAATAACGTCCGCAATCACAAAACACGCCATTCCGATGATGTAAAAACCCCTGCGGAGGAGGCCTCCGCCGGGAAACTGGATCAGGAGGATGGCCATGCCGACCACGAGAACGAGTCCACCCGCAGAGAGGGACACTGGTCCCAGCATGCGTATCCCCCCTCCCAAGGAGGAGGCGGTCGGAAGTACGGGAAGAAACAGTGCCGCCAGGGAAGCGACAGCAACGGCCAGAGCACCCCATGCCGCAGCCCCCACTGCGGTCCGTATTTGCGCCGGGGAGAGTGCCAGGGACGCGGCGGCGTAAAACGCCGCAAACAGCGCAATACCGCCAAGCAGGCTGCCTGCGCCAGACAACAGGGCAACCACCAGCGCCCCCACAGCGGAGGCGGCCAAGTCAAACGGCAACGTGAGCCGTCGTGTCCGCACCTGTTCCCGCACCACCACGGCAAAGGCCAGAAAAACCCACAGATGGGAAAGATGCACGGGCCCCGCCAGCCGCTCGAACTCCCCCAGCGGCCAGGAGAGCGCCGCACCCGCCGCCACCATCAGGCGCAGGCCGTCGCGCCTGAGAGCCGGTGTACCCTCCCCCCGCCTCATGGCGCGCCCACCGCGCCGCCCGGCGCGATCCACGGCAGCAGATTCAGCAGCAGGGAAAGCAGGGCAAACGCGCAGAACACGGCCATTGCGGTCCTGCGTTCAAGGCGTCTTCTCGAAACCGGATTCATGCCTCCGTCCCCGGGTTGCCCGTCCACCGGGACGCCCGCCCCGCCGGGGAAACGCCGCGTCCACGGGAACTACTATACCGGAAGCGCTCCGGCGGTTTGCATCCCGGCCCCGCACGCGGTACTATCAGTGGGGACTCATCCCTTTCATTTTTTATCCGTCAAGCAGGAAAGACGCTCCAGGTGATATCCATTTTCAGGGTGGGACAGCGCATCATTCTCCGGCTGGGCAGCCGCAAGATCACATCGCGCGTCTCCAGTTACCAGTCGGACCGGATATCCTTTAATCTGGCCAGCAGCATCGCCCTGGAGCGCGGAACCGTGTGCGAGGTGGCCTGCACCACGCCGGGCTGCTCGCTCCTGTACTACATGCAGGTGCTGCGCACGCCGGAGGAAACGGGCCGCGAGGTGGTTCTGCGGCGGAACCCGCGGGCGGGGGGCAACTTCAACCGGCGGGGCTGGCGTGTGGCGGTAAGCCTGAACGCCGCGATCCGCCGGAACGGCTCCCCCCACTTTCTGGACGGGGTTGTCCACAATCTGAGCATGGAGGGCGCCCTGGTGCAGACCCAGGCACGCCTGTCTGTCAACGACATGGTGGACCTCAAGATAGACCTGAAAGAGGGCGACCCCGTTCTGGTGAACGCCCGCGTGAGCCGGCTGGAAGCCCTCCAGGCAGCCCAGGGAACGTCATTCCGCGCGGCACTAGAGTTCACCGATGTGCCCCGGGAATCCTGCCACACCCTGACCAAATATCTGTGGCGGGTTCTGCGCGAGGCGCATCTCAACCGCAAAAGGGAGCGGGAATCCGGCGGCGCGGAAAAATGACGGCATGCAACCGCCGGGAAAGGGAGAACACGATGCCAGAGACTGTGCGCACGGGTGTGATCATGAACGGCGTCACCGGCCGCATGGGGATGAACCAGCACCTGGAACGCTCCCTCATGGCCATACGCGCGCAGGGCGGAACGGCCCTGCCCGACGGGCGCAGGGTTCTGCCAGCCCCCCTCCTTGTGGGGAGAAATGAGGGGAAGCTGCGCATGTTGTCCGAGAAACACGGGGGGCTTCCCTGGTCCACCGATCTGGACGCCTGCCTCTCCGACCCGGACTACCCCGTCTACTTCGACGCGCAGACGACCCTGCGCCGTGCGGACGCGGTGGCGGCGGCCATCGCCGCGGGAAAGCACATTTACTGCGAGAAACCCTCCGCAGCCACCGCGGCCGAAGCCCTGGCGCTGTTCCACGCCGCCGAGGCCGGGGGCGTGCGCCACGGCGTGGTCCAGGACAAGCTGTGGCTCCCCGGCCTGGTCAAGCTCCGCCGGGTCCTGGCGGCGGGCGCCCTGGGAAAGGTGCACAGTGTCAAGGCGGACTTCGGCTACTGGGTCTTCACCGGCGAGGACGGCCAGCCCCAGCGCCCCTCGTGGAACTACAAGAAGGCGGAGGGCGGCGGCATCATCTCCGACATGCTCTGCCATTGGCGCTATCTGATTGACAACCTCTTCGGCCCCGTTGCCTCGGTCTGCTGCCTCGGCGCCACGCACATCCCCCGCCGTCTGGACGAGGCCGGGCGCCCCTATGACGCCGACGCCGAGGACGCCGCGTACATGACCGCCGTCACGGAGCCGGGAATCGTCTGCCAGTTTAACTCCTCCTGGACCACCCGCGTCCGGCGGGACGACCTGCTCACAGTGCAGGTGGACGGCGACAAGGGGTCGGCGGTGGCGGGACTGCGCGAATGCCGGGTCCAGTCAGGGGCGGACACCCCCCGGCCGGTCTGGAACCCCGACATCCCAAGCCCGATCAACTTTTTCGACGGATGGGGGACTGTTCCCGAGACGGAGCCCTGTGAAAACGCATTTAAAGCGCAGTGGGAGCTTTTCCTGCGCCATCTGCACTCCGATGAGCCCTTCCGCTGGAGCCTTCTGGAGGGGGCCAAGGGGGTGCAGTTCGCCGAACTGGGATATGAAAGCTGGCGGCGCCGGGCCTGGGTGGACGTGCCCGCCCTGTGAGGACCGCGCCGGGAAGAGAGGAACCATGACCGAGCCGTTCAACGATTTCTCGCGCCTCTGCGTGCACACCATGACCACCAAGCCCTGGACCCTGGAGCAGGCGGTGGACGGGTACACCCGCGCCGGCATCCCCGGCATCACCGTCTGGCGGGAGCATGTCGCCCCGCTGGGCGCGAAGAAGGCGGCGAAACTCCTGCGCGACGCCGAAATGAACGTGGTCAGCCTCTGCCGGGGCGGGTTCTTCGTGGCCTCGGGGGCCCAGGCGCGCGAGCAGGCCAAGGGCGAGAACCGCCGAGCCATCGAGGAGGCCGCCGAGCTGGGCGCGCCGGTGCTGGTGCTGGTCTGCGGCGCGGCCCCGGAAGTGGACCTGCCGCGCGCGCGCCAGCAGATTTTTGACGCCATCCACGCCATCGAGCCCGACGCCAAGGCCGCCGGGGTGCGCCTGGCCATCGAGCCGCTGCATCCCATGTACGCCGACTGCCGCTCCGCCATCAACACGCTGGAGCAGGCGAACAACATTGTCTTCGCCCTGAACAGCCCCATGGTCGGCGTGGCCGTGGACGTCTACCACTGCTGGTGGGACCCCTTCCTGCGCTCGGAAATCTCGCGGGCGGGCAGGAGCATCTTCGCCTTCCACGTCTGCGACTGGCGCACCCCCACGCGCGACCTCCTCAACGACCGCGGCATGCCGGGCGACGGCTGCATCAACATCCGCGAAATCCGCGGATGGGTGGAGCAGGCCGGTTTCCGGGGCTTTGTCGAGGTGGAGGTCTTCTCCGACCAGTACTGGGCCTGGGACCAGGAGAAGCTGGTGGAGCGCGTCAAGCGCGCCTGGAAACAGCACGCGTAGGCTGGGACTGCCCGCATTCCCCGCACAGCAGGCGGCGCAGCGCCTCAAGCACATCCCGCGCAAACAGGTCTATCACTTCCGCAATGCCCGTCATGGCCGGTCTTCCTTCCGCCGCGCGCGCGGCCTCCCCGCGCGCATGCCAACAGTACCGCGTTTCGCGGCGTCCGTTACACCGCGTCTCCCCCCACAAGACGCGGCGCCCGCCGCGGATATTCACCGTGGCGGGCGCGCCGGGGAACCGGATTCCGGAACAGGGGTCATTCGGGCTCCCAGTAGTAGCGGTTGACGGCGTTCATCACGGCGGAATACCGCGCGACCACGGGCTTCACGGGCTTCCCGACCGCGCGGCCCACATCCTCCAGCGCCAGCAGGTCCATGGGGTTTGTCATGGCCAGCACCACGCCCCCGTCCTCTTCCCGGAGCGGGATCACCCGGTGCTTGCGCGCCATCTTGTCGGAAATCAGGGACGCCGCCCCGGCGTCAAGCCCCCCCTCGCCGGCCTCCTCGACCGGCGCGCCCGACTGGAGCGACAGGGCCCGCGCCACCGTGTCCTCGTCTGTCAGCCCCTTCTCGCAGATCACGGCGACAATCCCCTTCTCCGGGGCTTTCTTCACGGCGCTGTTGACGTCCGCGAGCTGCTTCCTGGTAATGACGCGCGCGGCGGCAAGCAGTTCGCCCAGGTTGCTGCGCTTGTCCGCGGGCATGGATTCATGGGCCTTCCGGAGCGCGGTCTCCTCGTCCGCCGGGGCGTCCGCCTCCCCGGGGGGGGCCGCCGCCGGGGCCGGCGCGGCCTCGCTCTTGCGCAGGCGCTCCACCTCGCGGCGCAGGCTGCTCAGTTCCTCCTGCGCGGCCTCGCTCTCGCGGATGGCCTCGGCAAGCTGAAGGGCAAGCGTGGACTTGAGCCCCTTGGCCAGCTCCTTGTCCAGCTGCTCCTGGAGGCTCATGGCGCGCTCCCGCGCGGCGTCGGCCTCGGCGCGCAGCCCTTCGGCCTCGGCGGCCTTTTCCTGAAGCGCCGCAATGTCGGCGCGAAGCGTCTCGGAAACGGCCTCCAGCGCCCCCAGGCGCCCCTGCGCGTCCGACACGGCCCCCTCCGCCGCCACCGCCCGCTCCGACGCCTCGTCGGCCCGCTTTTCCGCGGCCTCCAGCGCGCCGTCCCGCTCGGAAAGCTCGGCCTCCAGCGCGGCGACCCGCTCGTGGACGGCGTCGGCGCGGGCGCGGGCCGCTTCGGCCTCCGTCTGGGCGGCGTCCAGGGCGCCGCGGGCTGCGGCGGCTTCCTTCTCCGCGGCTTCCGCGCGCTGCTGAAGCGCGCCGAGATCGGCGGACAGCCGCGCGGCCTCCTCCCGGGCGGCCCCGGCCTCCCCCTGCGCCGCAGCCAAACGCGCCTCGGTCTCGGAGAGGGTCTTCTCCAGTTCGCCGGCGCGCCTGCCGGCGGCGTCCGCCGCCGCCAGCGCCTCGTCCTTTTCCCTGCCCAGGGCGGCCAGTTTTTCCGCCGCCGCCGCGCGTTCCTTCTCAAGTTCGGCGGCCTTGGGGGCCAGCTCGGCCACCCGGCCCTCCAGCGCGTTCTTTTCAGAGACCAGTGTCTCGTTCTGGCCGCGCGACGCCTCCATCTCCTGCTTCAGCGCCTCCTCCGCCGCCTCGGCGCGCTGCAGGCCCTCGGCCGCCTTCTTCGCCTGCGTGGACGCCTCGTCCCGCGCGTCGGACGCCTTGCGCAGCTCGTCCTCCAGGCGGACCATGCGCTTCGACATCTCGCCGCGCTCGTGCTCCGCATCGTCCACCTGGTGCCTCATTTCCTCAATGCGCTGGCGCGCCGCCGCCTCTGCGGCGACCCGCTGGTTCAGCTCCTGCTGAAGTTTCGCGTGGCGCTCCTCCAGCGCCGCGGCCGCCTTCTGGGCCTCCTCCACCTGGTTCTCCAGCGCCTTGACCTGGGCCTGCATGGCCGGAGCGCCGCCGCCGCCCGCCGCGTCCATGCGCCGGCGCAGGTCGCTGAAACGCTCCTCGGCGGCCTTCAGGGCGGCGTTGCGCCGGACCAGGGTGGCCTCCTGCTCTTTCAGTTTTTCCTTGTCCGCCGCGCTCTCCGCCACCAGCGCCTCCAGCTTTTCCTGAAGGCGCAGGATGCGCCGGCGCGCCTCATTAATGGTCTCGCCCCGCTTCTGGAGGTGCTCCTCCAGCGTGTGAAGCTGCACCAGGGCCTGGGCCCCCTCCTGTCCCTGCCGCTCCGCCTGTTTGGCGCGCGCCTCAGCCGCCTCCAAGGCGGCCTTCAGCGTCTCCACCTCGGACGCCAGCGCCGCCGCCTTCGCCTCGGCCGCCTCGGAAACCCCCGTGTCGGCGGTGTCCAGATAATCCCGCAGGGAAACGACCAGCGCCCCCATCTCCTCGGCGGCCGTTGCCCGGGCCGCGCGCCGGAGTTCGCATTCCCGCGCCAGAGCGTCCACCGCCCCCCGCAAAATGTCCAGCGCCTCGGACGGCCCCTGCCCCTCGGGACCGGCCGTTGTCGCCTGAACCAACGCCCCCAGCTTGCCGAGGGCTTCCTTGACTTCCGCTGTGTTCATTTCTCCACCCTTTGCGTGACGGACAATGCGTTTCTCAGAGTCTCCCGCGCGGAGGCGGGAAATGGGTTCTCCATCGTGACAACCTGTTATAAGATAATGCTTTCCCCCGTTTTTGTCAATAGATTTCTTTCGGCGCGGCCCGCAGCAACGCCCCGGGCCCTTACGGTGGCACCCAGGCGAGAGGACTGCCTCCCCGGCACAATACCCCACGTTTGGCTGGGGGAGAGAGAGCGGCGAAACCGGGGTCAGGGACGGAGGGAAAAGGACACCTCCGCGAACACGGCGGGATGGTCGGACGCCCGCAGTTGCTGCGGTCCGTATCCCCGGCGGTCCACCACCCACCGGTTCACCGTTTTTCCGCAATCTCCGGCAAGGAGAATGTGGTCAATGAGATGGTCCAGATTCTCCAGCGGGGTGCCGGTCTGGGCAGGGGTCATGCCCTCCACGGGCGGCAGTTCCTCCATCAGGGGGGCAAGATCGGCGGCGTTCACAAACTCCGCCGTGGCGTCGCCGCCCGTCAGCAGGTTGCGGTAGCGTTCCGTTTCATGGGAGGTGTTGAAATCCCCCGTGAAGATGACCGGCAGGCGCGCGGCATGGGGGCCGAAGGTCTTGCTGGCCAGCAGCGCGCTGGGCTCCTTGTTTGGCGTGTTGTTGTCGAAATGCGTGTTGAGAAACAGGAACTCGAAGCCGTCCGTCTTCTGGCGCAGGTGCGCCCAGCAGATGTACCGGGGCATGGAGAGGGTCTGCCACCCGAAGGCGAAGGGCAGGGAGGAGTCCGGGGCGAGCCAGAACTGCCCCGAGTCCACGAGGTCAAAGCGCTCGCGGTTGTAGAGCAGCACCGCGTCGCCATAGGCCCAGGGGCCGAAGGAGTGGGTGACGGGGGCGTATTTGCCGGGGGCAATGTTCAGCTCGAGGATGTCCTTCCAGCCGCCGACCTCCTGGTGGCCGATGAGGTCGGGGGCGTAGTCCGCGATCAGGGCGCGCAGGTGGGGCAGCCGCGCGTACCAGTCCTCATGCTCCGGCTTGTTGTCCCCGCTGGTGCACACGCGGCACAGGATGTTGTAGGTGAGCACGCGGATGGGGCCGCTGCCGCAGGGTGACGCGCCGCCGCAGTTGTCCTCGGGCAGGATGCCCGCCGAGTCGAACAGGGGGTTGCTCCAGGACCAGGTGGCAAAGGCCAGGGTGAACTGGATGCCCTGCGCCCAGAAAAAGCCCGCGAAGGCCGCCAGCCCTATGAGAACCACCGCGACCGTCTTCAGCGCAACCGCCAAAACCCTCTTCATGATCAGGCCCTTCAGGCCCCGCAACCCGCCGGGGCCGTTTGTCCGGAAGCCCGGGCGCCTCTACGCCCCCGTCTCCCCGGCGATCCGGCGGAGCACCTCGATGCCCCGCTTGAGCGTCTCGTCCTTGTTGGCGAAGGAGATGCGGAAGTGGGTCTTCTTCTCCGAGAACACGCTCCCGGGGATGATCAGCACGTTGTTCTCGATGGCCTTCCGCACAAAGGCGTCGCCGTCGCCGCCCGGCGCCTGCGGGAAGATGTAGAACGCGCCGCCGGGCCGGGTGACCGGGAAGAGGTCCTTCAGCCCCTCGAAGATGATGTCCCGCTTGGTGCGGTAGGCGTCCACCTTCGCCGTCATGTCCGCCTCCAGCGCCAGCACCGCGGCCTTCTGGGCGAAGGACGGCGCGCACACGAAGGTGTACTGCTGGAGCGTGTTCATCGCCTGGATGATCTCGTCCGGCCCCGCCGCGAAGCCCACGCGCCACCCCGTCATGGCGGCGTTCTTGGAGAAGCCGTTCAGGCAGAGGACGTTGTCGTACATCCCCGCGATGGACGCGGGGGTCCCGTCATAGGACAGGGACTCGTAGATCTCGTCGCTGATGACCAGCAGGTTGTGCTTCCGCGCCAGCGCGGCCACGGCCTGCAGCTCTTCGGCGTTCATCATGACCCCCGTGGGATTCGCGGGGCTGCTGACGATGAGGGCCTTGGTCCGCGGCGTGATGGCCCCGGCGATCCGGTCCGCCGTCAGCTTGAAGTCGGGGTAGGTGTCCACGGGCACCGACGTGCCGCCCAGCAGGTTCACCAGATGCTTGTACATCACGAAATACGGGTCCGCGCAGATCACCTCGTCCCCCGGGCCGATGGTCGCCATCAGCCCCAGGAACAGCCCGCCGGACACGCCCGACGTGATCATGACGTTCTTCAGCGGGAACCCGAAGCGCCGCTCGTAATACGCCGAGCACGCCTCGCGGAGTTCCTGGATGCCCCAGGTCTGTGTGTACGAGTTGAAACCCGCCCGGATCTGGCGCACCGCCTCGTCCTTGCACAGCGCGTCCACGTCGTAGTCCGGCTGGCCGATGCTCAGGTTGATCGGGTCCTTCATCTGCGCGGCCAGCGCGAAGATCTTGCGGATGCCGCTCGCGTCAATCTGGTTCATCCGTTCCGCGATGAAACTCATGGAAAAAGTCTCCTGTGTCGGGGTTGCCAAGGTCCCGCCGATTGTACACGCGCCGCCGCAAAGGGGGCAAATGGCGGGAGGAAAAGACCATTTTCACCACGAAGTCACAAAGGGCACAAAGAGGACAGCAACGGGACGGGGAAGAGAAGACGGGCGGCAGGTCGAAAAAAGCCCAGTATCCCAGGATGCAGCGCAACCCGGGAAAAGCAACCCCGCTTTAACTGCGGCGTTCTGACAGGAGACTGCCGCGTTGGCCGAAGTGTTGGCGAGAACGAGATGGCTTCGCCTCGCTCGCCAAGACGTAAGTTTTCGCGTCATGGCGAAGGAGCGGAGCGACTGAAGCCATCTCGTGCCCGCCTTGGCTTCGATTCGCGCGATGTGTTGTCCGGCGATCAGGCTGCTTCCGGCGATTGGAACGGAAAGAAACCTCTCCGCTATAGTCTTTTACCGGAGAATATGGGTCGAGGGATAATGGAATGAATCTACCGAGGAACCATCCCTCCCGCATCCGCCCGGTGCGTGATGCGGAGGGGAACTGCATCGCCATCAGGTATCAACTGCACCGGTGGAAACCCCTGTCGGCCCTGCTAATCACCGCATTCGCCTGTGCGGGAGCCCTTTTCACGCTCCAAATCTCCGCACCCGTCCTTGACCTGTTCCATCAGAACGGTCCCGAGTCTCAGGAACGCTGGCTACGGTTCGCGGTAACACAGGTATGGATCATCGTCCTGTGCCTGGCTTTCGTGTCGCTCCGCGCACTCGCGGAGATGGTCCGGCAGTATCCCTACATCCGCCGCCGCACGGTGATCACGTTCTTCCGGGACCGCCTGGAAGTCGCCGCAGAAGGGCAGGCAACCGTGGAGTATCCCTGGGATCAACTCGAGCAGGTGTCGCGTTTCCGAAAACGTCTGCTGTTCAAGGGGTACCGAAAAGTGCGGCTTCCATCCGGTTTTTGGGCAAACGAATACCCGCTTCATGAGGAGTCTTTCACGGAACTGCTCGGGAATCTGCTCGCCACGCCGCCCCTTCTGTCGAAAGACAGCATCCTCCTTAAACTCATGGGCGCCCAAGGGCCTAGCGAGGAAGAACAGGCGCGGTTAAGGGAGAGTAGAAGGAGCTGCTGCACGATCACGAGAAGCGAGGAGGGCGTCTGCCAGCGCATTGAGTACCCGGTTCATTAGCTGGGCTCGGCACTTTTGGCCGTGAGTGTCCTTTTTTGGGTTCCATTCGCATTGTGGATAATGTACCTACCGCTGGCCTCGGGAAGAGCTGGACCAGTGGTGTTTTTCTGGCTGGTGGGCGCGTTCCTTCTCTGGCGCTCCTATTACGCGGCCCAATTTGTCTTGTTCTGGTCGCTCCGGTCTGGTTCTGTTGCGTTCACAGCGACCGGCCTCGAGCTGCATAGGAAGAGGCGCCCCCCCGAGATGATTCCGTGGGACACCCTGATCCGCATAAGAGCAGGTGTGGATTTCATCTCGTTCACTTTCTCCGGGGGGCGGCGCGTGATCCTTGAAGAGTCGTTCTGGCTCGTCTACGAGGAAATCCAGCCGGAGTTCCAATCTTTGCTGGGAGATCTCCTGGAAGAAACGCGCGAGTATCCTTTCCTTCGGACTCTGCAATGGTGACTGTTCCTTCTTCCCCGCGACTGGCACCGGTGGAAATCCCTCCGGTATAGTCATCTGCGCACAGGAGCTGTCTTTCCGCCATGCGCTTGGGACTGGACATCACGCCGCTGACGCGGCGTTCCTCGGGGGTGGGCAATTATGTCCGCCAGGTGCTGGCGCATCTGCCGCCGCTGCTGGCGCCGGGGGACGCGCTGCTGGGCTGGGCCACGGGGCTCCACGCGCCGTGCGGCGCGCCGCCGGAGATGCGGGTCCGGCATCTTCCCCTGCCGACGCGGGCGGTGTATGCCTGCTGGAGCGCCGCCGGTTTCCCGTGTCCGGACACGCTGCTGGGGGGGCTGGACGTCTTCCACGCGACAAACTATTTCCTGCCGCCGGTCCGCAGGGCGCGGCGGGTGCTGACCATCTACGACCTGGCCTTTCTCATGGAGCCGCGTTGGGCGAGTCCGAAGGTGGTGGACCTCTTCGCGCGGCGGGTGCCGGATTTCGCGGCGCGGGCGGACGCAATCATCACCTGCTCGGAACACAGCCGGAACGACATCGTCCGCCTGTGCGGGGTGCCTGCGGACAAGGTCTTCGTGGCCCACGGCGCGCCGGACCCCGCGCTGGCCCCCGTGGAGCGCGGCTCGGCCCGCGCGCGGGCGGCGGAACTGTTCGGTTCTGACGCGCCCTATGTCCTCCATGTGGGCACGGTGGAGCCGCGCAAGAACCTGGAAACGCTGGTGCGGGCCTTCGCGAAAGCCTGCAAGGGCCGTCCGCACCGGCTGGTGCTGGTGGGGGCGCCGGGCTGGGGGATGGACGCCTTCCGCGCCGCGACGGCGCGGGAGAACCTCGGCGACCGGCTGGTGATGACAGGCTACCTCCCCCGCCGGGAGGACCTGGCGGCGGTGTATTCGGCGGCGGACCTCTTCGTCCTGCCGTCGCATTATGAGGGCTTCGGCCTGCCGCTGGCCGAGGCGATGGCCTGCGGCTGTCCGGCCGTGGCATCGGAGAGTTCCTGCCTGCCCGAGGTGGGCGGCGACGCCGCGCTGTATTTTCCGCCGGCGGACGCGGACGCCCTCGCGGACCGGATCAGCGAGGTGCTGGACACGCCGGACTTGGCGGAGCGGCTGCGGGCACAGGGCCCCGCGCAGGCCGCGCGGTTCACCTGGGCCGAGGCCGCCCGCCGCACGCTGGATGTCTACCGGAGGCTCGCGCCATGAGGGTCCTGCTGAACGCCCTCCAGGCCGGGAACCGCAGCGGCACGGGCCGCCACGCCGCCGAACTCTGCCGCGCCCTGCCCGCGGCCGACGCGGACCTGGAGCTGGTGCTGGCCTGGCCCGCCGGGGCGGGCGCGCCCCCGGCGCATCCCCGCGTGACCGCCGTGCCCTTTCCCGAAGGCGGGGGGGGCCGTTTCCTGGCGGAGGCGCGCGCGTTCCCGGACCTTGTGCGGCGCTTCGGCCCGCAGGTGCTGCATTACCCCGCGTCCACCGGGCCGCTCATCCGGACCCGTCCCCTCGTGGTCACGGTCCACGACCTGTGCTTCCTGCGCCACCCGGAATGGTTCCCCGCCGCGAAGGCGCTCTACTACCGCGTGTTCATCGCCCGGGCCGCCGCGCGGGCGGACCTGATTCTCGCGGACTCGCAGGCTACAGCGGACGATGTGCGCGATCTTCTCCGTGTGCCGGAGGACCGGGTCCGCGTGGTTCCTCTGGGGTGCGACGCGCGGTTCCGACCACCCGACCCGGAGGACACCGCGCGCCTGAAAGCGCGCCTCGGACTCCCCGACCGCTACTTCCTCTTCGTGGGCACGCTGGAGCCGCGCAAGAACGTGGCGCGCATCGTGGAGGCGTGGGACCGCATCGCCGGGGAGCCGGACATGCCGGGGCTTGTCGTTGCGGGGCGTGGCGGCTGGAAAACCGGGCCAATTCTGGAAGCCCTGCGGAGTGTGCGCCGCCCGGAGCGGCTGAAGCGGCTGGACCATGTGCCCGACGCCGACCTGCCCGCCCTGCTGGGCGGCGCGGCGGCCTTTGTGTGGCCCAGTCTCATGGAGGGCTTCGGCCTGCCCGTACTGGAGGCGATGGCCTGCGGCGCGCCGGTGGTCACCTCCAATACCTCCAGCCTGCCCGAGGTGGCCGGGGATGCGGCACTGGGGGTGGACCCGCAGGACACGGAGGCGCTCTGCGACGCGATGCGGCGGTTGGCAGGAGACGAGTCTCTGCGGGAGCGGCTGTCCGAAGAGGGCGTGAAACGCGCGGCGCACTTCACTTGGGAGCGCACGGCGGCGCTTACCGCGAAGGCCTACCGGGAACTCGCGTAAGGCGGCGGACGACCGTCAGGACCGCAGTTTGCGGTTGTCCACGACGCGGACGGCCTTGCCGACGGAGCGCTCAATGGTCTTGGGGGCGACCATTTCGACGGTGACGTGGATGCCGGTGTACGCCTGTATTTTGCGGTCTATGCGGTCGCGCAGGGCCTGCATCTCGCTCATCTTGTCGGAGAAGAACTCCGGGCGGACCTCCACCTTCACCGTGACCTCGTCGAGGTTGTGGGGGCGGTCCACCTCGATGAGGTAATGCGGCGCGGCGCCCTCGACGGCCAGCAGGGCCTCCTCGATCTGCGAGGGGAACACGTTCACCCCGCGGATGATGAGCATGTCGTCCGTGCGGCCGACGACGCGGCCCATCTTGCGGCCCGTGCGGCCGCAGGCGCAGGGGCAGGGGTCCAGTGCGGCGATGTCGCGGGTGCGGTAGCGGATCATGGGCAGGGCCTCGCGGGTGAGCGCCGTGATCACCAATTCCCCGTAGGAATAGTCCTCCACGGGCTCCAGCGTGTCCGGGTCCAGGCACTCCACCAGGAAGTGGTCCTCCTGGAGGTGCATGCCGGAGCGCGCTGCGCACTCGCCGCTGACGCCGGGGCCGATGATCTCGCTCAGGCCGTAGTTGTTGAACGCGAGGATGTCCAGCTCGCGCTCGATCTGGGCGCGCATGTCCTCAGTCCACATCTCGCCGCCGAAATGGGCGAACTTCAGGCTCAGCTCCCCCGGGTCGAAGCCCATGGAGCGGCAGACCTCGGCGATGTTGAGGGCGTAGCTCGGCGTGCAGATGAGCACCTCGGGCCGCAGGTCGCGCATGAGCATGATCTGGCGGCTCGTGTTGCCCGAGGCCGCGGGGATGATCGCCGCGCCCACGCGCTCGATGCCGTAGTGCAGGCCGAACCCGCCGGTGAACAGTCCGTAGCCGAAGGACACCTGCACGGTGTGCTCGGGGCGCAGGCCCCCGGCCACGAGGAACCGGGCGCAGAGCCCCGCCCACATGTCCAGGTCGTTCTTCGTGTAGCCGACGAAGGTGGGCATGCCCGTGGTGCCGGAGGACCCGTGGATGCGCGCGAGCTCCGCGCGGGGCACCGCGCACAGCCCGAGGGGGTAGTTGTCCCGCATGTCCGATTTGGTCGTGAACGGCAGCCGGCGCAGGTCGTCCAGCGTCGTGATGGAGTCCGGGGTGATCCCCTCCTTCTTGAACAGGGCGGCGTAGAACGGCACCTGTTGGGCTCGGGCCACGGTCTCCCGGAGCCGCTGGAGCTGGAGCGCGCGCAGGTCGGCGCGCGGCATGGTTTCGGCGGGGTCGAAGACGCGGTTCTCGTAGGGAAACTCGGTGCTCATGCGGGCAGAACCTCCGGTCCGGCGCGCGCGCCGGAGGGTTGGCTGGCGGCGGGCGGGCGGTCAGCCGCCGGCGCGGTCGTAGAGCTCCACGCCGCCGATGACGTTGATCCCGTTCTCCTGGAGAACCTGGATGGCCGCGTCGGCGTCGTTAAACCGAAAAACGAGCACCGCCCGGTCCCCGGAGCGGAACGTGAAGGCGTACATGTACTCGATGTTCAGCCCGGCCTTCTCGATCACCTCCAGGAGGGTCGCCAGGCCGCCCGGCTTGTCCTCGACCTCCGTGGCGACCACCTCGGTGACCGTGACGACGCAGCCCGCCTGGGCGAGGACCTCGCGCGCCTTCTCCCAGTCGCGGACGATCAGGCGCAGGATGCCAAACTGCTGGGTGTCGGCCAGGGACAGGGTCACGATGTTGATGCCCGCCTCGGCGAGGCGCCGGCAGGGGTCGCTCAGACGGCCGGGCTTGTTTTCCATGAACATGCTCAACTGCGGGATTTTCATGTCGCCTCCTTGCTCTTGTTCCTCAATGCCGGGGTTGCCGCGGACGCCGGTCGCCCGGCGCGGCGGGTCATTTCTTCCGCTGGTCTATGACGCGCTTGGCCTTGCCCTCGCTGCGGGCGATGGTGTTGGGCTCCACGAGCCGCACCCTCACGCGGATGTTGATGATGCGCTCGATGGCCGCGCTGATCCTCTTCGCCAGCCCCTCCACCGCCGCGATGCGGTCGCTGAAGATCTCCGGCGTCATCTCCACATGCACCTCCATGTCGTCCATCGTCCCGTCGTTCGTCAGCACGATGACGTAGTGCGGCGCCGTGCCCTCGACGGACAGCAGCGCCTCCTCGATCTGGGAGGGGAACACGTTGACGCCGCGGAGGATCAGCATGTCGTCGCTGCGGCGCGAGATGCGGCGGATGCGCCGGATCGTGCGGCCGCAGGGGCACGCCTCGGCGTGGATGGACGTGATGTCGCGCGTGCGGTAGCGGATCATGGGCATGGCCTGCTTGCTCAGCGTCGTCAGCACCAGCTCGCCCTCCTGCCCGTCCGGCAGCGGCTCCAGCGTCTCCGGGTCCACGATCTCCGGGTAGAAGTGGTCCTCGAAGATGTGCAGCCCGTTCTGGTGCGCGCACTCGTTGCCCACGCCCGGCCCGATGATCTCGGACAGGCCGTAGATGTCGTAGGCCTTGATGCCCGACTCCGCCTCGACGCGCTTGCGCATCTCCTCGGTCCAGGGCTCCGCGCCGAACACCCCCGCCTTCAGCGGCAGGTCGCGCAGCTCGATCCCCATCTCCCGCGCCCGCTCAATGATGCGCAGGAAGTAGCTCGGCGTGCAGCAGATCGCCGTCGTCCCGAAGTCCTTCATCACCATGATCTGCCGGTCCGTGTTGCCCCCGGAGATCGGGATCACCGTCGCCCCCAGCGCCTCCGCGCCGTAGTGCGCCCCCAGCCCGCCCGTGAACAGGCCGTAGCCGTAGCCGTTCTGGATCACGTCGCCCCGCTGGAGCCCGCACGCCGCAAACGACCGCACCATCACGCTCGCCCAGACCTTCAGATCCTCCTGCGTGTACGCCACCACGATCGGCTTGCCCGTCGTGCCGCTGGACGCGTGCAGCCGCACCACCTCGCTCATCGGGCTGGCGAACAGGCCGAAGGGGTAGGTGTCCCGCAGGTCCGTCTTCACGGTGAAGGGAACCTTGGCGATGTCGGCAAGGCAGTGAATGTCGTTCGGCGTCATGCCCCGCGCGTCCATCCGCTCCCGGAACAGGGCCACGTTCTCGTAGGCCCGCCGCACCACCGCGTGAAGGCGGTGCAGCTGCAGCTGCCGGAGCTGCTCCACCGGCAGGTAATCCATCGCGCTGGCCGGATGAAAATCGCACCCGGGATCGTGCCAGAACTCCATCATTCCCTGATTCCTTTCCTGAAAAGTTGGCCCTGCGCGGCGGCCGCCGCGCCTGCGAATCCGACAAAAGCACGCCCCCTGGGGCGGGGAGCCCCGCCCAAGGGGATTTTAGTATAGCCGCGCATCCCGCCCCGTGCAACCCGCCCGCCGGAATACTGTCATAACTGCGGAAATCCCAGAGGGCGGGCCGCCGGTTTCTTTCGCTCCAGAGGAAGCACTGCGCTCCAAGCGCGCTTTGCGCCCGGGGCAGGGGGATGCCGGCGCCTTGGTGGACGGGGTGGACGGGGTGGACGGGGTGGACGGGGTGGACCGGGGTGGACCGGGGTGGACCGGGGTGGACCGGGGTGGACCGGGAGGAGAGCGCGTGGTCGGCGTCCCAGGCGCTGACTTCCGCTGACCCTTATTTCCAGAGCACCCTGGCCACGAAGAGCGCGCCTTTTGCGCCGCGTTTCCGGGCGTCGTCGTTCCAGACGCCCTCGCCTACGGTGACCCAGGACTCGGCGGGGGTCATGGCGGCGGCGCCGAAATTGCCGAGGGCTGCGCCGCGTTCGGGGATGAGGACGCGTTCGGTGGCGCGGAGGACGTGGAGGGCTTCGGGGTCCACTTGGGCGATGAAGAGGGGGGCGCGGTTGCGCATGACGTGGTCGTTGTTCGCGCCGCGGCGGGTGTAGACGAGGAAGAGGGCGTCGTCGGTGGCGAGCCAGTGCTGCTGGGTGTTGTAGGAGCCCAGCTCGGCGCCGTCGTCGAAGGTCCAGGGTTTGATGGGGTCGTAATGGAGGCCGTCGGCGCCGGCGGTGACGTAGGCGCGGGCGTCGTTGCGCAGGGTGAGGAAATAGCGCCCCCTGTGCTTCACCATGGACGGCTCGCAGAGTCCGCGCCCGCCCTCAACACTCATGCTGTTCCCGTGCTCGACATAGGAGACGGTGGTCCCGTCGAACCGGAACCGCCCGACGGAGACGGTGTAGTCCTCCTTGGCGTTGCGGCCGTGGTAGAGCGGCAGGAGCAGGGAGCCGTCGGGCTCGACGATCCACTGCGAGCAGGCGTTTCGGCAGAACTGGAACATGGGGTCCCCGGGCATCTCGATGAGCTTCCAGCCGGTCCATGCGCGGGTTTCGGGGTCGAAGACCGTGTAGGCCGTCTGGTCGAAGCGGCCCTCGCGCTCGATCAGCGCGCCGCCCTCGCGGTACATGAGCTGCGCGCCGATGCCGATGACCTTCCCGGTCGGCGCGTGCCAGCCGGGGGTCACGTCGCACACGGCGACGATCTCGCCGTCCGGCCCCTTGCGCCAGGCGAACTCGGGGATGGTCACGGGCCCGGTCCAGGTTTTGCCCAGGTCCTCCGACAGCATGTAGTACAGCTCGGAGTAGAAGTCCGAGACCTGAAGGTGCTTCTGGAGCGTCATGACGGCCAGGGGCGCGCCGTCCTTCCCCTTTCCCGGCACGGCGGCCGCGCGCGGGTGGAACCAGAGAAACTTGCCGTCGTCATGCTCCACGGGAACGTCCAGGACAATGTCATACCCGGCGGGGGCCGGGGGCTGCGTCCATGCGGCGGGGGCCGACAGCAACAGGGTCAGCGCGAGAAGAGGCCTCATTTTCGTGCTCCTTTTCATTCAGACGGCGTCAGATCCGCAGATAGATCTTGCGCCGGTTCAGATACCAGGTCACGAGAAACGTGAACGCCACGGAGACCGTCATCTGGAGGAAATAGGCCCAGTCCTCGCCGACGGCGAAGGCGATGTTCCCTCCGACAAAGCGGTCGGCGAACTTGTTAAAATCCATGAAATTGCGGATCAGGTAGATCGTGAGGGGATTCACGCCGATCCA
>JAPXRP010000039.1:0-27455 GCA_033813475.1 Candidatus Hydrogenedentota bacterium
GCTGCTCGACGCCATGGACGGCCTCGCCTGCGCGGCGCGTCCGGCGAATTTCCCCGAGGGGCTGCCGGGCCGCGGCGCCGTGACGGCCACCCTGGCCGACGGCCGGAAGGCTGCGGTGCTCAACCTCTTGGGCCGCGTGTACATGGACCCCGCCGACTGCCCCTTTGCGGCGGCGGACCGGCTTCTGCCCGAACTGCGGGAGATCACCCCCGTGGTGCTGGTGGACTTCCACGCCGAGGCCACCTCGGAGAAGGCGGCGCTGGGCTGGCACCTCGACGGCCGCTGCTCCGCCGTCATCGGCACGCACACCCATGTGCAGACGGCGGACGAGTGGATCATGCCCGGCGGCACGGCGTTCCTCAGTGACGCCGGCATGACGGGCCCCACCCACTCCATCATCGGCATGAAGCGCGGCCCGATCCTCGAGAAGTTCGTCCGGGGCATCCCCGGAAAATTCGAGGTCGCCGAGGGCCCGGCCATCTTCAGCGCCGTCCTGCTCGACGTGGATGACACCACGGGGAAGGCCCTGTCCATCACGCGGATCCTTATCCGGGACCCCAGGTAGCGGCGCTTCTTCGGCGCAGCCCACCGTGTGGTTGTGGACGTAGTGGACTAAGTGGACCCGGTGGACGGGGTCAGGGAATCGGGCCGATCGGTCGGATTTGACCGATCGGTCGGACAGGTCGGACGTGTCGGACCGGTCCGACTGATTCGCAGTCCCCTCCAACGTCTCAGAGTCACCGACTTGCCCCGGCGCCCGGCTGGCCGGTATCATTTCGGGGTTCTGTTCCGCGGGCTTTGCCCGCCCAAAAAAAAGGAGCGCGTTTCATGCCCAAGATGAAGTACGTCTATTACACGATGGTCGCGGTTGCCGCAGTGGGCGGTCTTGCCGCCATCAACCTGCTCAAGCCCGAAAGCGCCGTCAGCGCGGACCAGAAGCAGAAGGAGGAGGCGCGGGAAATGCTCGCGCAGGCGGACAAGATCAGCGAAGAAACCAAGGCGGGGGCGGACCAGGAAATCGCCAAACCCGAACAACCCGAAACCAAGGAGAGCACACCTGTGGACACGCCGGAAAAGGCCCCGGAAAAATTCAGCGTCGAGTTTGAATGCACCAACGGCACCTTTGTGGTGGAGTGCGTGACCGAGTGGGCGCCCCTGGGCGCGCAGCAGTTCTACACCCTGGTGAAGGAGGGCTTCTACAACGACGCGGGCTTCTTCCGCGTGGTGCCGGGCTTCGTGGTGCAGTTCGGCCTGGCCGCCGACCCCTCGGCCACCGCGAAGTGGAAGGAGAGGAAGCTCAGGGACGACCCGGTGAAGCAGAGCAACAAGAAGGGGTACATCACCTTCGCCATGGCGGGCCCCAACACCCGCACCTCCCAGGTGTTCATCAACTACCGGGACAACACGAACCTGGACGGCATGGGCTTTGCGCCCTTCGGCAAGGTCGTCTCCGGCATGGAGGTCGTGGAGGCCATCAACGCGGAGGCGGGCGAGCGGCCGAACCAGGGCATGATCACCTTTGAGGGGAACGCCTACCTCAAAAAGAACTTCCCGAAGATGGACTTCATCAAGAAGGCCACGATAAAGCAGTAGAACCGGCGGGGGCCCCTTCCCCGCCACCTGGTTGCGCGCCCCCGCACGACGCCGGCGAAACGGACCGCGTGCGGGGGCGGTCCCATTAACAACTTGGGTGCCGGAGACAATGTTCACAAGTGGGCGTCGGGCACGGACCCAGAGGTGGCACGGGCTTCCAGCCCGTGTTTCTTGGGCTGCATCCATGACCCAAATCACGGGCTGGAAGCCCGTGCCACCTCACAGCCTGGCCCGGTGTCTGTCCGCAGACCCGGTGTCTCCACCCCGGATTGCCCCAAGGACAACTCAGTGAAAGGAGAGAAGACGATGAACGACACCCCGCGCGACCCCCGCCCGGTTCCCGAAGCCCGGGGACAACTTTCCCGCCGGTCCCTGCTGGCCTCCATGCTCGCCGCCACGGCGGGCGCCGGACTGGGACTCAAAGCCCACGCGAAAGAGGCTGCGGTGACCGCGGCCGGAGGCGCCCCGGCCACCGCCCTCCCCTCGCGCGTGGCGCTGATGTGCTCCGAAGACCCCGCGCGGCTCCAGCGGGTCGCGTGGCGGCCCGGCAACCCGGAGGCCAAAGCCCTCGCGCAGCTTCTCCCCGCCCCCGCCGGGTCCATTTCCGAGGCGGAGGCAGTGACGGTGGAGGCTGGGACCGATGTGTTCAACCTGCCGCAGGGTGCGCCCCTCGCGCGGTCCTCGGCGGCGTTCACCAACCTGACTCCCGGCACCGCCTACTGCTACCGCGTCGGCGACGGCGCCTCGTGGAGCTCCTGGCACACCTTCCGCACGGCCCCGGAGGGCGGCGGCGCCTTCCGCTTCCTCTATTTCGGCGACGTGCAGACCGACATCCGGTCGCAGGCCGCCCGCACCCTGCGCGCGGGGTGGCAGGCCGCGCCGGACGCCCGCTTCGCCGTGTTCGCCGGGGACCTGGTGAACCACGGGTTCAACGACAGCCAGTGGGACGAGTTCCACGAGGCGCTGGGCTTCATGTCGGGGTCCATGCCCCTGCTGCCCACGCCGGGCAACCACGACACCAAGCGGGAGACGCCCGCCGAGTCCCTGGCCGCGCCGTACAGCGCGGCCCCGGCCTACCATGCGAACTTCGCGCTGCCCCAGAACGGGCCGGACATCCCCGAGCTCAAGGGGGAGGCCTACTATGTGGACTACCAGGGCGTCCGGGTCATCTCCATCAACTCCAACGTGCTGGACGATGACCGCCCGCTGAACGAGAAACACCGGAAGGCGTGGGACGGTCTGCTGGCGTGGCTGGAGGCGGCGCTGCGCGACAACCCGAACCGCTGGACCGTCACCACGCACCACCATCCCATTTATTCCGGCTCCGAGGGCCGGGACAACGAGGGAATGCGGAGCCTCCTCCGCCCCCTGTACGACAAGTACCGCGTGGACCTGGTGCTCCAGGGGCATGACCACTGCTATTGCCGCACGCACAAGGTGTCGGGCGACCAGGTGGTCGCCGCCGCCGCCCCCGGCACCGTTTATATGGTGTCCGTGGCGGGGCCGAAGCTGTACACCCTCGACCCGAAGTTCAAGGACCTGATGGCGGCCTCGCGCGGCAAGACCCAGATGTACCACACCGTGGACGTGACCCCGGACCGGCTGACGGTGTCCGGTTTCGCCGCCAACGGCGAGCCCGTGGACGCCTTTGCCCTGTCCAAGGACGCGTCGGGAAAGTCCACGCTGACCCCCGCGTGACGGGCCCAATACGCGCCCGCCGATAGCATCGGCCCCTGGGGCTCTGCTATCATGCGGGCATCCGCGAGGAAGCGGCTTTTCATGGAGAACGCCTTCTTTTGATCACCCGCCTGCTGACAGCCCTTTTCGGCACCAGCGCCGAGCGCGACCTGCGCCGGCTCATGCCCCTGTGCGACGCCGTCCGCGAGCACGGCCGCCGCGTGAGCGCCCTGACCGACACGGCCCTGCGCGCCCAGACAGGGGCGTTCAAGGAGCGCCTGGACCAGGGCGCCCCCCTGGACGACCTCCTGCCCGAGGCCTTTGCCGTGGCCCGCGAGGCGGCGAAGCGGGTGGCGGGGCTGCGCCCCTTTGACGTGCAGATCATCGGCGGCATCGTGCTCCACCGGGGCGGCATCGCCGAAATGGTGACGGGCGAGGGCAAGACCCTTGTCGCCATCCTGCCCGTGTACCTGAACGCCCTCACGGGGCGCGGGGTGCATGTGGTGACGGTGAACGACTATCTGGCCCGGCGCGACGCGGAGTGGATGGGAAGCATCTACCAGGCCCTCGGGATGTCCGTCGGCCTGATCCAGCAGGACATGAACACCCACGAGCGCCATGTGGGCTACCGGGCGGACATCACGCACGGCACCAACAGCGAGTTCGGATTCGACTACCTGCGCGACAACATGGCGACGCACCCCTCCTACCGCGTGCAGCGCGAGCTGAACTACGCCATCGTGGACGAGGTGGACTCGATTCTGATTGACGAGGCGCGGACCCCGCTGATCATCTCCGGCCGCCCGGAGAAAAGCAGCGAAATCTACATCAAGGTGGACGAGGTCGTCCGGCGGCTCCGCAACGAGGAGCATTTCACGGTGGACGAGAAGCAGAACTCCATCATCCTCACGGACGAGGGGATGGAGGCCTGCGAGAAACTGCTCGGCATCGAGGACCTGTACGCCAACGACACCATCGGCCTGGTCCACATCATCCAGCAGTCCCTGAAGGCCCATCAGTTCTTCAAGAAGGACGACGAGTACATCGTGCGCGACGGCGAGGTGCTGATCGTGGACGAGTTCACGGGCCGCGTGATGACGGGGCGGCGCTGGTCGGACGGCCTGCACCAGGCCGTGGAGGCCAAGGAGCGGGTGCCCATCCGCTTCGAGTCGCAGACCGTGGCCACGGTCACCTACCAGAACTATTTCCGCCTGTACAACAAGCTGGCGGGCATGACGGGAACCGCCCTGACCGAGGCCGTGGAGTTCCAGAACACCTACAAGCTGGACGTGCACCCGATCCCGACGAACCTGCCCATGGTGCGCCAGGACATGACGGACCTCATCTTCGGCACGGAGCACGGAAAGTTCACCTATGTGGTCCGCGAGATACAGCGCGTCCACGAGACCGGCCGGCCCGTGCTGGTGGGCACCGTCTCCGTGGAGAAGTCCGAGGAGGTGTCGGAGATGCTGCGGCAGGCCGGCATTGAGGACTTCCAGGTGCTCAACGCGAAGCACCACGAGCGCGAGGCGGCCATCGTGGCCAACGCGGGCAAGCGCGGCGCGATCACCATCGCGACCAACATGGCCGGCCGCGGCACGGACATCAAGCTGGCGGAGGGCGTGCGCGAGCTGGGCGGCCTCTACATCATCGGCACGGAGCGCCACGAGTCACGCCGCATTGACAACCAGCTCCGCGGCCGCTGCGGCCGCCAGGGCGACCCGGGCACCACGCGCTTCTATGTGAGCCTGGAGGACGAGGTGGCCCGCCTCTTCGGCGGCCCGCGCGTGAAGCGGATGCTGGAGTGGTTCGGCAGCAACGAGGAGATGGACGACGAGCCGCTGAGCCAGCGGATGGTCTCCCGCTCCATCGAGCGCGCGCAGCGCCAGGTGGAGATGCACAACTTCGAGATCCGCAAGCACCTCCTCGACTACGACCTGGTCATGGACAAGCAGCGCAAGTACATCTACGCCCTCCGCCGCGAGGTGCTGGAGGACCGCGACGTCACCGGCCGCCTCGAGGAGATGTTCCGCAACATCATCGGCGACGCCCTGGAGGAGTTCGCGCCGGAGGAGACGCCGGCCTCGGAGTGGGATCTGGACGGCCTGGAGCGCGCCCTGCGCAACCATTTCGACCTCGACTTCCGGCTGGAGCCGCCGGAGGAGGAGGAGATTCCCCAGCCGATGGAGGACTTCCTCTTCGACCAGGCCGTCGCGGCGTACCGCGGGCGCGTGGCGGGGCTGGCCGATGACATCCGGAAGCACTACCGGGAGCAGGTGGGCGGCGACGACACGCACATTGACTTCCAGCGGATCGCGCGCAAGCGCATCCACGACCTGGAGCTGATGGTCCTCCTGCGCACGGTGGACGACTACTGGATCAAGCACCTCTATGAGATGGACTACCTGCGGGAGTCCGTCAACCTGCGCGCCTTCGGCCAGAAGGACCCCCTCCTGGAGTACAAGCAGGAAGGGCTCGAACTTTTCCAGGAGATGATCCGGAACATTGACGAGACGGTCACGCAGATGCTGTTCCGCCTCACGGACCCGGAGCAGGCCAAGAGCCGCGCCCCGGGGCGGCCGGGCGGCCCGGACCCCTACAAGCAGCTCAGCGAATACGCCTACATCTCGGCGGACAAGCAGGCGGACCGGAGCTTTGCCTCCATGGACACCAGCCGCTTCATGCTCGGCGGCCAGCCCCGGCAGGTGACCGAGGGCGGCCAGACCCCCGTGGCCGAGGCGCCGAAACAGAAGCCTGTGCGCGTGATGGACAAGACGGGGCCGAACGACCCGTGCCCCTGCGGGAGCGGCAAGAAATTCAAGAAATGCTGCGGAAAGCTAAACTTCTAGTCCCCGCCGCCGTCATCCTCCTGTGGGTGACGATGATGGGAATCCTGGTCCACCGCGAAGTCATTGTCCCCCGCCTCCACCCCTCCCTCGCGGCGGCGCGCGTCACGGAGCCCCAGGACATGTGGATGGGCCTCTTCTACGGCGAACGCCGCATCGGCTTTGTCCACTGGACCACCACCCCCGAAACCCGCGACGACGACCCCGGCTACCGGCTCCGCTTCCAGGCGCGCATGAGCCTGCCCGTCATGGGCGAAGGCGTCGCCGTGGCCCTCGAGGGCGGCGGGTGGCAGTCCGCGCTGCTCGGCCTGCGGGAGTTCGACCTCAGTTTCCGTTCCGGCGACCAGGACATGCGCATCCTCGGCTCCGTGGAGAAGGACCGCATCCGCGGCACGGTGGAAACCGGCGGGGAGATCACCCCGCTGGAGCTGCCCGTGGCCGGGGGACTCTCGCTGGGCAGCGGCATGGGCCTCTCCAGCATGAGCATGCCCCCCCTTTCCCCCGGCGAAACGGTCTATGTGGAGACCTTCGACCCCACCACCATGTCCGTCGGCCGCGCCAAACTGGAAGCCGTGGAAAAGGCGGCGCTCACTGTGGGCGGGCAGGCCGTCGAGACCGTCCTCATCAACACCACCATCGGCGGCATGACCACGCGCGCCTGGGTGAACGACAAGCAGGAGGTGGTGCGCGCGGAGACGCCCTTCGGCCTGAATCTGGAGCGCATTGACCCGCGCGACGCCCTCGCCCCCCTCAGCGACGACGAGCAGGCCGGCATGGTGCAGCGGCTGGCCGTGGTCCCCGCGGGTGCCCAACCCGTGCGCGACGCGGTCCGGATGCGCATCCGGGTGGACGGGGTGCCGGGCGCCCTGCTGCCGCCGGACGGGCCCGCCCAGCGGCGGACCGGAAGCGAGTACCTGCTGGAGCAGCTTGCCCCTCCCGCGCCGGACGCGGAGACGGAGATGATCACAGGGCCGGAGGCGGAGCAGCATCTGCGCACGGACGCCTTCATCACGGTGGACAACCCGAAAATCCGGGAGCTGGCCGCCGAGATCACGGGCCAGGAGGAGGACCTCTGGACCCGGGCGCTCAGGGTCCACGACTGGGTGTACCAGAACATCGAGAAGACGGCCACCATGAGCATGCCCAGCGCGGTGGAGGTGCTGCGGACACGGCAGGGCGACTGCAACGAGCACAGCGTGCTGTTCTCCGCGCTGGCGCGCGCCGCGGGGGTGCCCACGCGCATCGCCATCGGCCTCGCCTGGAGCGAGGCGCTGTCGGCCTTCGGCTACCACGCGTGGGTGGAGGTGTACGCCGGGCGGTGGATTCCCATGGACCCCACCTTCGGCCAGCCCACGGCGGACGCCACGCACCTGAAACTCTTCGACGGCAGCCTGGAGGAGTGGCCCCGGCTGCTCGGCTACGTCGGCAACCTTAAGATCGAAGTGCTTGAAGTGGAGGGACCATGACCGAGACGGCCGCGATCCGCACCGAGGGGCTCACCAAGCATTTCGGGGAGAAGGTGGCGGTGCAGCCCCTGGACCTGGACATCGCCCCCGGCACTTTCTACTGCTGCCTGGGCCCGAACGGCGCGGGCAAGACGACGACCATCAAGATGCTGACGGGCCTGCTCCACCCCAGCGGCGGGCGCGCCCTCCTCGGCGGACATGACATCCAGAAGGACCCGCTGGCGGCCAAGCGCCTGCTGGGCTATGTGCCGGACCACCCCTTCCTCTACGACAAGCTCACGGGCAACGAGTTCATGCAGTTCGTCGCCGGGCTCTACCGGATGACCCCCGCCGAATACGCGGAGCGGTGCCGCCCCCTGCTGGAAATGTTCGAGATCGCCGCCGTGGCCGACCAGCTCATCGAGGACTACAGCCACGGCATGCGCCAGAAGCTCTCCTTCGCCTCGTGCTTCCTGCACGACCCGAAGATCGTGGTGGTGGACGAGCCGTGGGTCGGGCTGGACCCCAAGAACATCCGCTTCGTCAAGGACTTCCTTAAACGGCGCTGCCGCGAGACGGGGCTCACGGTGTTCATGTCCACGCACACCCTGTCCATCGCCGAGGAGATCGCCGACGTCGTGGGCATCATCCACCGGGGCCGGCTCCTGCGCGCGGGCACGGTGAACGAGATCAAGGCCCTGCGCCACACCGCCGGCGGGTCGCTGGAGGACGTGTTCCTGGAGATCACCCGCGACGAGGAGGAGTCCGCTGCGGACGGGGGCGCGGCCCGCGCATGAACCAGGTGCTCACCGTCATCCGGGCGAAACTGCGCATGGCGCGGCACGAGATCGCCGGCGTCCGGAACGAGTCGCGCCTTAAGGTGGCGGTCATCTCCGTCTCCGCGCTCCTGCTGCTCTCCGGCATGTTCGTCTTCTTCTTCTCCGGGTTCCGGTGGATCGTCGCCTTCGGCGGGCGCGGCGGGCCGGAGTACAACTTCGGCGAGCTGCTCATGACGCGCCTGCTGGGCGTCCTCTTCCTGTCGCTGTTCATGCTGCTGGTCTTCTCGAACGTGCTGGTCTCCTTCGCCACCCTCTACCGGTCGCACGAGGTCAGGCGCCTGATGCTGTCGCCCATGCGCTTCGACCACATCTTCCACGCCCGGTTCTTCGAGTGCGTGGCCTTCAGTTCGTGGTCCATCGCCTTCCTCGGCACCCCCATGTTTCTCGCCTACGGCCTGAGCATGGGCGCGCATCCCATGTTCTATCTGGCGCTGGCGGCCTTCTTCCTCCCCGCCATCATCATCCCCGCCTGCCTCGGCTGCATCATCACCATGGTCCTCGTGCGCATATTCCCCCGCGTCCGCCCCGCGTGGATGGCCTTTCTGGGCGCGGTGGCCGTGGGCGGCTTCTTCCTGTACATCCGCCACATCCTCCGGGGCCAGCAGATTTCCGACGATACGATCCTTCCGGTCTTCCTCCAGACCACCGCGCGCATGCAGTCGTTCCTCCTGCCGAGCCACTGGGCGTCCCAGGGCATCCTCGCGGCCAGCCGTTTCAAGGTCGGAGAGGCCCTCTACTGGTGGACCACCCTCGCCTCGACCGCCATGTTCCTCCTGCTCGTGTCGGGATGGCTGGCGCGGTTTCTTTACTATCCGGGGTGGTCGTGGCTGGCCGGCCAGGACCGCCAGCGGTTCCGGCCCCTGAACCGGGGCGCCCTGAACCGCCTCGCCGGTGTGATGCGCCTGGTGCCGGAGCCCGCCCGATCCCTGTCTGTGAAGGACGTGAAGCTTTTCTGGCGCGACCCCACCCAGTGGTCGCAGTTCGTCATCTTCTTCGGCATCATGGCGATTTACATCGCCAACCTGCGGAACACCTCGAAGTTCTACGAGCAGGAAATGTGGCGGAGCTGGATCGCCTGCCTGAACGTGGGCGCGGTCACGCTGATTCTGGCCACGCTCACCAGCCGCTTCGTGTTCCCCCTGGTCAGCCTGGAGGGGCGGCGCATGTGGATCATCGGGCTGGCGCCCCTCACCTTCGCCCAAGTCGTCCGACAGAAGTTCTGGATGAGTGTGGCCACCAGCGCCGCCTTCACCATCGGCCTCGCCCTCCTCTCCGCCCACATGCTCCGCCTGGAGCCCGTCTACTTCCTCATGACCGTCTACACCGTCACCCTGGCCAATTTCGGTCTGGCGGGACTGGCGGTGGGTCTGGGTGCCCTGTATCCCGTTTTCAAGGAGGAAAACCCGGCCCGCATCGTCAGCGGCCTGGGCGGCACCCTGAACCTGCTGCTCAGTGTGGGGTATATCGCGTGGATGGTCGCGGCGCTCACCCTCATCATGCAGTGGCGCGCCCTGGGGCTCTTCACCGGCGGGGCGGCCTTCCGCTGGGCCCTGGGCGGCGTCATGACACTGGATCTCGCCCTCACCCTGGTCTGCTGCATCCTGCCGCTGAAAATGGGCCTGAGAAACCTTCAGAATATGGAGTTGTGAGAAAGGGAGACGTTCCATGATCGAAGTGCCCGTCGAAACCCGCGCCCACACCCAGTTTGTGCCCCTCAACACCCTGCTCCAGCAGATCATCCGGGAACACGGCCCCGAGAACGGCGTCCTGCATGTCCATATCCCCCACACCACGGCGGGTATCACCATCAACGAGAACGCCGACCCGGACGTGGTCTCAGACATCACCGAGACCCTGGCGCGGCTGATTCCCTGGGACAACGGCTACGCCCACGATGAGGGGAACAGCGCCGCCCACCTCAAGGCCAGCCTCATGGGCTTCAGCGTCACCCTGCCGGTGGAGAACCGGAAACTCCGCCTCGGCACCTGGCAGGGGGTCTACTTCTGCGAGTTCGACGGCCCCCGCCATCGGAAAATCTGGGTCACCCCCCTCCCCGCCTGAGTTCCCGGCGGGATCGCATCGGGTTATTGTCCCCCAGAACTGCTGCATTGTGCTCCAGAGCCGCTTGAATTTGGAGCGTTTCTTTCTCCTCTTCGTTGGCATTTTGTCCTTGGGAGGTTTCCTTATGCCTCCGCCTCTTCCCGTTATCTTATTTGAAATTTGAGATTTCAAATTGTTTTCGGTGTTTTGCGTTCTCTTTAAGCTGTTTTTCTTTTATGTGGCCGTAAGATGGCATGCTTCCTGCCCCCACATAAGCGAGATGAACTCTAAGGAGACTACTTATCATGGCACGTTTGGACAAACTGACGATCAAGTCCCAGGAAGCCCTGGCCGAAGCCTTGGAAATGGCGGCGGACCAGGGACATCCGGAGCTTTCCGGCCTGCACCTGCTCATCGCCCTCGCCCGGCAGGAGCAGGGGGCCGTGGGGGCCATTCTTCAGCGGATCGGCGTCTCCCCCGCCCAGGTGGAGCAGGCGGCGCAGGCGGCGCTGGAGCGCACACCGCGTGTCTCGGGTGCCCACGGCCAGCCCGGGCTGGGCCATGAGGCCCAGCAGGCGCTGGACGCGGGCTGGAAGTCGGCCCAGAACCTCAAGGACGAATACCTCAGCACGGAGCATATTCTGCTTGGCCTGCTGTCGGCGAAGGGGGACGCCGCCCGCGTGCTGCGCGGGGCGGGGGTGACCGAGGACGCCGTGCTGCGCGCCCTAAAGGAGGTGCGGGGCACCCAGCGGGTGACCGACCCCAACGCCGAGTCCACCTATGAGGCCCTGGAAAAGTTCAGCCGCGACCTGACCCAGCTCGCCCGCGCGGGCAGGCTGGACCCCGTGATCGGCCGCGATGAGGAAATCCGGCGCGTGGTCCAGGTGCTTTCCCGCCGGACCAAGAACAACCCGGTGCTCATCGGCGAGCCGGGCACCGGCAAGACCGCCATCGTGGAGGGGCTCGCCCAGCGCATCGTGGCGGGGGACGTCCCCGAGGGCCTGAAAAACAAGCGCGTGGCCTCGCTCGACCTGTCGGCGCTGGTGGCCGGGGCCAAGTTCCGGGGCGAGTTTGAGGAGCGCCTCAAGGCGGTGCTGAAGGCGGTGCAGGAGGCGGAGGGGCAGGTGATCCTCTTCATTGACGAGATGCACACCCTGGTGGGCGCGGGCGCCGCCGAGGGGTCCATGGACGCGTCCAACATGCTCAAGCCGGCGCTGGCGCGCGGCGAGCTGCACTGCATCGGCGCGACCACGCTGGACGAATACCGCAAGCATGTGGAGAAGGACGCCGCGCTGGAGCGGCGGTTCCAGCCCGTGTTCGTCTGCGAGCCGTCCGTGGAGAACACCATCGCCATCCTCCGGGGCCTCAAGGAGCGCTACGAGGTGCACCACGGCGTCCGCATCCAGGACAGCGCGCTCGTGGCCGCGGCCACCCTGAGCCACCGGTACATCGCCGACCGTTTCCTGCCGGACAAGGCCATTGACCTGGTGGACGAGGCGGGGTCGCGCCTGCGCATCGAGATTGACAGCATGCCCTACGAGATAGACATCATCGAGCGCCGCCTGCGCCAGATGGAGATCGAGCGCCTCGCCCTGCAGAAGGAGAAGGACCGGGCGGGCCTGGAGCGCCTGCGCGCCCTGGAGGGAGACATGGCGAACCTCCGCGAGGAGGCCGCCGCCAAGAAGGCCGGCTGGCAGCGCGAGAAGGCCGCCATTGAGGAAATCCGCGGGCTTCAAACGCGGATGGACGAGGCCCGCCGCGAGGAGGAAATCGCCGAACGCCAGGGGAACCTCGGCCGGGTCGCGGAGCTGCGCTACGGCGTGCTCAACGACCTCCAGCACCGGGTGGAGGCCGCGCAGGCGCGGCTGGCGGACATCCAGCGCGGCGGCAGCTTCCTCAGCGAGGAGGTGACGGCGGAGCACATCTCCAAGGTCGTCTCCAACTGGACAGGCATCCCCGTGGACCGCCTGCTCGAGGGGGAAATGCAGAAGCTCATGCGGCTGGAGGAGGTCATCGGACAGCGCGTCATCGGCCAGGAGGAGGGCGTCCGCGCCGTGTGCGACGCCGTGCGCCGCGCCCGCGCCGGGCTCAAGGAGCCCGAACGCCCCATCGGCTCCTTCATCTTCCTCGGCCCCACGGGCGTCGGCAAAACTGAACTTGCCCGCGCGCTGGCCGAGGCCCTCTTCGACGACGAGAACGCCATGGTCCGCGTGGACATGTCGGAGTACATGGAGAAGCACTCCGTCTCTCGGCTCATCGGCGCGCCCCCCGGCTATGTGGGGTACGACGAGGGCGGCCAGCTCACCGAGGCGGTGCGCCGCCGCCCCTACAGCGTGCTCCTCCTCGACGAGATCGAGAAGGCCCACCCGGACGTCTTCAACGTCCTCCTGCAACTGCTGGACGACGGCCGCCTCACGGACAACCAGGGACGGACGGTTGACTTCCGGAACACGGTGGTCATCATGACCTCCAACCTGGGCAGCGAGGCCTTCGGGGAGGGGGCAAGTGACATGGTCAGCGCCGAGAACCTTGTGCGCGCCGTGCTCCGCCACCATTTCCGGCCCGAGTTTCTCAACCGGATTGACGACATTGTCGTGTTCCACCCGCTCACCCCCGCCGACATCCGAAGGATTGTGGATGTGCAGATGGCGCGGGTCGCCAAACGGCTTGCCGAAAGGGAGTTGACGCTGGAACTGACCCCGGAGGCCGGGGACCTCCTCGCCGAGCAGGGCTATGACCCCGTCTACGGCGCGCGGCCCCTCAAACGCGCCATCCAGCGGCTCCTGCTGGACCCTCTCGCCCGCGAAATCCTCACGGGCGCCATCCCCGACGGGGCGGCGGTGCGGATCGAAAGAGACGCGGACACCCTCCGGTTCCAGACAGGCGGCGAAGGGCAGAACTAGGCGCGGAAGGGGCTACTTCTTCTCGAGGATGACGAGAAAGTCGTTGTAGCTTCTGCCGTGGTTCGCGGTGACGGACACGACCACCCAGCCCTCGTCCAGCAGGTCGTCGAGCTTGTCCTTGCCGGAACCGTTGGATTCGATAATAAGCGATGTCTGCATGACGGAACTCCCGCTTCCTCGGTTGTCTCTCTGACCGCGCCGAAGGGCGCGCAACACCAGGCGCAATGGTACCAGCGCGCCCGGGCCGGGGTCAAACCCGCCTCCGTGCGGGGCGCGCCCACCGGCCGCGCGGCGGTTGCATTCGCGCCGGGGACGGGGTATACTATCTGAAAGAAGATTCAGTTTATTGTTTTCAGGTGCGCCCGCATCCTCAACCCAGGGAGGAACAGGCATGACACGCGAACTGACCCGGCGTCAGCAGGACATTCTTGAGTTCATCATCGAGAGCGTGCGGGACAACGGCTTCCCGCCGACCATCGCGGAGATCGGCGAACGGTTCGGCATCGCCTCGACCAACGGCGTGAACGACCACCTGGTCTCGCTGGAGCGCAAGGGGTACATTGAGCGGTCCTCGTCCAAGGCGCGCAGCCTGCGCGTGACGGACAAGGGGGTCGCCCACCTGTTCACCCCCAACGTGCGCATGGCCCCCCTGCTCGGCCGCGTGGCGGCGGGTTCCCCCACCCTCGCGCTGGAAAACGTGGAGTCCTACCTTCCCGTCGAGACGGGCCTGCCGGGCAATGCCCTCTACTGCCTGCGCGTCGCCGGGGACAGCATGATCGAGGACGGCATCCTGGACGGGGACATTGTCGTGGTGGACCACGACCGCGCGCCGCGTCCGGGGGATGTGGTGGTCGCGCTGGTGGACGGCGAGGCGACGGTGAAGCATTTCCATCCGGACGGCGGGGTGGTGGAGCTGCGGCCCGCAAACGCGGCCATGCGGCCCATGCGCTTCCCGGCGGGGGAGGTGGAGGTGCAGGGGGTGGTGGTGGCGCTTCAGCGCCGGATGGCCTGAGCCCGCGTCAGCGGGGGCGGGGCCTGCCCGCCCGCGCGCAGACGGCGTCGAACAGGCGGGACACCTCCGGCACGCCGTAGTCGTTGAAGTTGGCGGGGTTCCCCCAGAACTCCCCGAGGCGGCCCCGATGCTCCGCCTCATAGCAGAGCACCTTGACCATCATCTGCGCCTTGTCCAGGCCGCGCACCAGCCGCGCCTCGGCCGTCTCCCCCTCCGTCAATTCCCGGTGCAGGGCGGCCATGTCTCCGGTGAAGGAGAACCCGTTGAACAGCCCCTCGAGAATGGCCTGTTCTGCCGCCTGTTTCTCGCGCCGGAAATGCGCGTCCGCGGCGGGCATGGGAATGTCCATGAGCACGGCCTCGGACAGGTCGTGGATGAGGGCCATGCCGACGGCGCGCCGGAAGTCCCAGCGCCCGGGGTGGGCCTCCAAGAAGCACAAGACCATGAGGGAAACGGCGTGGGAATGGGCGGCCACACTTTCCGGCTCGGGGACACCCCGCAGCAGGAAGCCCGCGCGCGGCACGCGGTCGAGGGGATGAATCCGCTCGAACAGGCCGATGACGCGGGCGGCGAAGTCCTCCGTCATGCCTGGGGCGGGTCCTCGTCGTCGCGCTCCGGCTCGGCCCAGGTCAACTCCTCGTCCTCCTCCTCCGGGTCCGCAAAGGCGCGGCCGATGGCGTCCTTGAGGTCTTCGGACACGGGCAGCGGCTTCACCGCCCCGCCGGCCGCGGCCTTCTCCCGCGCCTGCAACGCCGCCACTTCCTCCGCCAGCACTGCGGCGCGGCCCTGGGCCTCCTCCAGGGCGGCCTCCGCCTTCCACTTCTCCGAAGCCAGCCGCTCAAAGGCCTCATCGGCCCCGCCGGCGCCGCTTTCTGCGGCGTCCATTTCCGCGGACAGCGTGCCCAGCGCCTCCTGAAGCCCCTCCACCCGCCGCCGCATCTCGGCCTGCCTGACGGAAACGCGCGCGCGCAGCTCCGCCAGCGCGGCGGCGGCCGCCTCGTCCCGCTCGCGCACCGCCTCGAAGTCCATGCGCATGCTCTGAAGCTCGCCCTCGCTGCCCTCCAGGGCAAGACGTACCGTCTCCAGTTCCTGCCGGAGCGGCTGGCCATCCGGCGCGGCGCCGTCAGGGGCGGCGCCGCCGCCCTCGAGACGGTCCAGCAGCCGCTGGCGCTCGCGCTCCAGTTCGGCCACGGTGTTGCGCAGGGCGGAAATCTGCTCCAGGGCGAAGGAGGGCACCCCCGCGATGGACTCGGTGTCCGATTCCGGGGCGCCCAGGCCGATCACCTGGCCGCGCGTCAGCAGGGCTTTGAAGGCGCCGCTGCACGCGCTGAGCATGCTCGGATGCACGCGCGAGGCGAGCACGACGATCTTTCCGTTGTCCAAAAAGGCCCGCACCACCCCCTCCAGCTCCTCCGCGTCGTCCTTGAAAAGCTCCAGCTCGTCCACCAGCAGCACTGCGGGACGTGACCGCTGTATGGGCGTGGGATCCTTTGCGAGGGCGCGCGCCTTGCGCGGGAAGTCGCTCGCGCTGATCAGGGCAATGCTCACCCGCGTCTGGTTTTCCCGAAAATGGTTGACGATGGCCCAAAGCAGATGGCTCTTGCCGACCCCCTTGTCCCCCAGAAGGGTGACGGGGGCCACCACGCCGTCCTCCAGCGCGGCCAGCCTGCGGCAGACATCAAACGCCGACTGGTTGTTGTCGTCGGTTCGGAAATTTGCGAATGTCATGCCTCTCATGGGCGCACGTTCCTTACAGCCCCCGGCGATGCTCCGGCCACTCCGCCCCGGTGCCCGCCTCCTCACTTGCGGGCTTCCTGTACAGCGGAATTGATTGTACCCCCATCGCCCCCGCCAGTCAACAATTATTCTCGGCTACAGCGCCTCCAGCAGGCCAAGATCCTCCTCGGGGACGGCGGCGGCCCCGTCGTCTTCCGCCGCGGGTTCGCCGTGGGCGCCCTGCCAGGCCTGCGGGGGCGCGGTGCCCGCCACAAAGGCTTCCCGGTATTTTCCGCCCGCCACGCCGGTGGTGCGGTCAATGGAGAAAAACTCGACCCCCGGCGGCACATCGAACTCCTCCACCGGCATCCCGTCCAGCGCCTCGGTCATAAAGTCCACCCAGATGGGGCAGGCCAGGCGGCCGCCGGTGTAGTCCGCTCCGCGGCCGAGGGGCCGGTTGTCGCGGTATCCGACCCAGACCACGGTGGTGTACTCCCTGGTGAACCCGCAGAACCAGGCGTCGCGGCTGCCGTTGGTGGTGCCTGTCTTGCCGCCCACGGGCCGCTTGAGCGTGCTGGCGCGCCATCCGGTGGCCCCGGGCCCCGGGGTGCACACACCGCGCATCATGTGCAGGGTCACATAGGCCACCCGGGGATCGAGCGCCTGCTCCGACCGCGCGTAGTCACGGTGGCTGTACCGCTGGGCGCCGTCCCGGTCGCGGATGTCGGTGATCATGACGGGGTCATGCCGCACCCCGCCGTTGGGAAAGCAGGAATAGGCGGCGCAGTGCTCCAGCACGCGCACCTCCGGGGAGCCGAGCGCGATGGTGAGCCCCTCGACCTCCGTGGGGATGCCGCACCGCTTCAGGACGGAGCGCACGACCGGGGGGCCGATCTGGTCCACCAGCTTGACGGACACGATGTTCAGGGACCTTTCCAGCGCGTGGCGGATGGGCACCGGCCCCATGTATTTGGCGTCATAGTTCTTGGGGGACCACACGGTGCCGTTCGGCGCGACGCGGGAGAAGGGTCCGTCGAGGATGATGGTGGAGGGGGTGTACCCCGCCGCGACGGCGGCGGCCCAGACAAAGGGCTTGATGCTGGAGCCGGGCTGCCGGCGGGCCTGTGTGGCCGTGTTGTACTTCTCCCGGGCGAAATCACGGCCGCCAACCATCGCGCGCACGAAGCCCCGGTAGGGGGGGCGGTTGTCTATGCACACCAGCGCGCCCGCCACGGGCACAAACTCCTCGGCCTTCCCCTGTTTCTCCAGCTTCGCCCTTTCCCTCTCGTCAAACGCGTCGAGGGCGGTCAGCAGGGCGCGCTCGGCCTCCGTCTGGAGGCGCATGTCCAGGGTGGTGTAGATTTCCATCCCCCCCTCGAACACCTCGGACTTCTCGTACTTCTCCAGCACGCTGCGGCGGATTTCCTCGACGAAATAGGGGGCTTTGAAGCCGGCGGTCCGCCGCGCCACCACCGCCTCCGCGTCCGCCCGGACGGCGGCATCCTCGGGGACCACCTGCGCGCCGAGATCCTCCGCCGCCGCGGCGTCATGCTCTTCCTGCGTGATGACGCCGGTCTCCAGCATCTGACCGAGCACAATGTTCCGCCGGGCGACGGCGTTCTTGAGGTTGTTGGTGGGGGCGTTGGGGTTGGGCGCCCGGAGGAGTCCGGCAATGGTGGCGCACTGGCCCAGGGTCAAGTCCCGGCAGGACTTTCCGAAATAGAGCTGCGCCGCCGCCTCGACCCCGTAGGCGCTTCGCCCGAGGAAGGACTGGTTCAGGTAGAGCTCCAGGATTTCGTCCTTGGTAAACTCGCGCTCCACTTGGAGCGACACCATCGCCTCGTGGATCTTCCGCCACATGGTCCGCTCGAGACCCACGCCGAGGGTCTCCACGTTGCGGACCACCTGCATCGTGATTGTGCTGCCGCCGCGCGACCGGCCCGTCTGCAGGGCATAGAGCACCGCGTTCAGTATCGCGTCCGGGCGCACCCCCTTGTGCGAATAGAACGTGTTGTCCTCCGTGGCGACCACGGCCTTCTGCAGCTTCTGGGGAATGTCGGAAAGGCGGAGCACCTGGCGCTCCTCAATGGAGAACTCGCCGAGCAATTGGCCGTCGCCGCTGAAAACCTTGCTGCCCACCTTGGGCCGGAAATCGGCCAGGGCGCGCGCGACGGCGCTGGTGGTGTCGCCGACCATCCACAGGAACGCGCCGACGCCGCCGCCGTAGGCCGCGCCCACCAGGAGCATCGCGCAGAAAAAGATGCCCGCGCACCCTCTGCGGCGCACGGGTTCCTCTTCGGAAACCATGGAAGAACTCATGCCTGAAAGCCTATCACCTGCCCCCCGACCGCCGCAATAATCCCGCCCGCTTAATCCCCCGCGGACGGCTTTGGTTCCGGGCGGAATGGAAACCATCCCCTAAGGTGAAACCACCGCGCCCCGCCCGCCGCGGCGAAGGCGCCCACCGCGTCGGCCAGCCAGTCCGCCGGGTCAAAGGTGCGCGTGGGAACGAAATACTGGTGAAGCTCGTCGGTGGCCCCGTACAGCGTGGCGAAGAGGGCGGCGGTCCAGAACATGCGCCGGGCCGTGTGCCCGCGGCCCGAGCGCGCCATCCCCATCCACACCAGCAGGGCCAGCAGCCCGTAGGCCCCCGCGTGGGCCACCTTGTCCAGGCCGACAAACGAGACCGCCTTCGGCACGGGAATCGGCCCCGATGACAGCCAAAAAATGAACGCGCAATACGCGGCAGTGGCCAGCGCCCAGGAGAATCTCACACCGTCTTCCTTTGTCGCGCCCCCTACTGCAGGAGGGTGAGCAGTTCTTGGAGGTCGAAGTAAAGAAACCCGTCCCCCGCCGCGACCCCCGTCACATAGGGCCTCCCGGTGGGAAGCACCGCGCGCCGCAGGGCCGCCTGCCTGCTGGAGACCACCCCCGCGGGGTTTGTCTCGAAGAGGAGGGTGGCGTCCCCGCCGTTGGAAAAGAGGTCCGCGACCAGCAGCACGGCGGCAATGGGCTCGAACTCCCCCGCGTGATACAGCGCGGCGGCCGCCTCCAGCATCAGCCGCGAATTCACCATCCAGAGCGCCCCGAGGCCCGCATAAAAATCCCCCGGCCCCCGCACTCCGGCGGCGGCCAGCCACTGCCGGAAGGGGGAGTCAACGCGCTCCATGTTCGCCCCAAAAAGCTCCCTGCAGCCCTGGACCAGTTCCGGGCGCCGGGCGAGTTCCTTGGCCTGGACCATTTCGGCGGTCTGGCGCAGGGCGGCGCCCGCAAAAAGGGGCACCGACGGCAGCAGTGCCGGCGGCAGGGCGACAGGCGCGGTCCAGGCCTCCCAGGGCATTGGCGGGGGCGCGGCCACGGCGCCCGGCACGCGCAGCGGAACCGGATACGGCAGACACACCACCGCGCTCATCCCCGTGAGCACCTGGGGCGTGGCGCTGACCAGGCTCAGGAGGGAGGTAAAGGCCGCAGGCGGCAGGAGTCCGTCGTCAAAAATCCACATGCCGGTGGTCTGGTAGGCCCGAAGCGCCGGCGTCGGGGCTTTGATCCAGTCCCCCACCTTCTCCGGACCGGCCAGCAACCCGAGGGTCACTGCGGCCTGCATCGCGTGGGCGCCGACAAAACGCTCTGCGGGCATGGGCGCGGGCGCGGCCGGCTCCGCCTGACCCTGCGAATCCGGAGGCGGGGGGGCTGCCGGAAGGGGCGCCGGGGGCGCGCACAGGTCAAGAGGCTTCGCCTTCAGCAGGGGTTCCATGCCCGCGCGCACTTCGGCGGCCACGGGCGCCGAGGAGACCATGACCCCCTCAATCCAGGCAAGGGCGGCGTCAAACTCCACCGCGTCCGGGGGCGTCCGCTCCAGGGAACCGGACAGCACGGCCGCAAAGAAGCGGCCCGCGATGCGCGCCAGACCGGGCTGCTCGGGGCGCGGCTCGGAAAGGAGGCGCCACCACCGGGCGCCGAGGGCGGGGGTGTACGGCGCGGCGGCGAGATGCTCCCCGAACAGCGCTTGCCAGGCGGCCTCGCCCAAGTCCGGCAGCCCGGCCTGCTCCATCCACAGCGCGTCGTCCGCCGGGGACGCCGTGCCGGCGGCCATGCGGGCAAGGCTGGCCAGCAGGACGCCCTTGCGGGCTTCGGGCAACTCGTCCGGCGCCGCCGCGGCGGCGCCGGCGAACATCGCGGCCAGGGCCGGCAGAATCAGTCTGGCAAATGGGCGGCAATGCTGCATGGAAACCTTTCCGTCCGGCGATCCGCGCTTTTTCCCGGAACGCGGAATGTGTTATTGTAGAGATGCGCGGGGAGGGATTCCAACCCGCGCGTTCCCGTAACGCACACCATGCAGGAATCACGCCATGACCGACCTCCCCCCCGCCGACACCCTCGAAGGCACCCTGGCAAAAATGCGCGCCCGCCTAAGCCATGTGATCCCGGACTTCGAGATCCAGGCCAAGGCCGAGACCGCGCACAAAATCAACCTCCTCAAGCGGGAGATCAACGCCGTCATTCTCGGGCACAACTACATGGAGCCCGCGCTCTACCACTCCGTGCCCGACTACACCGGCGACTCCCTCCAGCTCTCCGTGGTCGCCTCCAAAACCCCCGCCGACATCATCGTCTTCTGCGGCGTGTGGTTCATGGGCGAGACCGCCAAGATTCTCAACCCCGGCAAGACCGTGCTGGTGCCCTCGGACAAGGCCGGCTGCTCGCTCGCGGAGGGGGTCACGGCGCAGGATGTGCGCGCCCTGAAGGCGCGGTTTCCCGGCGCGCCCGTGGTCACCTATGTGAACACCTACGCCGATGTGAAGGCGGAGTCGGACTACTGCTGCACCTCGGGCAACGCGGACAAGGTGATCAAGCACCTGCTGGACCAGGGGCACAAGCGCATCCTTTTCCTGCCCGACCGGTATCTCGCCGCGAATACGGCGGCCCAGATGGGCGTTAACTTCATCAGCGCGGACGCGGACCCGGCGGCCTTTAAGGCCCTTTCCGAGGAAGCGCCCGCGGTGATCGGCTGGACCGCCCAGTGCGAGGTGCACGAGCTGTTCACGCCGGAGGATGTGGACAGCGTGCGGCGGCAGTATCCGGACGCGGTCATTCTGGCGCATCCGGAGTGCAGGCCGGAGGTGATTCAAAAAGTGGATGTGTCGGGAAGCACGAAGCTGATGGTGGACTATGTGCGGGACGTGGAGAAGCCGCGCTACGCGCTCTTCACCGAGTGCTCCATGGGCGACAACCTGGCGGCGGAGTTTCCCCACCGCGAGATGGTGCGCGCGTGCAGCCTGCGCTGCAAGCACATGAACACGATCACGCTGGAGGACACGCTGCGCAGCCTGGAAAAATTGGAGTATCAGGTTCATTTGGACGGGGAGATCATCCGGCGCGCGCGCACGCCCATTGACCGCATGATCTCCATCCGCTGAGGCGGGAGAGGAACGGACGCGTGCTGTATTTCAGGACATCCCAGTTCGTGCCGGGCAAGGGGGACGCCTGGACGTATTACGAGTGCGACGGCAGCCAGAAGGTGATGCGCCAGTTGACGCACATCCCGGAAACCGGTGAGATCACCCGGGTTCCAGACCCCATAGTGACCAGACTGTACCGACCGGAACTGCTCGCGCCGGCTTCAGGAGAGGAGTTCGCCGCCCTGTGGGAAGAACAAAAACCCTAAGCAGATCGCGCGTCTTTGAAAACCCCCTACGCTGCGGAAAACACCGGGTGGCTCCGGGGAAACCTGCACACGCACACCACCGCCAGCGACGGCAACCTCAGCCCGCAGGACACCGTCAAGGCCTACGCCGCCCTCGGATATGACTTTCTCCAGCTGACGGACCATGACATGATCACCGACATCTCGGCCCTGGACGCGTGCGGCATGACGCTCGTTCCCGGTTGCGAGGTGACCGCCGGAGGGCCCCACATCCTCCACATGAACGCCGCCGCGCGCGTGAAACCCGCCGCGGACCGCCAGAAGGTCATAGACGAAATCACCGCCGCCGGCGGCCTGGCCGTCATGAACCATCCCAACTGGGAACCGCACTTCAACCACTGTCCCCAGTCCGTTCTCCAGTCCCTGAAGGGCTACGCGGGCATTGAAATCTACAACGGCGTCACGCGCCGCGTGGAGGGAAACCCCGAGGCCACAGACCGCTGGGACATGCTTCTGAGCAACGACAAGATCGTCTGGGGCTATGCCGGGGATGACAACCACCAGGATGTGGACCGGGGGGTGGCCTGGGTCATGGTGCAGGGGGGCGACCGGTCAGCCGGCGCCATCGTGGACGCCCTGCGACGGGGGAGTTTCTACGCGTCCACGGGCGTGGTGATCGAGAGCATCCGCCTGGAGGGGAGGCATGTTCTGGTGGAGGCGCCCAACGCCGAGCTGTTCCATGTGTGCAGCAACTACGGCCGCGTCGTGGCGCGGGTACCCGGCCCCTCCCTTGATTTCGTCCCGCCCTCCTTCTTCCCGGCGACCTACTTCCGCGTGGAGGCCTTCGGACACGGCGACGCCAAGGCCTGGACCCAGCCCTTCGTCCTGCACGTCCGGTAACCGGAAAGACTCACGGGGTCTTCTCCAGCGCATGCCCCCTGCGCAGGTACCACCCGACCACCCAGAGGTAACCCGCAACGCACAGGGCGGGAACCGCGAGCACGCCCCATGACGGGTCGTCCACGTTCCACGGGCCCACACCGTAGTCCACCTCCAGCGCGCCGGACTGTCCCTTGGAAAAGAACATGCCGAAAGACGACCCAAGCACCCCGTGAATGAACCCCAGCGCGACCAGGTTCCGGTTGCGCTCCTCCATGAACACATACGAGAGAAAAATCCCCAGCAGGAACGTCACCCCCACCAGTCCGTGGGAGTTGATGTGGATCACCCCGAAACAGCTGCCCGTGAGCGTGGCGACCAGCAGCCGCTTCCGGTCCACGGCGTAGAACCATCCATACAGCGCGCCAAACAGTCCAAACGAAGTCATAAACCCCGCCAGCACGGACACGGGCACCGACTCCGCGCCGAAGTGCAGCCGGATCGGAAGCCAGGCCAGAGGCGCCAGAACAAGCGCCGCCACAAAGGAGAACATAAGCGCCAGCGGAACGCGGGCCCCGGGGCGCCGGTTGCCCGGGGAAGAGGACGGGCCAAAAGCCTTTCGCAGGCGGGTGCCGAAGTAGGACGAGAAGAGCAGCTGCTGCACGAAGCCCCAGAACACATACCCAAACGCGCCCAGGAGAAACGCGTCCAGACTGAACCGTTCGAAGGCCGCCGTCCCCCGCTGGGCGAAGGCCGCCGCAACAATCAGGCCCAGCAGGGGCAGCGCGATCTTCATGGCCGTGGCAAAGGCGGAGCCGAAGTTGTCGTAACGGATGCCGAACAGCACAATCACCGACGCCAGGGCGCTGCCGAACAGGACCACCAGAAGCACTCCCGGAAAAGACTGGTCATAGTGCCGCAGCGGTGTCTTGTCGAGATTGAAAAACTCCGCCACCTCACCCCAGTTCTGGTAGTTCAACACGTTCAGCCCGACGAAGAGCGCGGCCATGACCCCCAGCAGCACCCCGCGCCGCGCGGGCGACGCCGCCCGCAGATGCCGCACGAGCGCCCAGGGGTTCCCCAGCCCCCAGGAGGAAAGGGTGTCCCCATGCAGTCGGGGGCTCACAAACAGCAGATAAAGCGCCCCCGCCACCAGGCAAAGGGTGGACCCCGCGCGCACGCCGGGCACCTCCAGCATCACCCCGAAAGGATAGGCGCAGCCCCACAGCACCAGCAGAATGAACACCATGACAAGCAGGCCCTCCACCAGGTTGAACCTGCGCGAAAACCGTTCCCGCTCCCGGTCGCCCGCTGTTGTCGTCACGAAAAGGCCGTCTTGTTCCGTTGTCGTCCGCATTGCCGCTCCTCAAGTTGCCGCAGCCGCACGCACCCATAGACCCGCCGGAGGAGTTTCTGGTTTTGGCCGGACTCCGCGTTCCACCACCCGCCGCGGCGCGCCCCCAAAGACTTGCGCGAGGGCGCCCCATTGCGGACAATGTCCGCATGGTATCCCGGCCCGGAAAGGTCATTCCAGCGGCGCTCCTGCCCGCCCTCTGCCTGCTCGCGCAGGCCGTCTGCGGCGCCGGGCCCGTCGGCGCGTTTCCGCCCGGATCCCTCACCGGGAAACCGGCGCCCGCCCCCGCGCCTTATGTGCCCGGCCGGCCCGACACCCCTCCCCCGCCCCCCCCGGCGGAGCAGGCGCCGGCACCGCTTGTTCCCCCCGCCTTTCCCGGACAGACACCCGGGGGCGCGGCAAACACAGGGAACGGGGCGGGGGCCGCGCGCGTGCTTGATCTCATGGCCGAATCGGCCGACCCGGCCGCCCGCGCGCGCGCGCTGGAAACGCTCCCCCTCTCCGAGAATGCGGAGCACGACATCGGCCTCTGTGTCTCCGGACTGATCGATCCATCCCCCGAAGTGCGGGACGCCGCCGCCAAATGCGCCGCAGACACGCCGCCCGCGCATCTCTTCGCCTATGTGATGCGCACCCTGGCCTGGGGAACCCCTGAAAAGGTGCGGGCCCTCGATGCGGCCCTTCCCCGCCTCGCGGGACTGATGGACACCCTGCTCCTGGAGACACTTAACACGGAACTGGAAACCCCGAGGCACCGGCGCGCCGCCGCGTACTGCCTGGGACGCATGGGGGTCGTGGCCGCCGCGGAGCCCCTCGCGCGGCACGCATGGGCGACCGAGCCGCAGCTTGCCGACACCTGCGCGCGCGCCCTGGGCATGCTGCGCTGTCCGGGGGCGTATAATGACCTGACCGCGCTGATGGAGCACCCCGACACCGCCCTGCGGATGACGGCGCTGCGCGCCCTCGCGGACATGAACACGCCGCCGGGCTGGCGCGCCGTGGCCGACACGGCGGCGGGAAAGACGGGGCAGGGCGCCCGCGTGCGCATGGAGGCAGTGCGCCTGATGGGAATGCTGCCGGTGGAGGAGGCCGTGCCGGCGCTGCTTGACGTCATGCGCGCCGACAAAAGCATGGCGCAGCCGGCGGCGCGGGTGTTGAAGAAAATCACGGGGCTGAACTACGGCCCCGATCCGGAGGCCTGGGCGCGGGAACTCCTGCTGGAGCCCCTGCCGCCCCGGCCGCCTGACACGGGAGGAACGCCATGGCCAGAGACAGCAGCGGAGGGCAGCGGGACTTCGGAGACCTCAACGCCGCCTTCCTCGGGGGCGAAGACGCCCAAGGGCCGCAGGAAATGAGCGAAAGGCAGCGGGACTGGATGACCCTGGCGCTGGTGCCCGGAATCGGGGGCACCCGCTTCGTGCGCCTGATGGCGCGCTTTGGAACCCCAAGAAAGGCGCTGGCCGCGGCGGAGTCGGAGCTGGCCGAGGTGGTGGGCAAGAGGGTGGCGGCGAACATCCGGCAATACCGGGACGCCGTGGACACGGATACGCAGGAACGCCTGATGCGCCTGCACGGCGCGGCGCTCATCACCATGGACGACCCCGGGTATCCCCCGCTCCTCGCGGAGATTTACGACCCGCCGCTCATGCTGTTCGTCCGGGGCGCCCTGCTGGAGACCGACCAGTATGCCGTGGCCATTGTGGGCACGCGCCGCCCGTCGCACTATGGCGCGGCCATCGCCGGACGGCTCGCGGAGGACCTTGCGGCGCGGGGCATCACCGTGGTCAGCGGCATGGCGGAGGGAATTGACGCCGCCGCCCACGAGGGGGCGCTGAAGGCCGGCGGGCGCACCATCGCGGTGGTTGGGTCGGGGGTGGACCAGGTCTTTCCGGCGGCCCACGCCGACCTCATGCGGCGCATCATCGCGCAGGGCGCGGTCGTCTCCCCCTTCCCCATGGGCATGAGCGCCCTCAAGACCAACTTTCCCCAGCGCAACCGCATCATCAGCGGCATCAGCCTGGGCGCCGTGGTGGTGGAGGCCCCGCCGGGAAGCGGATCCCTCATCACGGCGAAACACGCCGCCGAGCAGGGGCGCGAGGTCTTCGCCGTGCCCGGCGAGGCGGGGCGCCCCAACAGCCGCGGCCCGCACGCCCTCATCCGCGAGGGGGCGCGCCTGGTGGAGACGGTGGAGGACATCCTGGTGGAGCTGCGCATCCCCGCCGCCGCCCACGCGGCGCCCGCGTCCGAAACGGGCCGCGACACCCCCGGCGAACCGGACACGCCCCCGCCGCCGCCGTCCGCCCCCGGACTCACGGCGCTGGAGGCGGACATCCTGGCGTCCCTCAGCAGCGAGGGGGCCTTCGTGGACGAGATTGCCCTCACCTGCCGGCGGGCCGTCTCGGAGACCCTGAGCGCGCTGACCATCCTTGAACTCAAGGGCCTTGTCCGCCAGCACAGCGGCAAGCGCTTTTCACGGGCATGAACCCCCTGCGCCGGCTGGCCGAAACCGTCCGCAGGGGTGATCCTGTCCCCGCACCGCTCGGGGCGGTGCTGCGGGCGGCATCCCTCGTGCAGCGTGCCGGGATGCGCCGACGCCTCCGCGCGCCCCGCGTCCGCGTGGATGTCCGGGTCGTGAGTTTCGGCAACCTCACCGCCGGGGGCACGGGAAAGACCCCCGCCGTCCTGGAACGCGCGGGCCTGGAGCTGGCCCGCGGACAGCGCGTGGCCGTGGTCACCCGCGGCTATGGGGGCCGCCGGGTGACAGAGCCGTTTGTTTACTGCTGCGCGGAATCCGGAGGCCGCCCCGACCCGGCGCTGCTGGGGGACGAGGCCGCCATGCTTGCCCTGCGGTTTCCCGAACTGTGCGTCATCCGCGCCCGGGACCGGGTGGCGGGGGCGCGCGCGGCGGCCGCGCGGGGCTGCGATGTGGCGCTGCTGGATGACGGCTATCAGGCGGTCACCCTGGAACGCGACGAAAATGTTCTCCTCGTGGACGCGGGCAACCCGTTCGGGAACGGCCTGATCCTTCCGGCGGGCATCCTCCGGGAGCCCCTCGAAGCCATGTCCCGCGCGACGCATGTCCTCGTGACCCGCTGCGATGAGGCGCGGGACCTTGCCGGACTGCTCCGCGTGGTCCGCAGCCACTGTCCGGACGCGCCCGTCCGCCTGACACGGCACGCCCCAGAATCGTTCCATCCGCTGGCCGGGGGGAAGCCCTCGCCGACGGACCTTTTCCGGGGCAGGAACGTCGCGGCGGTGTGCGGCCTGGCCCGGCCGGAATCCTTCTTCCGCACCCTGGAGTCTTTGGGCTGCCGGGTCGCGCGGCGGAGCGCGCTCCCCGACCACGCAGCCATCCCCGCCGCGCTGCTCCGGGATGATCTTCCCGTCATCATCACGGAGAAGGACGCGGCCCGCCTGGGCCCGGACACGGCGGAGGCCGGGGGGGTGCATGTCCTCAGGGTGGGTCTCGCAGACTTCTTTCCCTGACACCCCCGCTCCGCGCCCGCA